>NZ_JAGFNY010000026.1 GCF_019448115.1 Succinivibrio faecicola | reverse complement strand
TTGGTAGACACAAGGGACTTAAAATCCCTCGGAACTTATACTTCCGTGTCGGTTCGACTCCGACCCCGGGCACCACTCCGATAAGACAGATTTTTCTGTCTTTTTTTATTTCTACTCTCTTCAAATCCATTTATAGAATGCATTTAAACTGCATTTACTTATCCTGATCTCTGTTCTTTTTAAGAAAATCAAGCCTTTTTAAAATTTTTATTTTTATTATAAATCAAAGACTAATTTTCAAAAGTGGCACAAAACGCCATTTGCGAACAGGATTTTTTTTCTTGTCTGATAGCATACGCTCAAAATTTTTAATCACCTTTTTAGGAGAAAAAAATGAAAGCAAAAGCTATTTTTAGAAAATTATTCTGTTATCTTTTTATTCTTATTCCTTTTTGCTTTTCTGTGTCTCAAGCTATGACCTTAAAATCAGTCACTATTGAGGCACCATATGAATACGACGCTAAGACTGACAGAAAAGTGATTAACAGTGTTGTCAATCAGTATATTGGTCAAGGCATTACTGTTTCTCTTCTCAATAATATTGTAAGTAACCTTAATAATCTGTATGCAACTTATGGTTTTATAGGCGCACTTGCTTTATATCCTTATCAGAATGCATCAGATGGTAATGTAACAATTGTTATTGACAAACTTAAGGTCTTAAAAAGCAGAATCGCAAATGATACAAACATTCCATATAAGAGAGTTTACTCTCTGCTTGCAAAAGCCAGAGCAAATCCTGCATCATCTGTAAATGACAGCTCGATTAGTGACCATCTCAATAAGGTTAAAGCTCTTGGTGCTTTTGATGTGGATGTTGTACTCACTCCAGTAACATCAGATGATCTTGAAAAAGCCTACTTTTTAAAAGCAGATGAATCATTTTATATGATGGATCTTGTAGCAAAGAAAAAGAAGCGAATTAATGCATCTGTCTACTATGACAACCATGGTACAAATTCTACCGGTAAACAAAGACTGACTGCTCTTATAGGCTCAAATAATCTGACAAATAATGCTGACAGAGGTTTTATTGGCCTAAATGCAACTGATAAAGGTCAGTTCAATACTGTTGCTGACTATGCTTATCTTCTTTCTGACAGTTTCGTATATGTTGGTGCGAACATAAACTATGGAGCATATTCAATCAAAAAAAATTATGCTCTGACCGATGTCAAAGGCGATATGTCAGGAATTGAGCTTTATTTACAGAATATTGCCTATAGCGATCCATTCAACATGACAATGATAAAAGGTGGTGCCTATTTTAGAAATATCAAAGACAAATTTAAAAGTTTTGATATTGAAATGAAAAGACGCAACGTAGGAAGCTACGTAGGTTTCACTCATGATTATCACAATATTAACAGATCTGCACTTTTTAAAACCGACAGTAGAATTGCACTTAGCAAGACAGATAATAAGGATGACTACTCTATCTATTCTGAAAATCCTTATTTCCTTTTAAACAGCAATAATACTTTTGACTACTTTTTATCTGATATATACTCATTAAATTTAAGAGCTAACATTCAGTTATCAAATAAGGAAGTTGATCCTATTGATCTTTTCAATGCAGGTGGTGATCAGGCTGTTTATGCATATCAGTCAAATCTTGCTGCAGGTGATTTAGGTCTTTTTGTCTCAACAGGAATAAGCAGACACAATAACGATCTTTTCAATTCAAAAATATCATTAGAACTGATGCAGTCTCATCTTAAGAATCAGCACAGTAAAAAAGAAAGTTTCTTTGGTGTTGGTATTAAAGCAAATCTTGAATATAAAGGATTCTTCTCAGAAATATCACTTAGCAAGGCTGTAGGAAAACATCAGTCAAAAGCACGCGACAGCATTAGCACACTTGTTCAGTTTGGATATAACTATTAGTAAGGAAAAAATCATATGAAATTTTTAAAAGTATTTGCAAATCTATTGATTGCGATTCTAATTACAAAGGCAAACGCTCAGTCAGTATTACCATCAGGTGCACTAAACATACATGGAAATGCATCTACAAATACAATTGGTAATCAGATGTTCATAACATCGAGTACTAAGAATAATGTAATTTCATGGTCAGATTTCTCAGTAGGAGATTCAAATAACGTGATATTTGATGCTAATAGATATCTGAATTTCGTGAGAGGCCCTAAGGCATCAGTGATTAGCGGCAATATTCTGTGCTCATCTGGAGGTGAATTCTATTTATTCAATCCAAATGGAATAACTCTATCAAAAGGCTCTAATATCGCAGCTGGTAAGGTTTATCTGTCAACGGCAAAGTTAACTGAAGAAAATGTAAACAGATTCTTGAATGGTAATGATATTACTCTTAGCTATAAAGGCATGGGCAAAATCAGAGCTGTTGGAAATATAACAACTAACAATCTTACAATGGATGGTAGTCAGATAATCATTGGTAATATTGAGAATATTAAAGGAATATCTGATGATGGTAATCACAAGCCTCTTACAAACAAAGATAGTAATAATATTATTTTAGCTTCATCTGTAAAAAGAATTGATATTGGTGGTAGCAAGAATATCGATCTTAATGAAGACTATAAGTTTTCAGAAGAATCAGGTGTCGTTTCACAGCTTGGCAAAACTGCAGTTTCAACAAGATCTGACTTTATTTCAATTTCAGATAATTTAGTTGGTGAATACTTTTTAACTAATGATATTGATATCGGTACACTTAACGACTCTATAGGCAAAAACAATGCATTTAAAGGCACTATAGACGGTTGTTACAATACTGTCACCTATCAGATCACAAAGGATGGTATTAGCACTGAAAATACTGGTCTTTTCAGCTCACTTGATAAAGCTAGGATTAGTAATCTTAAAATATCAAATCCAAAGATCAGTATTACAACCGATCTTGACAGAGGCAATATAGGCGCACTGGCAGGATCTGTTTTAGGCTCCGATCTTATGAATGTTGAAACAGACAGACTGAGTATTGATATTAATGCAAAAGGTGATTTTAAGGCAAATATAGGAGCAATTGCAGGTATTGTTGAGAATAATGGAGTAAACAATAAGCTTGAAAATCTAGCTGGCGGTTTTGATGTGCAAACACAGTCAAAATACCAGAGCAACTCTGATATTAACCTTGGTGCAATAGCAGGCAGACTGGACGATAATTCATCTATAAAAGGAGCTATTGTAGTAAAAGACAATTTTGATAATTCATCATTAAAAGCTTTTGCCAAAAATCTAAAAGGTGTGAAGTATGAAGAGAATGCACATTTAAAGGATGAAAACTACATTGTTTATAACGGAGAATACCAGAATAAGAATTTCTATACACCTTATTTTGTAGATAGCGATTATATCTTTGAATATGATGATACAAAGAAAACACAATATGATTATTCTGATCTGACTGATAACAAATATTTTAGACAGGACGACTATATTGATGTACAAAAGCAGTATACAGATAATATCTTGAATCCAGGTACCTATTCACATACATTGAGCAGCAAGGTTAACGGAACCCAATTCTATTTTGTTAAGGACAATCAGGCAAAAGACAATATTTTGCATTCTGTAATTATTACCAGAAAGGAAGACCAAAATAACAATGCAGGTGTTATAAAACCATCTGATAGCTCTAATAATCAAACAGGAAATAATCATAATCAGTCACTTTTATCAAATAATAGCAGTAATGAATATAATAATTCATTATTAGCTATAGAAGACAGACTTGAGAAACAAGAGTACAAGAATATCAGCAAGGAGGGTCAGGTTAAAGCTATAAGAAAAGGCATTACTGAAAATATGATCATGAATGATACTTTTCTTGCATCTTTAGATCTGAACAGTAACAGTGATGGTAAGACAATGCTTGCCTTAAAAGCAAAAGAAGATGAGGTAAAAGGATAATTAAGATAGCAAATACGGCAGTTGACTGCCGTATTTTAAATTATTTACTCAGAAGGAAGAACAAAGCTCTGCTCATTTACATTAAAACATTGAGCCTTATGCAGTAAAAGTGCATCTAAAAGACAGCATGCAAGCATAGCCTCTGCAATAGGAACTGCTCTGATGCCTACACAAGGATCATGTCTGCCCTTTGTAACGACCTCGCATTCTTCACCAAAACGGTTGATGCTTCTACCAGGAACAAGAATACTTGAAGTTGGTTTTAAAGCAATTTTTACCTTTATCTCCTGACCTGAAGAAATGCCACCTAGAATACCACCTGAATGATTTGATTGAAAACCATCCTTTGTTATCTCATCTCTAGCCTGTGAGCCTCTCATTGCTGCCAGAGCAAAACCGTCTCCGATTTCTACTCCCTTAACTGCATTGATACCCATCATGGCATAGGCAATTTTTGCATCCAAACGGTCAAAGACAGGATTTCCAAGTCCACAAGGAACATTATGAGCGCGTACCTCAACAACAGCACCAACGCTGTCCCCCTTTGTGGCAAGATCTTTAAACAAGGCCTTAAGATCATCAATCTTATTTGGATCTGAAAAATTAAATTCGTTTTCCAGTGCATTTTTCGCTGAATATACGTCAGTTGAAATATCACCGATTGCACTAACACATCCATCAATGCTTATATTGAACAGATCATTTAATACTTTTTTGGCAACTGCACCAGCTGCAACACGCATCGCAGTTTCACGGGCTGAAGAGCGTCCACCACCACGATAATCGCGAATACCGTATTTAGCAAGATAAGTATAGTCAGCATGACCAGGTCTGAACTTATCCATGATATCTGAATAGTCTTTTGAACGCTGAGATGTGTTTTCAATAATAAGACCAATAGGTGTACCTGTAGTTTTTCCCTCAAAAACACCTGATATGATCTTTACAGCATCAGCCTCATTTCTTGGGGTACCATATCTTGTGCTGCCAGGTCTTCTTCTATCAAGATCCGGCTGGATATTTTCTTCTGACAGCTCAACTAATGGAGGTACACCATCAATAATACAGGCCAGTGCAGCACCATGACTTTCACCACAGGTAGTAATGGTAAAAACCTCACCGAAACTATTTGCTGCCATTTAATACCTCATCTGCAGCTTTTTGGAAAATATCATGGTATGCAACAAGCTGCTCTTTTGAAAGAATGAAAACACCGCATCCGCCCTTTTTAAGATCAACAAAATGGAAAGGGACGGTTGGGAATAAATCTACTAAATGCTCTTCTGAGTTACCAACTTCCATGATAAGAATTCCGTCATCCTCAAGGAATTCAGGAGCATCAGCTAAAATTCTCTTAGCACAGTCAAGACCATCAGCACCTGAGCCTAAAGCCAAATCAGGCTCGCAGTGATATTCATCAGGCATTGTGCTCAAATCGTATTCATCAACGTATGGAGGATTTGCAACAATCACATCATACTTATCACCTTTTAGAAGATTGTCAAACAAATCTGATTTGATTAGTGTAACTTCATTTTCAAGGGCATAAGCTTCTACATTAATGTTTGCAACATCAAGAGCATCATCACTGATATCAACAGCATCAACTTCAATATCCCTGTCAAACTGCAGAGCAATAGCAATTGCAATACATCCAGAGCCTGTGCACATATCAAGAACACGCTCTGGTGACTTGCTTATATATGGAGAGAAGCCGTTTTCAATAAGCTCGCCAATAGGAGATCTTGGGATAATAACTCTGTCATCAACATAGAATTGTTTTGAACAGAAGAATGCTCTATGAGTCAGATAAGGAGTCGGGATCTTCTCAATCGCTCTTAAAATTGCGATTTTTGAAATTATCTCTCTTTCATAGGCTGTAAGTTTAGTATTTAGAACAAGCTCATCTACAGGAGGGGTCAGATGCATAACAGCATGAACAATTTCCTGAGCTTCATCCCAGTAGTTATCAGTGCCGTGACCGACATAAACATCATAGGTTGCAAAAACAGATACAAGGTATCTTACGACGTCCTGAACTGTTTCTAACTCTTTTTCAATAACATTGTGAATCTGCTCTACACTTGGAGGTGTATCAAGCATTGCATGAATATCAAGTATCTCTTGATTAGATGATAATTTCGACATATAAGCTTTCTAAAAAAAAATGAATACATGTTGATTATATCATCAAATATAAGCCGATACCGTCTTAGCACCTTAAAAATCAACAAGAAATAAAAATATTAAATTGTTCTGTCAGAAAACCGGCAAATTAATGCCTTTTTATAATTCTCACTATTTTCTTTTTCTTTGCTAAAAAAATAATACATACAATTTTTTATTTGTTTTTCAAAGCGTTAAATAATAAATAATATTATCTGGCATACTTTTTTCATATCAATAAGTAACTTCAGATTATATCGATTTTTTCGACAGTGGAGCTAGTCTGAAGACAATAATCATTATTTGGGGAGAAAAGAAAATGGCTCTATATGTACAAACAAATACATCGTCTATAAATGCACAAAGACGATTGAATAATGCAACAAAATCTCTGGATACAACCTTTAAGCGTTTATCTTCAGGTTTAAGAATCAATTCAGCTAAAGACGATGCTGCAGGCTTGCAGATTTCTGACAGATTAACATCTCAGATTAATGGTCTTAAGCAGGGTAACAGAAATGCCAATGACGGTATTGCTCTTTGCCAGACTATGGAAGGTGCTCTTGATGAAACCACATCAATGCTTCAGCGTATCCGTACTTTAGCTCTTCAGGCTGCTAACGGAACTAATACAACTATTGACCGTCAGGCTATCCACGAGGAAGTTTTACAGCTTTCACAGGAAATTACCCGTATTGCATGTAAAACCACATTCGGTGGTCAGCAGTGTCTTGCTGGTGCAAACAAAGGTATATTCAACAATAAAGGTGAACTTTCATTCCAGGTTGGTGCCTATGCATTTGATACCCTGACTGTGACTATGTCAAACGGTTTTACCATATCAGGTATCTGTGCTCAGTATAAGAAGCAGACTGGTAGTGGTAGTTTAAATATGGGTGGTGCTGCAACTCAAGATAACACCACAAATGGTCTTTATGAAGAAAAGGTTGTTGTAGGTAATAATCAAACAGTGTCATATTATGCCTTTTCTGTTCATTCTGCATCAGCAGCTCAGAATACTATACAGACAATCGACAAGATCATAAATATTGTTGATTCTAAGAGAGCTGAGCTTGGTGCATTGCAAAACAGAATGGAATCAACAATCCGTAATCAGGAAAATGTCGCTGAAAATGTATCAGATGCAAGATCACGTATCCGTGATACTGATTACTCTGAGGAAGCTTCAAATCTGTCAGCTCAGCAGATTATCCAGCAGGCTGCTCAGAGTGTCTTGACTCAGGCAAATCAGAGACCTCAGATTGCAATGAATCTGCTTGGAAACTAATAAACATCTCCTCAAATTCCAGGCAGATAAAGGTGGCAAAAAATTGCCACCTTTGTTTTTTTTAATCATTAAACAATTATAATTTTCTTTAATTTTCATATAGATAATCTAACTTAATTATAAGTTGGCACACTTTTTTCATAGAATTAATCAACTTTAGTGTACTGTCAATATAACAGTACAAGAGCTATCTAAAGTATAAATTATGCTATAAGCAAATTCGGGGAGAAAAGAAAATGGCTCTATATGTACAAACAAATACATCGTCTATAAATGCACAAAGACGATTAAATAACGCAACTAAATCTTTAGATACAACCTTTAAGCGTTTATCTTCAGGTTTAAGAATTAATTCTGCTAAGGATGATGCTGCAGGCTTGCAGATTTCTGACAGATTAACATCTCAGATTAATGGTCTTAAGCAGGGTAACAGAAATGCCAATGACGGTATTGCTCTTTGCCAGACCATGGAAGGTGCTCTTGATGAAACCACATCAATGCTTCAGCGTATCCGTACTTTAGCTCTTCAGGCTGCTAACGGAACTAATACTACTATTGACCGTCAGGCTATCCATGAAGAAGTACTGCAACTGTCACAGGAAATTACACGTATTGCATGTAAGACAACCTTTGGTGGTCAGCAATGTCTTGCAGGTGCAAGCAAAGGTATATTCAACAATAAAGGTGAACTTTCATTCCAGGTTGGTGCCTATGCATTTGATACCCTGACTGTGACTATGTCAAACGGTTTTACCATATCAGGTATCTGTGCTCAGTATAAGAAGCAGACTGGTAGTGGTAGTTTAGAAATGGGTGGTGCTGCAACTCAAGATAACACCACAAATGGTCTTTATGAAGAAAAGGTTGTTGTAGGTAATAATCAAACAGTGTCATATTATGCCTTTTCTGTTCATTCTGCATCAGCAGCTCAGAATACTATACAGACAATCGACAAGATCATAAATATTGTTGATTCTAAGAGAGCTGAGCTTGGTGCATTGCAAAACAGAATGGAATCAACAATCCGTAATCAGGAAAATGTCGCTGAAAATGTATCAGATGCAAGATCACGTATCCGTGATACTGATTACTCTGAGGAAGCTTCAAATCTGTCAGCTCAGCAGATTATCCAGCAGGCTGCTCAGAGTGTCTTGACTCAGGCAAATCAGAGACCTCAGATTGCAATGAATCTGCTAGGTGGCTAGCAAACAATAATTGATCTCCCCAGTATGGTGCTCAATAGAGCACCATCTAGGAGTATTTTTTATTAACCAAAAGAAGTGAAAAAAAAAAAGATAATCAGGCGTAAACGCTGAT
Source organism: Succinivibrio faecicola (assembly GCF_019448115.1). Lineage (GTDB taxonomy): Bacteria > Pseudomonadota > Gammaproteobacteria > Enterobacterales > Succinivibrionaceae > Succinivibrio > Succinivibrio faecicola. The sequence goes on along the minus strand of NZ_JAGFNY010000026.1, from coordinate 20,848 downwards.
TCCAAGTTTAGAGCTGATATTTTCTCTTGCATCCTGATTTAAAACACTTTTGTATGCAGCAATTTTTGAATTCTTTGAATCCATAAGACTGCCGTACTGTCCTTTCATGCTCTCATAATCAGAACTGCTGGCATTGGAACTCTTCTCTTTATAAGAAGATGAAACATCTGCTACTTTGCTTTCTGTAACATTTTGCTTAGGTGCAGGCAACTGATTCTGCTGCTCAAGTCGCTGCAGATTTACAGGATTCTGAATAATCTGGTAACCAGATCCGATTGAGTTTATAGCCATAAATTACCTACCAATACTGACCTGTATAGTATAGGTAATTTTAAAGATTATTCAATTTATGCAAATCACAAACTTAGAAAAAACTTAGTTACTGATCTGATACTTTTTTCCATGTAACTTCGTTTCGCACATATAAAGGCAGTGCAAGTGAAGGATCTAAAGCGTCGCCAGATTCAAATTTTTGTTTGCCTTCCTTTAGAATAAATCTGGCATTAGGATATAAAACAGATGGCTCTACCCCATTAAAAAGACCTTCTTTTTTAAGATATTCAATGCCGGTACCTGCAAGTGCGCATGAATCAAGGTCAATTCCTAAATCCATTAGTTTTTTTGCACACTCTGAATAAGGAAGGACAACCTCTGAATCGATAAGCTTAACATTGCCGTTATCATTTTTATAAACAGCAAGATAAAGCTCATTCATTCTTGCATCAATTGAACTTACAACATATGGAGCATTCTCATTTTTTGACAGAGCCTCAAGAGCAAGTGCCTCAAGTGAAGTTACAGGTGCAATTTTAAGATCCAAGGCAAGAGCCAAGCCCTGAGCTGTTGATGTTGCAACTCTAACACCAGTAAATGATCCTGGACCAACACAAAGTACTATTCCGTCAAGCTCATTTTTATCAACTAAAGCTTCTTTTAATAAATCATCAATCATTGGAAGAATAAGCTCTGCATGTTTTTGTGGTGCAAGATTGCTCTTGAAAAATTCCTCACCATCTTTGTAAATTGCAACAGAAATATTCTCAGTTGCTGTATCTAATGCTAAAAGTTTCATATAAATTCATATCTCAACTGTTTGTACTTTGTTTTAAGAATTGTAATACATCATCAGTAGTATTGCATACAGTCATTTTAGGAAGAGAGTGTAAAAAGATTTTTCCATATGAATGACTTAAAATTCTAGGATCGGCAATTACTAAGCCTCCGACATCTGACTCATGTCTTATAAGTCTGCCAGCACCCTGTCTTAAATCAATCACTGCCTCAGGTACACATAAATGAGCAAAGCTTTTGTTTTTACCAAATTTTAAATCATAACTCTGACATCTTGCTTTAAATAAGGGATCAGATGGTGATGTAAAGGGAAGCTTATCAATAATAACAAGGGATAGTGCTTTTCCAGGGACGTCAACTCCAGCCCAAAAAGAAGCAGTTCCAATTAAAATGGCATTACCACTTTTTTTAAATTCCAAAAGCATGTTTGAGTTAGACAATCCTCTGTACTGACACAAAACAGCTCTCTTTTTTGAGAATTTTTCAATGCATAATTCATAAGCTGTTTTTAATGCGCTAACAGATGTGGTTAGCAAGAAAACACCACCATTTACATTGTTTATCAGATCTTCAAGCATGCAAATAATCTTGCTTATTCTCAAAGAATCTTCTGCTTTTGGAAAATCTTTTGAACAAAAGAAAGCGGTTTGCTTTTCGTAATCAAAATTTGATTCAACCTCAATACAGTTAACGCTGCTATTTGCACCTATATCACGTATAAACTTATTAAACTTATGATCAATGCAGATTGTTGCACTTGTAAATAATGTACTTACATTGTTGTTTTCACATTTTTTTATAAAAGATCCAAACTTATCACTAATTTCAAGAGGTGTGAGCTGAAGTTTGAATGACTTTTTGGATACCTCAACTGTGCCTACATACTTTCCTGCATTTTCATTATCCTTCTTATCAAGAGTCATCAGATTTACAATAGTAGAAATCGCTTCTGAAAACATAATGATTCTAGATTCAAAAAAGTCTTCATTAAGCTCTTTTTCAGCTATAAACAATTTTTTTGCTGACAGAAATGATGAATACAAATCAACCATTCTCTGTCTGAATTGATTACTTACTACCTTGTACTCTTCAAATGGATCATCGCTTTGAAAATAGTCTTCATATTTGTAAAAGTTGATATGAGCCTTAGGACCGTCAGCATATGGCTGTCTTGAAAGAAGATATGAGTGCATTGACTCAAGACTTGTAATTATCTGATTGTATGCTTCAATTATGTCTTTTACAGGTACATCGACAAGAGTTTTTACGATGAAGGCTACATCCTCCTGAAAACACTTTTTTAAATATAATGAAATACTAAATGACAGATGCTCTCGTCCAACAGATGGAAGATCATGAGCCTCATCAAAAACTACAGCTCTGTATTTTGGCAACATAACAGGTGGACACAGAAAGTTAAAGGGATCTTCAATATCCATTGTTGAGAAAAACAAAGAATGGTTGATAACAACAACCTTTGATGATGTAGCCTTTTTTCTTGCTAGATAACAGAAACACTCATCATAGTATTTGCATTTCCTTTTCTTGCAGTACTCTCGATGCATTGTTACTTTTGATACTACAACAGAATCAAACTTTGAGTTTACCTCACAAAAATCAATTTCATTATCGCTTTGAAGTGCAAGATCAGTTTTTTCAACCAATAGCTCAAGTTTTGCCATTATTTCAGGTGTGATTACACCTTTTTTCAAATCAGAGTCATCATCAAGAAGTTCTATATCAGATTTATTTCTCTCAATTTGTTCTGTATTTTTGATTTTCTTTGCACTCTCATCAATATAGTCATCAAGTTTTAATCCATTACTTGAGGCAAATTTATTTGACAGTTCATAATATTTGTCTTTGCAAAGATAATTTGAAAATCCCTTTAATGACATGTAATTGTGCGGGATCTTTAGAATATTGCAGATAGCAGGCAGATCTTTTTGAATCAGCTGATCCTGAAGTGCCTTTGATGCTGTAGAAATAAGAATTGTTTTTGATGATAAAAGAGCTGGCAAAAGATAGGCAAAGGTCTTACCGGTACCGGTACCTGCCTCGCAGACTAAAGATGAGTTTTCCTTTAAAGTCTTCTGATACTCCAATGCCATTTTAAGCTGACCTTCTCTGAAAACGAAATTGTTGTCAGTTCTGGCAATCTTTCCATTTTGACCTAGATATTCTTCAACATCATGAAAAACTGTAAGATTGCCACTGTTTTCAGGAAAGTCAGACATTTTTTATTTAAAGCCTATATAAGATCTTATCAGTCAATTGTATAGACTACATTAACCTCTGATGACACCTTTACAGGTGCTGGTGTATATTCAGCAACCATGCTCTGCTTTGCAGAATTTACAGCCATGAATCTTGGAGCATGTTCAAGCTGTGCATCTGAAAAACTGATTCTGCAGACTCCTTTGACCTTAACATTAAAGCCCTGAGCAAGTCTTAAAGCCTTTTCTTTAGCATCGGTTATTGCATTTGCATCAGCAATTTTTTTAAGTGATGAGCTGTCTTTTAGTTCATATGTAAATCCGCCAATCTGCTCAATTCCAGCCTTTAAAGCAAGATCGGTCAGTTTTTCAATCAACGTAAAATCAGAAATTTTGAAAGTAATCTCTCGATTAGCATTGTAACCGTCAAAAACTCTTTTACCATCATTATAGTTATAGACAGGATACAAAGACATACTCTCAGAAATAATCTGCTCTTTTTTAAGTCCAAGCTTTAAAGCACTTTCAATAAGAATAAAAGCCTTCTGCTCAACATTTGATCTTACAGCCTTGGCATCTTTTCCAGATGATGCTGCCACAAAGCTCAATGAGGCAACATCAGGAGTTGCAGTTACACTTGCAGTTCCTGTTACTGAGATCGTCCCTTCATCCTCGCAGGATGATGCCAGTGCAGCATTCTCAGAGCACAGCAGAACAAATACAGGGCAAAGTGTTTTTAAAATTTTATTATTCATAATTTTTTTCATACAAACTCCTTATTGAAAGGATCAAACTAAGAATCCTTATCCTCATGTCCATAATCTACGTCAATATTCATATTGACAGGATATCCCATAAAGGTCGTTACCTTATTTAAAATACTACAAAAAAGCTCACATTCTTTTTGTGTGTCATAAGCAGCTCCGTGAGCTTCTTTTAAATCAAAGTCAATTCCAGAGGCAATACAGGATTTGACAAGAACACTCTGTCCTAAAACAAGCAATGAAAGTGAAGCTGTATCAAAGACAGAAAATGGATGAAATGGACAGCGCTTATAGTTTAAACGCTCAGCTGCAGCATAAATAAAAGACAGATCAAAATTACCATTATGACCTACAAGAATCGCTCTTTTGCATTTTGCAGCTTTCACTTTTTTTGAAATTGCCTTGAACATAGGAAGTAAAGCTTCTTCCTCTGTTTTAAGATCTCGGCTTTCATCAAAAGGATCTATTCCTAAAAACTTTATATTAGATTCATTTATATTTGCACCTTCAAAAGGTCTTATATTTGCCTTAAAAAGCTCATCTGGAACAAATTTTCCATTTTCATCAATTTTCACAGTCATCATTGCAACTTCAAGTAAAGCATCCTTTTTAGGATCAAAACCTGCAGTTTCAACATCCACAACAACAGGAAGAAAACCTCTGAATCTTGATTTGATTGAATAATCCTGCTCTGCCTGTGAAACACTGTATGATGGTGTGCTCTTAGGTGAATTTTCTGAATTTATACTGTCTGACACTTTTTTATCTACTGTAACTAAAAAAATAACCTATATTATTTTACTTCATTTTCTAAAATTTAGATATTCAAAAAAATGCTATCAAAAATCTCACACATATCAAAAATTCACAAACAAAAATATTTTCAAACAAAATATAGAGTCATAACAATGAAATTATAATTACGTTTTCGTATAATAGAAAAAGTAACAGGCCTTTTTATCGACAAAGAGAACAATTATGAAAGGAATTCTTCTTGCAGGCGGCAGTGGCACTCGTCTTTATCCTCTGACCAAAACAATATCAAAACAGCTTTTACCGGTTTATGATAAACCGATGATTTATTATCCTTTATCAACGTTAATGCTTTTTGGAATCAGGGATATTCTTATCATATCAACTCCAAGAGATCTGCCAAATATAGAAAAACTTTTAGGCACTGGTGAAAAACTCGGTCTTAAACTAAGTTATGTTGTTCAAGAAGAGCCAAACGGAATTGCACAGGCATTTTTACTTGGCGATAAATTCATAGGCGATGATGATGTTTGCCTGATTCTTGGAGACAACATCTTCTACATGGGAACACAGTTTGGTGAATTTGCCAAGGAAGTTGAAGACAACAAGGGGAAGAAAGCAACAATTTTTGCCTATCATGTAAATGATCCAAAACGCTTTGGCGTAGTCGAATTTGACAAGGATCATAACGTTATCTCAATCGAAGAAAAGCCAGAAAATCCAAAATCAAATTATGCTTCTGTTGGTCTTTATTTCTATCCAAAAGATGTAGTCCAGAAAGCAAAAACATTAAAGCCATCTGCTCGTGGTGAATATGAGATTACAGATTTGAACAACCTTTATTTAAAAGAAAACAGAATGTCTGTTGTTCCTATGAAACGAGGAAATGCATGGCTAGATGCAGGAACCCCGGACAGCCTTATGGATTCAGGTTCATTTGTTCAGATTATTGAAAAGCGCCAGGGGCTTAAGCTTGCATGTATTGAAGAAATTGCTTACAAGCTAGGCTTTATTGATGATAAAATGATGCGTTCTTTAATAGACGATCTGAAAAACTGCGACTATAAAAACTATTTAATAAAGGTTTTAGAGGAAAAACATGAACTTTATTAAAACTCCTTTACAGGGTGTTTATATCATTGAGCCTAGGGTTTTTACCGATCCTAGAGGCTACTTTTTTGAAAGCTACAAAGAATCAGAATTTGAAAAGGCTGGTATTAAAACCAAATTCGTTCAAGATAATCAGTCTTGTTCAAGTTATGGTGTCATAAGAGGACTGCACTGTCAGACAGGAGAACACTGTCAGGCAAAACTAGTGCGTGTTCTGCAAGGTAGAGTTCTTGACGTTGCTGTAGATATCAGACGTGATTCACCAACCTTTGGCAAGCACATAAGTGTTGAGCTTTCTGATGATAATTTCAAACAGCTGTACATTCCTCATGGATTCTTGCACGGATTCTCAGTTCTATCACAAACTGCTGTTTTTGCATACAAGGTAGACAATTTCTACAACAAGGAATCTGAATGGGGTATGAGATATGATGCTCCTGAATTCAACATCGACTGGCAGGTACCAAAAGACAAAATCCTGACATCAGAAAAGGATCGCATTGAAAATTCTCTGTCAGATGTGCCTGATTTTTTTGTTGAATAATAGAATTAAAAATATTTTTAGGAAAAACCTATGACAAAATCTATTTTAGTAACCGGTGGTGCAGGATTTATCGGTTCAAACTTTGTGCCATACTTTTGCAAAAAATACTCTGATTATCACATCATCAATATCGATAAGTTAACATATGCAGGTGACTTATCTAATCTTACAGAGTGTGAGAATGACTCAAACTACACATTTGTAAAAGGCGATATCTGTGATGAGGATTTAATTGAAGAACTTTTTAAAAAATATGATATCAGAGGTGTAATTCACTTTGCTGCTGAATCACATGTTGATAATTCTATTAAGGGTCCTAAGATCTTCATGCAAACAAACGTAATGGGTACTTTTACCCTACTTGATGCTGCAAGAAGACACTGGATGGATGAGCCATTCAAAGTAAAGGCAGGCTATGAGGATGCACGTTTCCACCATATTTCAACTGATGAGGTATATGGTACCTTAGGTGAAACAGGTTACTTTACAGAAACCACTCCATATGCACCAAACAGCCCATACTCATCATCAAAGGCAAGCTCAGACATGATTGTAAGAGCTTACCACCACACATATGGTCTTAACGTTACAACATCAAACTGCTCTAACAACTATGGTCCAAAGCAGAATCATGAAAAACTTATCCCTCATATCATTGAGAATGCACTAAACCTTAAACCGCTTCCTGTATACGGTCAGGGTCTGAATGTTCGTGACTGGTTATATGTTCTTGATCACTGTAAGGCAGTTGATCTGATTTTCCATAAGGGTAAATCAGGTGAGACCTACAATATTGGAGGTCACAACGAAAGAAATAACATTACTATCGTGAACACAATCTGTCAGATGCTTGATAATGAGGTTCCAAGAGAGGACGGTAAGTCATACAAAGAGCTTATCACTTTTGTAAAGGACAGAGCTGGTCACGATTTACGATATGCAATTGATGCAACCAAGCTTACAACCGAGCTTGGCTGGGTTGCTGATGAAAACTTTGATACCGGTATTGTAAAAACAATCAAGTGGTATCTTGAAAAATTCAAAAAATAATCTGTAACCATATAAAGGCTCACAGTTAAGTGAGCCTATCTTTTTTTGAAAAAACATTTTCAAAAAAGATCCAAATCTCCTATCAAACATAAGACATTTGTTCAAAACATTGTGCATAAACTCGCAAATTTATTCATTAATCAGTTTTTGTTAATAATTTTTCTTTTTAAATAACATACTTGCTGTATAATTTTCTTATAAAACAGCGTATAAAAATATGCTGAAAATATAACTAGTTATGTGGCTTAAAAGAATTAGCAAAGTACAGTACCATGAAATTGAAAGTAAAATTATTATCTGCAATATGTTTAAGTGTCGTAATTTCAGCTGTAGTGTGCTGTACCTATAATTTTACCTGTCTGTACAAAAGTGCAATCAAAAACGAATTTGAATCTCAGAAAAAATACAGCATGCTTATTACAAATGCACTAGATCTGAGACTAAAAGAGCCAAATTCCCAGATAGAAAAAATCATTGATCAGATTGCATTCACTCAGCTTGAAGCTGTAGAAAAATTTCATCAGTTCTATAAAAAACAGGATCTCCTTGATTTTTCAACATTCCAGTATTTTGCAATTTCTAATGCATCAAATCAGCTGTTTGAAGCAAATGAGATCTCAAAAGGCGAAAACTGCCTTGCAATGTATAAAATTCCTGAGAATAAACAATCGAAGGTTAAAAGTGAGCTTTTAGCCAAAAAGGTTTCTTTTGACAACCTTTGGTGTACAGTTGATAAGGAGCAGGCTTTTTTAGGATATAGAATTTTAAATATTGCTGATAAGAACTTTTTATATCTGCAAAAAATCAGTGCATCTGATCTTTACGTAGAAAAGAGCTTATTTGATAAAATTAAGGATCTTGATATAAATAAACTTCTTTATAAAGATGGATATTTACAGACAAAGAATCCTACAGCTGTTGTTATCCTGTCTTCAAAAGGTAAGATTTTAAATTCAAATCTAGATAAGAGTGTTGCTGTAAGCTATACAGACAGTATCTTAAAGGATGACTTTAATGAGGCTCACAAAAGCAATCTTATAAAGCAGATTGCTCTTGAGAATGCAAAGGATAACAAAGCTAAGATTGTGACAATCAGCTATCTTCAAGAATATGATGCTTTTGTTGTTGTAGCAAAAAACAAAGGACCTATCATTAGAAAGGAAGTTATCTCAATCCTGTTAATTGCAGCATTAGCTTTCTGTGTTCTCGGTCTTTTGGTTTTCGTAACACTAAAACTGCTCGCTTTTGTAAATAAAGATTTAAAGAGTATTGAAAACAATATCAATGTTTTAAAAACAATTATTCTTGAACCAAAAGAAAGAACAGAACAGTCTGTTTCAATGGTTGATACAAACAAATTCACTCTTGAAAAACTTGATAATGTATATTCAGCTGTAGCTGACTATGCAAAAGAAGTAAACAGTTGCATTGAAAAGAAGATTGAAGAGCTCAATACAGTTTGCCAGAACTCTGTGAAAGAAGCTGTAGAAAACAAGGAGCTTTCAATGATTAGCTCATTCCACAAGGATATGGCTAATGCAGGCGCTGATATGCCAAATTCTAAATTCCTTGATATTGCATCATTCCTTGTTCCTGCAAAGACTGATCCAAAAGCCTTTTACGATATTTTCAGAGTTGATAAGGATAATATCGGTATTATTTTTGGAAAAACCTCACAAGGTTCTTTAAAGTCAATCAGTGCCATCAACATTATTACAAGTTTTGTTAAGGATGCTCTGACACATAAGAATTTACTGCCAGCTCAGGCTCTTACAGATGTAAACCATATTCTGATGCAAAGAGAGAATGGTGATCTTAACATAACATGTTTTGTAATGATTTTAAGTGAGTTCACTGGTAACTTCATCTACTCAATGGCAGGTCTTAACCTACCAACTCTTATTCATCTGCACAAAGAGCAGAAGCTTGAAGCTAAAGCTATTCATGCTGAACTTTGCACAAACAAGGATGAGACATATATAGATTCAAAAGGTAAATTTACATATCTTGATACTCTGGTATTTGTAAATACTGATATTACAGACATTAAAGATGAACAGGGTAACGAATTTACACTTGAGAAAATCATGGAAACATTCACACAGAAGGCTGATGATGAGGCTTCAGATCAGTTGATTTCATTCTATAGAGAGCTCAAAAAGCATGCTGGTGCTGATTTTGAATCTTTAAATAAGGATGTCAGTGCAATAGTTATAAAAAAGAATGCAAATAACAAGGAATTTGAATAACAATTTTCGTTAAACAAAGTGAGGAGCCTTCAACTTTTGTTGAAGGCTTTTCTTATTTCAGGGCAAAGAATTTTATAAGAAGAAAGTTTAAAGGAACAGTAAACAACAGATTGAAAAAAGGAGCTATATACTTATCAATATCAAAAAGGACGATAAAAACATATGAACCTATATTTGTAAGAACGATACCTGTAAAAAAGTATGAGGCATATGTTTTAAGGAGCATATAAAATTCATTTTTAAAAGAGAACTTCTTTGAAATATTAAATACATATCTTCTGTTCCAGTAGTATGACCACGCAACAGACAGAACAAAAGATACAACATTTGCCACATAAAAATCATAGCTAAGCTTAAATGGGGAGAGACAAAGAAGTGTCACTACAATAATAAGGTAAGCAATAGCTGTATTTGAAAGACCTACGATACCAAATTTAATAAACTGTTTTACAAGATTATTAAAAGACTCTGACAATGATAATTTCATGATAGATACAATCTGATAATTTAAGATGACTGAATTGTACTCTATACAAGATAATATTCACAGAAAAAAATATATTGTTATTTTGTTACAGCAACAAAACAATTGCTCGCCTTTGCTTGCATACTATCGTTTTCACAGTAAAAAATGTGATATACTATACATAGTTGTTTTTATGCTGTTTTTTATTAGCTCAAGGGCAACTTATTTATTAATCAGACAAAAGTAATTTAATTTTAATTTAAAGAGATAATTATGAGTACTTGCAAAGCATGTTGCGAAAATCAAGGCAGCGAAAAGAAGCGCCTGCGTATTGCAATTCAGAAATCCGGTCGCTTAACAGATGAAACCTTAAAATTATTCAAGAGCAGTGGTATCAAAATTTCTGCAAACCGTGATCATCTACTTGCACATGCTGAGAATCTGCCTATCGACATTCTGCGAGTACGTGACGATGATATTCCAGGTCTTGTTATGGATCATGTTGTTGACTGGGGTATTGTTGGTCAGAACGTTTTAGAAGAAACCACCATGCAGCGTGAGCTTGACGGCATGCCAACCGGCTTTAATGAGGTATTAAAGCTTAACTTTGGTGACTGCAGACTATCTGTTGCTGTTCCTACAGAGCATGAGTGGACAGGTTTAAAGGATCTTGAAGGTGCTAAGATTGCAACTACATATCCACACCTTTTAAAGAGAGTTTTAAAGCAGGAAGGCGTTAACTTCAAATCAGTTCTTTTAACAGGTTCTGTTGAGGTTGCTCCAAGAGCTGGTCTTGCTGATGCAATCTGTGATCTTGTATGCACAGGTGCTACTCTTCAGTCAAACGGCTTAAAGGAAGTACAGACAATTTATACATCCAAAGCTGTTTTAATCGGACGTGATCAGGAATTATATCCAGAGAAGAAAGCTATTGCCGATCTTTTAATTGAGCGTTTCAAGGGTGTAATGAGCGCAGAAGAAAGCCGCTACATCATGATGAATGCTCCAAAGGCTAAACTAGAGGCAATCAGAGCAATTCTTCCTGGTGCTGAGAATCCATCAATCATTCCTCTTGAGGGAAGCGATGATCATGTAGCGCTGCACGTTGTTTCACGTGAAAAGCTTTTCTGGGAAACACTAGAACAGTTAAAGTCATTAGGTGCTACATCAATTCTAGTTGTACCAATTGAGAAGATGTTAGGTTAATTTATACAGGATAGATGATGGAAATAAAAATTTGGAATAATCTGTCTGAAAATGAACAGCAGGAAATTCTTACAAGACCTGCACAGTCAACTTCTGGCAAGGTTGAAGAAATTGTTTCTAATATCATCATGCGTATTCAAAAAGAGGGCGATAACGCCCTTTTTGAGTTTTCAAGAACCTTAGATAAGTATGAAGGCAAAGATCTTGAAATCAGCGCAGATGAAATCAGTGCTGCATGCAAAAGAGTGGATTCAGAACTTAAGGCTGCCATTGATACAGCTTATGATAATATCTATAAGTTCCACTCTGAGCAGAAGTATCATGAGGTTAACCTAGAAACCTATCCTGGAATTGTATGTAAGACTCATACACATCCTATTGATTCAGTTGGTCTGTATGTACCTGGTGGTTCAGCACCTTTGGTTTCAACAGCGCTTATGCTTGCAGTACCGGCAAAGATTGCAGGTTGTAAAGAGGTTATCCTCTGTTCACCTCCTCCAATCTCGGATGCTATTATCTATGCAGCATCAAAGGCGGGTGTTCGTCGCATCTTCAATTTAGGCGGTGCACAGGCTATTGCTGCAATGGCATATGGAACACAGAGTGTTCCTAAGGTATTAAAGATTTTCGGACCTGGCAATCAGTTTGTAACAATGGCTAAACGTTTAGCATCAAACGATCCTAGAGGCGCAGCAATTGATATGCCTGCAGGTCCATCAGAAGTTTTAGTTATTGCAGATGATAATGCAAATCCATCATTTGTTGCAGCAGATCTGCTCTCTCAGGCAGAACACGGACCTGACTCTCAGGCAATTTTAGTATGCCGCTCAGTTGAGTTTGCAAATGCAGTAACAAAGGAAGTAGATACACAGCTTGCTGCTCTGCCACGTGTTGAGATTGCAACAAAGGCTCTTTCAAAATCAAGCATTATTGTTGTTGATTCTATTGAGAAGGCAGCTGAAGTTTCAAATATCTATGCACCTGAGCATCTGATTGTTCAGATTGAAAATCCAGATGAGATTTTAGGTTCATTAAGAAATGCAGGTTCAATTTTCGTTGGTGCATATACACCAGAATCTCTGGGTGACTATGCATCAGGCACCAACCATACTCTGCCTACATACGGTTATGCTAAGACCTGCTCTGCTCTTGGTCTTGATGACTATAGAAGACGTTATACTGTTCAGCATGCTACAGCAGATGGACTTAAGAAAATTGCAGCTACTGTAACAAAGATGGCTGAAGCTGAAGGTCTTGATGCACACAAGAATGCTGTTGTTGTTAGAGTAAATTCTTTAAACCAGGAGTAACCATGAATTTTGAGAAGTTGATTGTAAAGCACGTACAAGAACTTGTTCCATACCAGTCTGCAAGAAGAATTGGTGGTCATGGTCATAACTTCCTTAATGCAAATGAATCTCCAAAATCAGAAGGTTACTTTTTAAACTCAACCACTCTTAACAGATACCCAGACTGTCAGCCTGAGGAGCTTATTGAAAGATTTGCTGACTATGCAGGTGTTCACAAGTCTCAGGTTATTGCAACACGTGGTTCTGATGAGGTAATCGGTTTAATAGTAAGAGCATTTTGTGAGCAGGGAAAAGAAGGTATTTTAATTGCACCTCCAACATATGGTATGTATGAGGTTGCAGCAAATACCAACAATGCAATAGTTGCAACAGTTGATCGTCATGAGGATTTTACTCTTGATGCAAATCAGATTATTGATGCAGTTAAATCATCAAAGTTCCCTGTAAAGGTTGTATTTATTGATTCACCTGCAAATCCTCTGGGTATTGTATTCAAGAAAGAAGAGCTTGAAAAGGTTCTTAATGCACTTGAAGATACTTTGATTGTGCTTGATGAAGCTTATATTGAATTTGCTCAAAAAGAGCATGATCTGACCTATCTTGTAAAGGACTATGAGAATCTTGTTGTAACAAGAACCTTATCAAAGGCCTTTGCACTTGCAGGAATCAGATGTGGCTTTGCTATCGCAAATGAAAATATCATCAAGGCTCTTTTAAAGGTTATTGATCCATACCCAATTTGCGATCCTGTAGCTCAGATTGCTATTCAGGCTCTATCAGATCATGCAGTTGGTATGACTTTAGAAAGAGCAAAATGCTGCAATGAGCGCCGTGAAAAATTAAGAGCAGATCTCAACGAACTGCCTTTTGTAGAAAAGATTTTCGAATCTCACGGCAACTTCCTTTTAGTCAAGTTCAAGGATGGACCAAAGGTATTTAACAGGATGGCACAAAAAGGCGTAATTTTACGTTCTTTTGAAACAAAAAAGGGCCTGAAAAACTGCGTAAGAATCTCTATTGGTTCTGATGTAGAACTTGAAGAGCTTGTACGTTATCTAAAAGAGTTAGACATCTAACAGGCTTTGGAAATAAATTATGAACCTCTCTGCTGATTCTTCTTATGATCTATCCTGAGAGGTTTTTTCTCTTAAAGACATAACCTAAAATTGTTTTGTAAATAATCTATGAAAAAGTACCTATTTATCGACAGAGACGGAACCCTTATTAAAGAGCCTCATGATTATCAGGTTGATGATCTATCAAAGGTTGTGTTTGAAAAGAATGTTATTCCTGCCCTTTTAAAACTCAAGGAAGCAGGATATACCTTTGTTATGGTATCTAATCAGGATGGACTTGGAACTGAATCATTCCCTCTTGAGACATTTACTCCAGCCCATGAGCTTGTTCTTAATACCCTATCATCACAGGGCATTGATTTTGAGCAGGTTCTTATCTGTCCTCACAAACCTGAAGACAAATGCAGCTGCAGAAAACCAAATATTGGAATGGTTTTACCATATCTTGCTGATACTTCATGGGACAGAGAAAATTCATATTTTATCGGAGATAGAGATACTGATGTTCAGATGGGTCTGAACATGGGCATCAAATCACTTAAGCTAAATGCTCCAAAAGAAAAATGTGTTTTTTGCGCAAAAGATAATTCTAATAAGCCTTTAACCTATGATGAGCTGAAGAAACTTGGTGAAAGTGGCAGCGCACTCACTCTTGATAGCTTCGTTGTTACTACTTTAAACAGCAACAATCTTGTAAATGAAGACAACTGCCCTGCTCTTAACGATTCTATGATCCTTGACTGGGATTCAATTGCAAGGATGCTCTGCCAAAGGCAGAGAGTTGCAACAGTTGAGCGCAATACCAAGGAAACACAAATCAAAGTAAGTGTTAATCTTGATAAATCAGGATGCTCTCATTTTGACACAGGTATGGGCTTCTTTGATCATATGCTTGATCAGATTGCAACCCATGCAGGCATCAGCCTTGATGTTAGAGTAAAAGGTGATCTGTTTGTAGATGAGCATCACTCTATTGAAGATACCGGTATTGCTCTTGGTGAGACACTGGTAAAGGCTCTTGGAGACAAGCGCGGAATCAAACGTTTTGGTTTTGTTCTTCCAATGGATGAGGTCTATGCAAAGATATTCTCTGAATCTCTTGATGATGATGGGGTTACAGTTGCACTTGATATTTCAGGAAGACCTTATTTCAAATATGATTTTGAAAAAGCCTTAACTAAAGACAGTGTAGGTACAATGCCAACTCAGATGGTATCCCACTTCTTTGGTTCACTTTCAACAGCAATGGGCTTAACATTGCATATGTATGTTTCTGATGGCAACTGTCATCATCAGGTAGAAGCCCTTTTCAAAGCCTTCGGTAGAGCTTTAAGAATCGCTTTAAGCCGTTCAGGTAACGATTTACCATCTTCAAAAGGAAAACTCTAATGCGCCTATTTATCATTGATACTGGCTCTGCTAACTTAAATTCAGTAAAGCAGGCATTCAAGAGGATCGGAGCTGATGCTGTAATAAGCTCTGATGTTAGCGAACTTAAAACAGCTGACAAGCTCGTTCTGCCAGGCGTAGGTACAGCATGTGCTGTTATGGAAGGTATAGATAAATATAACCTTGCATCATTTATTTTAGAGAATAAAAAACCTCTTTTAGGTATCTGTCTTGGTATGCAGATCTTAGGTACTCACTCAGAGGAAACACCTTTAGGTTCAGATGAGAATGATGTCATAAAATGTCTGTCGATTGTAGATGGCAGCGTTCACAAGATGAAAGCAGACAACTCACTTAGAATGCCTCATATGGGTTGGAATACAGTAACTCACACAGATCATCCTCTGTTTGATGGTATTAAGCAAGATGCCTATTTCTACTTTGATCATTCATTTGCCATGAACGAAGGAAGCTTTACCATCGGCAAAACCACATATGGTGAAACATTCTCATGTGCCGTTGCCAAGGATAATTTCATGGGTGTACAGTTCCATCCTGAAAAATCTTCACATGCAGGTTCAAAATTATTAGAAAACTTTTTAAAAAATTTTTAGGATAGAACAATATTATGATTATTCCAGCTTTAGATCTTTCAGGCGGTAGAGTTGTCCGACTAAAACAGGGTGACTTTGATAAAAAGACAGTATTTGATGTTGATCCTATCCAGAGAATCAGAATTGCAGCAAATCAAGGAGCTGAGCTTATTCATATCGTTGATCTTGATGGAGCAAAAGATCCTGTTAAGCGCCAGAGAGCAAAAATCAAGCAGATTGTTGACTCTTCACCACTTCCAATTCAGACTGGTGGCGGTATCCGTTCACAGTTTGACATCAAGAATCTTCTTGACTTAGGTGTAGAGCGTGTTGTTGTTGGCTCTGTTGCTGTAAAGAACCCAGAGCTTGTTCGTGGCTGGTTCAATTACTTTGGTTCAGACAGAATTACGCTGGCTCTTGATGTACGTTTAATTGACAACGTTCCTTATGTTGCAACACACGGCTGGCTCAAGACTTCAAACACAACTCTTGATCAGGTGTTAAAGCACTTTATTCCTTATCACATTGAGCACATCCTTGTAACAGATATCAGCCGTGATGGCATGATGTCAGGTGCTAACAACTCACTTTATGCAACACTAGCTGATAAGTATAAGGATATTGATATTATCGCATCAGGTGGTATCTCATCTTTAGAAGATATTAAGGCAGTAGCAAGAGCTGGGGCAACATCTGTAGTATTAGGTCGCTCACTGCTTGAGAACAAATTTACCGTAGAGGAGGCTGTACTATGCTGGCAAAACGCATAATTCCATGTCTTGATGTAAAAGATGGAGTTGTTGTAAAGGGCGTGCAGTTTAAAAACCATGAGGTAATGGGCTCTATTGTTGATCTTGCAAAACGTTATGCAGATGCTGGTGCCGATGAACTTGTGTTTTATGATATTACAGCTTCAGCCGATGCAAGACGTGTTGACAAATCATGGGTTGCAAAGATTGCAGAGGTTATCAATATTCCTTTTGCTGTTGCAGGAGGCATCAAATCAGTTGAAGATGCAAGAACAATTCTTGCCTATGGTGCAGATAAGATTTCAATTAACTCACCTGCTTTAGCTGATCCAACTCTTATTACAAGACTAGCTGACAAATTTGGTGTTCAGTGCGTAGTAGTTGGTATCGATACTTATTATAACGAAAATACCGGCACCTATCAGGTTAAACAGTATACAGGTGATGTATCAAAAACTGTTACAACATCCTGGAATACACTTGACTGGGTACAGGAAGTACAAAAAAGAGGCGCAGGTGAAATCGTTTTAAACATGATGAACCAGGACGGCATGAAGAACGGTTACGATCTCAAGCAGTTAAAGCTTGTTCGTGATGTCTGCTCTGTTCCTTTAATTGCATCTGGCGGTGCTGGCACCATGGAGCATTTTAATGAAGCATTCTCACTTGGATGTGACGGTGCACTGGCAGCATCTGTATTCCACAAGGGAATCATCGATATTGGTGAACTGAAAGAATATCTGAAAAATAAGGGAGTATGTATTCGTGATTAGATATTTTCATGGCTTTGAAAGCATAGACGAGCTTGATTTTGCAAAGAATAACGGTCTTATTCCTGCAATTGTTCAGGACTGTCAGACAGGTCAGGTCCTTATGATGGGCTATATGAACAAGGAATCAATTCAAAAAACTATTGATACACATATGGTGACATTCTTTTCAAGGGACAGGCAAAAGCTATGGACTAAAGGTGAGGAATCAGGAAACTTTCTACATATGAGAGCTATCACAACTGACTGTGATAAGGATACTCTCCTAGTTCTGGCAAGACCTGATGGTCCTACCTGCCATAAAGGCACAACAAGCTGTTTTGATGCATCACCTCTTCCTGATGCAACAAACCGTTACATCAGTGGGCACCCTCTTGAAAGTTATAATTTTGTAAAATAAGAAAATGACACCTCATATTGGACTTGAATTAAAAACAGTGATCATTTTTACAGCCCTTGCAATGCTGGGGCTTGTAATTGATCTTTTCGCTCATAGAGCTGATAAGCCTGTATCTATTAAAGCAGCTTCCTTCTGGACTCTATTCTGGATTGCAATTGGCACTAGCTTCGGTATCTTCCTGTACTATTACTATAGTGCCGACGTTGCTGCACTATACTTTGCAGGTTATGCTCTTGAAATGTCTTTATCTGTAGATAATCTATTCTCAATCATGGCTGTTTTCTCATGGTTTGGTGTAAAGTCAGGCTACACGCACAGAGTTCTATACTGGGGTATCATTGGTGCTGTAATCTTCAGACTTATATTTGTTCTGGTAGGTACTGCTCTGTTTGCTCTTGGTGCCTATGTTGAAATTGTGTTTGCTCTATTAGTTGCACTCTCTGCAATTCTTATGATGACAAAAAAAGAGAATGAGGAAATATCTGATTTTTCAGCACATCCTGCTTACAAACTTGTTAAATTCTTCATTCCTCTTTATCCAAAGATTTTTGGACATAATTTCTTTATTTCCAAAAAACAAGTTGAACAAGAGCTATTAAAAGAGGAAAACAAAGGTATTACACTAAAAAGAAAAGGTCTTTTCTTTGCAACTCCACTGTTTTTATGTCTTGCAATTGTAGAGACATCTGATCTTATGTTTGCCTTTGATTCAGTACCTGCTGTTATTGCAGTTTCAAAAGATCCATTTATCGTATATTCTTGCATGATCTTTGCAATCATGGGTCTTAGATCAATGTATTTTATTCTTGATGCGCTTAAGAATACTTTAGTACATCTTGAAAAGGCTGTAATTGCTCTACTGTTCTTTATTGCATTTAAACTGTTTGCATCAGCATCACTTCATCTTTTTGGATTCGGAATTGAAGTTGGCATCCAAGAATCTCTAGTTGTAATAGCATCAGTTCTTGCTATTGGCATTGTTTCAAGCCTTATATTTAAAGGAAACAAAGAGACAAAATAAAACAGAAAACAAGCAGTAGCTTGATTTTCAATAATTATCTTGCAAAATATAATTATTCTTGTAAAATTAAGCTACAAATTTTGGTGAGATGTCTGAGTGGCTGAAAGAGCACGCCTGGAAAGCGTGTATACGTGAATAGCGTATCACGGGTTCGAATCCCGTTCTCACCGCCAGAGCACCTAATAAGGTGCTTTTTTTATACCTAAAATCAATCAATTATATTTTTATATTTTCCTTGTATTTCAATATGTTATATATACACTAGTGTTACTTTTCTATTACTTGGGGTGCACTTGTCTATAACATAAAAAAGCACTAAACTAGGACAGTTCTAGGACACTTTTTTCTATAAAAATGTTAAAAATCACGAAAGTGATCCGTCAATATCATGCGAAGTTGATCCGTCTTTTGTACCAAAAAAATCCGGATCATCTTGAAGTGAAAAATTGAACCAAATTTCGAGTTTTCTTTTCTCTAATCCAAGGTCAAAATGATCCTACCTTATTTAAGCCTTACGACCTTGAGAAAGACTAATCTGCAGATTGCTATCAGTAGTCAGAATACCTTTTGAAATAAGGTTTCTCACGTTTTTTTTCATCAACACCAATGTCACGTGCAAACTCTCTGCGTGAAACTCCATCAGGAAAATAATCGGACATATCTGCTACCTCTCAAAAAGACTATCTTTCTGCGGATTATTACAGCAAAGTCCGCATTATAAAAAGTAGTGTAGCTAGACGATTTTCGGTCGCCTTGCCACCCGAGGTCATTGGCGTGTCGTCACAGTACCTTGACAAACTATTGACGACTGTATTTGCTTGGAAAGATATATCGTATTGCTTGAACGCAGGAAGCAATGAAGGAAGGACCGGCAAGTAAATACCAAATCCAATCGTTCTTAAAAACTATCATAAACAAACCAGATAGAAGGAGAATACCTGAGAAAAATAATAAAATATAAACGAAAACCTGCCCTGTGCGAATTTGAGCCATATTTTCGGTATGACAATTCTGTACAATCTGATTCTTTCTGTTCTGCTCTTCAAGAATACTAGTCTTTTGCAATTGCTGATCAGATTCTGCCATTGATAAAATTCGTTCAGCTGCACAGGTAATACACTATTGTAACCAGCAAAAGCTTCCGGTGTTGGTAATGGTCCCTAGTACATTACACTGCTGTTAATCACTGTAGGCTGTTTGTTTACTCTAGTTTGCTTGACCATTCTTCATAACCTTGTCAGCAGCGTTTCTAATTAAGTACCCCACATTGTCAAAATGCCTGCC
Organism: Succinivibrio faecicola; assembly: GCF_019448115.1. Taxonomy (GTDB): domain Bacteria; phylum Pseudomonadota; class Gammaproteobacteria; order Enterobacterales; family Succinivibrionaceae; genus Succinivibrio; species Succinivibrio faecicola. The sequence continues at coordinate 827 of NZ_JAGFNY010000026.1, read as the reverse complement.
TATACCAAAAACATAAGGCTCTTGATCTTTTGAATTTAATTCGGCCATCATGCGCTTATTTCTCTGTTCTACAGCCATTCCAAGAGTATGTGGAAATAAACCTCATTTAATCACAAAATGAACCTAGATCAGGTAACACTTGAAACAAAATTCTTGATACACACGAAACTTAATCGTGGTACCCCTTCCTTAAAAATAAGATCAAATACGCCATTTTATAGGCAAAAATGCATATTTCAGGGAATACAGCAGATCCCCATCCGCACATACTGTTTGGCATCCCTATGAAATCATTTAAATTGTGCTATTCATCAAGATAAACTCATTAAACATTAATAATGACTTGAGAAAAGGAATAGGTAAAGATTAGGATTGAGAAAGGAAGTTATTTTTAGGAATTAAAAAAGCCACAACCCTCGTCTGGAAAACCATGGTTGTGGCTGACCAAAAAGTCATGCACATTTTATCACAGACTTGCTTTAAAACAAAAGTGATTAAAGCTGATGGTCAACATCAGCATCACCGTTTTGAACTAACAGATGTAGCATTTGAAATGCTAGTCTTACTTTATAAGTCTGGCACAGTAAAGCATCATGGCTATGTCAGAAGATATTTCATTGATCATACAGGTACAAAAGCTAAGATAGAAGTACCCCGCATAATCGTATTTGATGACGGTCATATTAAAACTCACGTAATCCTGCCAGATTTTCTATTACCATTCACCCGATACTGTTTAAAAGCCTTTGTTATGGCTAACGAATCATATATGACTGAAGATCTTAATTGTGCCTTATATGATAAAGTGAAAATGTATGATCTCTTTT
>NZ_JAGFNY010000025.1 GCF_019448115.1 Succinivibrio faecicola | reverse complement strand
AACCTCCATTTCTGCCTTTTAAGTTAACTCCTTCATCATAACACACAAAAGCCTAATTTAAGCGTTACTAGATTAGGCTTTTACTGTTACTTGAATTTATAAAAAAGTATTTACTGTATCAAGATCTGGATTTGAGTGTTACTAGTTTTTGTTTTGGTTGTTACTCAATTAGATTTTTGGTGTTACTAGAATTTTAGAAAAGTTTTGTATGTCGCAAGAAAAAGAGGGCTGTTTGTATCAGCATTTGAGTTGCAATTGTTACTCTATTAAGAAGTTTTGTGTACCAAGAATTTAGTTTTTGATGTCACTCAAATGCTGTAAAAATCCACATGGTTATGACGTAAAAGTTAACGGCAATCTTTTAGGAGTTCAAATTGAGCACTCTAGGTAGGAAATGGACCCGAAAAGACAAAAAATGGACTGATGAAATTATGAATTTTGTTAAGTCTGTCTGCCCTTTGCGTGAACATGGTTTTAATTCCAGAAGAGAACTTGCTGAAGAAATTAACAGAAGATTTGATAGAGATTTTACTGAAAAGGCTCTTTGTTCTCATTGCTATGACAATGGAATTCAGCTTGGTCTTTGCTACAGTAATTCAGAAGTAGCACGCGGAGAGAAACATTGGAGACATAGACCGGTTGGATCATTTCAGATTAAGAAAGATTACGTAAGGATCAAGGTAGCAGAGCCTAATCACTGGATGCAGTATCAGCGTTATATCTGGGAACAGAATCATCCAGGACAGAGTGCTGAAGGTAAGACTGTTATCTTCATGGATGGTAATAAAAGAAACTTCGACATTTTTAATCTTGAATGCGTTGAACGCAGTGAACTGTCTGTCATGGCTGAATTAGGATGCACTGCAAAGAGTTCCAGAGAAGAAAGGGAGATGTACCTTTTAAGAGCAAGATTAATATGCGCTAAATCTAAGATGTTAGGACCAAAAGAAGCTGCCAAACGTCATAACAAAATGAATTATGAGAGAAGAAAAAATGATCCTGAAGTTAAGGTTAAAAGAGCTGCATATGCCAAACAGCGACTGGCAGAGATTATGGCAGATCCAGTAAGACATCAGGAATATCTTGAAAAACAGAGAGCGTACAGAGAGAAGAACAGAGAGCGAATAAACAAATGGGCCAATGAGCGCAGAGCTTATTTAAAAGAGAATGAACCGGATAAATATAAGGCAAAGCTCTTAAAAGAAAGAGCCAGGGCACAAGCAAGAAGGGAAAAGGAGAAATAAGAATGAACTACCATTCCACAGACGACAGAAGAACAGTATATTTTGATAATTATCGATGGCTATGTAAGGGATTTTATTTCAATCTTTGTTTTCTTTTTCACTTTGATAATGGCAAATACCGTTTTGCTGGCATAACAACAAAGAGTTTTATTAGACAGCATTTTATGGAATAACGTGAGGTGTAAAAATGCTTATATCTCTGTAAGTAAGTTAGAGAGATTTCTGCTGACTTATCCTAAAAAGTCAGTATAAATAGAAGGCTTATAAATCAAGGTCAAACTAGACGAAAACAAGTCCAGATAAAGATGAAGATGGAGATGCTGTATTAGTAATAGTTATTGACTCCTGGGATAATTAAAGTTTAATTTAAAAAGAAAGCCGTAGTTATTGGCTACGGCTTAGATATTGACTCTGAGTTGTTAGTGATAGAGCAGCTCACTGATGAAGTGAGCCGATTCTGTGACTGTGGTATTTCGTCACTAAAACTTACTAAGAAACAGCATACAGATACAATAATAAGCACTATGTTTAATGCCCAGATATGATCATGTTTAGTCTTAGGCTTTTCGGCTATATCACGGAGAAAATCAAATAAAAGAGCAAGGATATTTGTTATAAACAGCACTATTAGACAAGTTAAAGAATATAGTCTCCATGTCCCAATGTCATTCATATTTGAAAATATCGCAGATGAGATACCAATGCCAGCGGCAAATACAGTAACAATAGAAGCAAAAATACCTAAAATTGTTATCGCTTCGTTCTTTTGTGTTATTAAAACTCTTTTAATTTCTTTGTACTTTGATATAACTTCATTTGTATCGATATTAAACTTATCAAAATTTTCTTTTATCCTATTTATGTATCCTAGTCTGATTAATTCAAGTGAAACATGATCTTTTAATCTTATCAATCCAGAAAGACAATTTTCTGCTTCTGCTACAAGCTCTTTTGGTTTGTTCATTTTAGGATCTGTTGATTCTTCAACAATTCCAATAATAATATCAATATTGTTTAGAATATTAGTTAAATCATTTAACGAATTATTTGGATCCTTGCTAATTATAATTGCAGTTACAACACTGTAATTATGTCTCCATCCTTCTTTATATATTGACATTGCAGATTTAGTTAGAGCTTCTGCTTTGTCTCTAGTTTTAATAACTGATGAAGCTATTTCTTCAATAAATTTTTTAAATGGCTCTGACTGATCTTTTTTCATATATTTAATTTTCTAATAAATTAAAATTTTGAGCTTCAGCAATAATATCTTCATTCCGGATGATGGTTCTCCAACCTACATTATTAGCTTTTTCCCATGCTCCATTAGCTCTATGACTTAGGGCAACAAGTTCCCAAGGTTCTCTTCTTAAACATTCGTCAATTACTTGATCTATATAATTAGTGTTGGTAAATATCATGTCAGATTGAGCTGTATTTGCAATAACAGACTCAATAGGATATGCACCAAATAAACAGTATACAGAATAGACCTCGGGGATTACTGGTCCAAATCTCCATGCTTCAAAAATTGCTTTTGGCATGATCAGATTTCCGGTCCGTCTTATAGACTGTAATTGGATAAAATATAGTATTTTCTGTAACTGTAAATTAGATATAGGTTTACCCCTGTTTATACAATACTGTATAACATATGCGGCAAGTTTTAAAGGTTCCATTTGAATATCCACCTATGTAAACATTGCTTTTTAAAAGTTGATTTTTCTAGGTAAAAATTAAGATATATATACTAGTATATAAATTTTTGTTTATTCTACCGTAACAAAGGTAAAAATATTTACAAAAAAATAAAAAAAATAAAGTTTAGTTTATTTTTTTCATTAAAAAAATAAGCTCCAAAATTAACGATTTTTGGCGCTTAGCTATTCTTAAGCTCTAATCTTGGAGGTTAAGAGAGAGGCTGATACAGAGAAGGTGCAGGACGTCCTGTTGGAACCACAGGACATAACAAAGCACCAGAACTTAAGAAATTAGGGCGCATTGTTGTTGTCTGTACTGAAGATGAGATGAATCAGATTAAAGAGCTCGCAAAATCATCAGACAAAACGACAAGCCGATTTATTGTGGATACAATCTAAATAGGTGAGTTTAAGGCAGTAGAGATACTGCCTTATTTGTTAAGACACATGAGTTTTATAAATAAGAAACCAGTCAAGATGACAGCAGATAAAGCACCAAAGCAAATACTTAAGGCTATAAGCTTAACTGAGTCAACTGTTATTAATTTTGCAATTATAACTGCTACAATTGAAAGAACACAGCATCCAATAGCCTTATAGATCAGATTTAACAAATCTTGATAGGCTCCAGAAGTTTTTGCTGTAATAATAAAATCTTTATCCTGAATAGAGTAAAGAATGGAAATAGAAGTAGTTAGAAAGCCAGCAAAGATTGAAAATATGTTCAAAAAATCTGTTAAAGAACTTTCTATCTTTGTCATACAAAGCATATTTTTAAGCCAAAATAAAACAAATATTGTAATTACAAATACAATAGCACCTGCATGCTTTTCAAAAATTCTATACATAATCATAAATGACCTTTTAATATGTCTAAATTGTTATTTATCGCATTTTTAGCACTTGATATTAACAGTGAATTATCAATACTTCTTTTAATTACTTTGATTTCTTGTTTGTCTACCAACTTAAAATTAAGTAAATCTAATACAGTACTTTTATTTTCTTCGTCTTTGCCATATAAATTCAATGAACTGATTGCATCACTATTTGATGAGCTGAGATTTTTAATTTTGTTTATCAAGACATCAGCTAAACTATCCTTACTATTTATTCCCATTGAAAATGTAATATTTAATAAATTAGCACCGATATCTTCCTGTTTTGCAATTTTATCAAAAATACTGATGTTACTATCCTTTAAACAAGACAAATCTTTGGTACAATCGATTTTAATTTCGCACTTGGTAATCAGTTTCATTTTATATAACTGATCTAAGACGTCTTGTCTGATAATAAAACCTGTTTCAAACTTACTATCATCAATCTCAGTTCGTATAAAATTAAATATACCTGTAGATGTTATCGAATTTACATTTTTCTGAATTGCTACAATTTTTAATTTCTTATTAAAAATAAAAACAACTTTTTCACTTAAACCTTCATCATCTCTAAGTTCTATCGGAGAGCAAGATCCAGTATTTACATTAATTTTGTCTGGAATATTGTTCATTCTTACTTTTGTAAAAACAATAACTATCTCATTAGAGTTATTTTCATAAGTTACTATTCTTTTATCTTTTTGAGTAATATCTTTATTTAATAATCGAACTAAAATATCCTCAAAATTTAATGACGAATCTTTTGGTTGAGTTACTTTGAAAAATTCAAAAGTTAAATGTACATTTCTTTCCATACTTAATATAATGGCCCTGTAAACACATTTATCCTCATTGTTTCCATGACTAGACAACGAGGATTTTTTTTATTTTTTAAAGTATAGTACATTTTACTGACATCAGTAAAATGGAATTATTATTACTTTTATGTTAGCTTATTCAAACTAACTTTGCTTAGTTAATTCCTTTCTGATCTTCTCATGAGCCTCTGCTCTGCACTGATCGACATAATCACACCAATCCTGCATTAATGGTCTTCTCTTTTCCAGAAAGTCACTTCTCTGATAAGCTTTTCTAACCTGATTATCTGATGAATGGGCAAGACACATTTCAGCAACATCTTCTCTATACCCCTGCTCAGCTAACCAAGTAGCACCGATTGAACGTATGCCATGGGCAGTCTGAATACCACCTAGGCCGGCTTTTGAAAACATCAGTCTGACTGATTCACGGTTAATAGGTTCTCCTTTGTGTTTGGTATGGTCACTTACAAATACATAGTCATAAACCTGAGGCATACTCTGTAGCAAGATCTTCAATTGCTTTGACATTGGCACTTCATGAACTCTGCCTGTCTTCATTATCTCAGCTGGAAAGCGAATAACTTCATTATCGAAATCTATCCAATCCCATTTCATTTCAGCAATTTCACCTGGGCGCGATAAGGTATAAAACTGAGTTAACATTGCATTCCATACCACACCATAAACTCGCGGTTTACATTCAAGGGCATAGAAGAGTTCAGGCAGTTCTTTAGGAGTGACTGCAGCTAAATGTTCTGCCTGCTTACGTGGATAATTAACCTTGATATGAGTAAGGTCATGCATGTCTTCTAAACGGCCGGTATTCTGCACAAAGATAGCCATATCCTTAACATAATCACAAAGCTTGCGTAAGGTTTCGACCTGACCTTTATCTTCAAGAGGCTTCCAAGCGGTTATGAGGGCATAAGCTGTAAGGTCCTTTAGCTGAATATCACCAAAGATAGGAAGAATATGACGTTCAACGCGTAGCTTCATATATTCAAAGGAACGTGCAACAAGTTTCTTCTTATCATACCAATCATTAAAGGCTTCTCTAACTGTATAAGAAGCATTAGCGCTGATGTCTGGAATAACGGAAATAGTCTTAATCCATTCTTTCTTTGCTTGTCTGGCCATAGCAACAGAAACTGCTGGATAGTTGCCTAAACATTTATTAAGAGTCTTATTATTCTGTTTGGCTTTTGCATACCAAGTTGCAGTTCCAGTAGGTGCAATTCTTATAAACAGATTCTGTTCTACAGTATGATTGATCTTTTTAGCTGTATCTTTAGCCTTTTTTGCCAGGGCATTAAACTGAATAGGTGTCATATAATTAACCTCATTTTGGTCACTCCTAAAGTAAAAATACAATGGAGTGACTTAAGAGTGACTTATCTTTTATGATATGGTTAAGTTGGGATAAGTTGGGATAGGTTAATTATAAGTTAAAGCGTATCAGAATGCGAGTTTTAAATGATTTTGGGATAGGTTGGGATAGGTAAAATTTTATAGAAATGGTGCCTGGGGTGGGACTCGAACCCACACGTATTTCTACGGCGGATTTTGAATCCGCTGCGTCTACCAATTCCGCCACTCAGGCATCAAAAGCTAAAAAATTATAGCCTTACTACTTTGAATTGTAAAGTAATAACTACGATTTTCTACGTAAAAGATATACAGCTAATATTGCAAATACAACAGAAGCAAAAATTGCTCCAAAGAATGGAGGTATACCATAAACAAGGCTGAATGGAGCAACTATCTGATTTAGCACATAATATGCAAAACCAAGTGTTATACCAGCCAGAATTCTCGCTCCCATATTCATTGAACGCAGTGGACCAAAAATAGTTGAAAGTGCAAGAAGCATCATAACGAGCATAATAAAAGGAGAAATGATCTTACTGTAAAAGCTCAGGCGGTAGCGGCTAGAATCAACACCATTTGTTTCGATATATTTTATATAATCATAAAGTTGCAACACAGACATAGATTCTGACAGTTCACAAAGAATTGAAAGTCGCTTTTCTGTAACATTTAAAGGCCATTCTTCTTCATTCATGAAATAATTCTTTACTTCGTTATCATTCATCTCCTGAACAATAACATTTTTCATTTTCCATTTTCCGTCAACAAGCTCTCCGGAACTGGCTTTTCTAAACGACTTGAGCTGTCCTGAATAATCAAACTCATATCTGACTACACCGGCCATCTTTTTTCCATTGATAATTGCGGCTATTCCGTAAAAATTATTGTTTTCTTTTACCCATGCTCCTGCATTTGTAACAGAAATTCCAATAGTATTAGACATTTTGTCGAATTCTGATTCTGATTTCCTATCATAATAAGGAGCTAATGTCTCACCAATAAACACTACAACAAGAATAAAAGGCAACACTGATTTAACACAGGAAAGACCAATACTTAGCTTTGATAAGCCAATTGACTGAAGAATGATAATCTCACTATTACGGGCCATCAATCCAAGTCCGACAACACATCCAATAAGAATTGCAATCGGGAAGAATGTAACATATATAGATGGAAGCTTAAGACCTACATAATAGAGCACAAACAGAAAATCAATATTTCCTCTTCCAATGTATCGTAATCCATCAATCAACTGTATGAGAGCAGCAAACAGTGTAAGGCAAACTGAAACTAGGAGAATAGAAAGAATTACATTCTTTCCCACATATCTATCTAAAATGCTGTACATAGTCTAGTTTCCTTTTGATTCCTTATTATTAAACTTTTTTCTCTTCTTAAACTTGATTTTTGGAGACTCAAGATTCAACGGTATAGCAACAAGAATAATAAAAAGCAGAGGAACCAGGTACATTCCAGGATAAAGAGGAATCGTACCTGAATTGAGAAGATTTCTAAAAGAAAGTAATGCTAGATAATAGCAGACAAACAGAAGAATTGCAGGGCCTAATCTTGCAAATCTACCCTGTCTTGGATTAATCATTGATAAAGGAACTGCAATAAAAGCAAAAATAAAGCAGGCAAAAATAGGAGCAATGCGCCATTGCAGCTCAATTTTTGCTTTAATATTATTAGACTTTATTAAATCAGATGTTTGAATACCTTTGAAGTTAGACTCATCATATTCAATCTTTTCCTCTGTTGGAATAGGTATTTCTATAAGTCTGAACTGACTCTTTTCAAGACTGCCTGTTTTATAATCGTTTCTGTAAATAAAGCCTTTCTCAAGAACAAGCCACTGTTTTTTCTGATTGTCAATCTTCAAATAACCTTTGTTTGAACAAATAAATTCAGATATTTTGCCCTTATTCAGAGAATAAATACTCTTTACAACAAAAACTTGCTCTAAATTTTTATTGGCTGCATCAGAATCTACTTTCTGAATATAAATGGTGTAATCTCCAAAATTAGAAAATTTTCCACTTTCTATTGGTAGATAATTTGGATTTGATTTAGATGACTCAGACAATACCTTCTGCTCATAGGTTGCATGTGGCAGCAGATAAAGAGAGTTTACCGCTGTAAGTACAGCTGAAATCAGAGCAACAACAGAACAGATCTTCATGAAAGAATATCCAGACAGTCCTACTGATTTCATAACAACCATTTCACTGTCAGATGACATTCTTGACAGGGACACGATTATGCCAACATACAGTGTCATTGGAAGCAGAATATAGGCAAGATTTGGCATTGAATATAGAACAAGCTCTGATACAACCTTAACTGGTATTGAGCCTGATGCTGCCCTAGATAGGAGTTTAATTATTGTCTGACATAAGAATACGGCAAAAAGTACAAAGAAACATACAAACTGCACTTTTACAATATCTTTAAAAATATATTTTTGTAAAATCAATTCTAATTCCTGCCTGATAGTAGCAACTCAACAAAAGATCTCAAAACAGAGTTTGGAGCTCTTTGTGGAATACCTGTTTTTACAGGTTTCAGGTCCTCAACTGCATCTGAAGCTCTGAAAAGAACCTCTGCTCTGATTGAACCTAACGATGCTGCATTTACCTTTTTCATGAAAGGTAGGTTATCTATACTAATTCTTGCTTTATATTTTAACAGCTCAAGAATAAATTCCTTAAGGATCATGTATCTTTGCTGTTCCTGAGTTGATTCTAAAGCTTGTATAAGCTCGTTTTCAGACTTTTTTCCTGAGTAAACATCATCAATCAGAGAAATTATGCAAGAGCATTTTAAGTCAAGCCCCTGATTATACAGAGCAATTGCCTTGTACGGCGAATTATTTGCAAGAGTCAGAGCAATTTCTGCTCGCCCCTCATCATACTCATCCTTGTAATGGTACTGTAAAAATCTCTTAGCTTCATCACCTAAAACAGATTTTACCTGCATTTTCATTGCTCTTGACAGTATAGTTGCAGGGAGTTCATCAAAGCTCTTTGTTACAAGAACAATAAGTGTATCTGCAGGAGGTTCTTCAAATGTCTTTAAAAGTGCATTAGCCGATGATTCATTCAAAAGATGTGCATTTGATATTACTGCAACCTTACCATTTGCAAGTACAGATCCTTGCATGATCCAGTCACAGAATGACTTTACATCTTCAACTCTGATCTGACGAACGCCACCAGTTTGAAAAGTTTCAAGATGATTGAGATCATAATCCATGTCATTGATAAAATCTTCTATACTGTGAGTTACAGGCTCTACAGATGAGCTTTCATTATCCTCAGACTTTTCCTTTGAATTTGCTCCACTTGGAAGAAGAAAAAGCAGATCTGGATGAGTAGGGTTTTCTTCAGCCTGTAAAAGCTGACATGATTTACAGTTATTGCACTGCTCGTTTTCTATTCTGTCAGAACACAGATACAAAGATGCAATTTTTAAAACGAGTTTTGAAATACCCAAAGAGGGATCACCTGCAATAATAATTGAGTTTGCAGTATGATTCAGACTCAAGGACTGCTTAAACTGATTGTAATTATTTAAAAGCCAGCTTTCAAACATCTAGTCTTTCCTGAATGTTCTTTATAATCTGCTCACTAACTTCCTGAACACTAAGTGTTCCATCAACAACTGCAACTGTTTCTGGATGATTTTTTGCATAGTCATGATAGGCTTTATCTACGCGCTCAAAAAAATCAGCATTTGAAATTTCAAAACGATCAAGCTCGCCTCTGTTTCTTGCTCGAGCCATTCCTACTTTTGGAGGAACATCAATTAAAACTGTAAGATCAGGTCTAAAACTCTTAAGAACAACATTTCTGATGGCATTGATATCTTCCATATTCATCATTCTGCCTCCACCTTGGTAGGCTATAGTTGACAAATCATGGCGATCACACAGAATATCGAATCCTTCTTCCAATTTCGGCTTGATAAGAGTATTCACTAATTGAGCTCTTGCAGCGTACATCAAAAGAAGTTCAGCAGTATCACACATTCTGTCATCACTGCGAACAGATTTTAAAAGGTTTCTGATATCCTCTGCAATAGGTGTAGAACCAGGTTCTCTGATAGTAATGACTTTCCTTCCTTTTGACTCAAGGTATGATTTTGTTTTTTCTATCTGAGTTGATTTTCCAGCGCCTTCACCGCCTTCGAATGTTATAAAAAAACCTTTCATTGTGTTATTTTCACTTATAAAAATTGCCATATTCTTTCGAATACAGCATTGAATACTGTTAATAAATGTTTTTAAGAATTCTCTTTGTTTTTATTTTTACTCTTCTTGCTGTTAGATCCAGAAACGTCTTTTTTCAAAGATTCTTTTTTCTCAACAGAAGCATTATTCTTTTTTTCTACACTGATTACATCAGTTTTCTCTTCACTCTTGGCATTATCTTCTTCATTTTTTATTGAAGCAATCTGCTCGCCTACTGCTGATGCATTTGCCTCTTCTTCAGCAACTAGAAGCTCATCATTTTCATCAGCATTCTCATGCTGTGAAACAAGAAATTCTCTAATATTCTTTCTGTAGGCACTTACAGCTCTGTTATGAGCTCTAAGATTTGATGAGAAAGCGTGACCATCCTTAGGTGATGGGGATTTTGCAACAAAGAAAAGATAGTCTGTCTTTGATGGATGAAGCACCGCATAAATTGACTGCTCTCTTGGCATACAGATAGGAGTAGGAGGCAATCCTGATCTTGTATATGTATTATATGGAGTATCAGTTAATAGATGAACCTTTGAAAGACGACCTATAAAGATAGGATTTACACCATACATTACAGAAGGATCAGTCTGCAGGCGCATTCCTCTGTTTAAACGGTTGTAAAAAACTGAAGCAATGATCGGACGTTCATCATCAAGAAAGGTTTCTCTTTCAATTAAAGAAGCCATAATCAGAGCATCATAAGGAGTCTTGATAAACTCACTCTCTTCTCGATCATTCCAGTATTTTTTCAGGATCCTTGCCTGTCTTAACATTCCTTTTCTAAACATATGCATGTATGGATTTTTCTCATACATAGGATATGTAGCAGGAGAAATAAGACCTTCAAAGTTTTCTCTTGGACCACCGATAAATTCTAAGAGCTCAAGATCATCTGAAAAAATCTCAAGCATTAGTTTTCTAGGTTCTTTTATCAGCTTGAAAAATGTCTTATCCTCAGTTTTTCTTTTGGAAATACTGCGCATTATCTTTGCATAGTTGGTTCCCTCAATAATAGGGAAGGTTGGATAGATCTTCTGAACAACATTTCCCTGAACCATATCTTTTAAAAGATCTAAAAGAGACTTCTTACCATCAACAAGGTAGTCTCCTTTCTGAACAGCTGTATATTCAGTATGGAAATGAAGGTAAATTTTATTAATCTGTTTTGTTATTGGATTTGATGAAAAATCTTCAATTACCTTAGTAGCATTTTCACCGTATTTAAGTGAATAAACCTGCTTGTCAAAAATTGCAGGAGAGCTTTTAAAATCATTTATGGTCTTATATACCATTACAGCTGCGCAGAACGTAATAAGCACAAAAAGAGCCACACACGCTAACAGCAGTCTTTTATATTTAAATAACATAGACCTTCCTGTATATTTAGAGCATACTTTTAGTATAAATGATCTGAAAATTCTTAGAAAGAAAATTCATTGAAAAGTTTGACACAAGAAGTTATTACCGCAGTAGATCTACAGCATAGCTTTAGCTTCCTGTTTTACAGGATCAGTCTTATCTTTTTCTGAGAGTAGATTAATTTTGTCCTCATCCAATCTCATATTTGCCACCTGAAACAAGGTCTTTAGGTCTTTTCCTGTTTCGATGGTATTTGATGAGCCGACAAGAACCTTAAGATTTATTGCAAAACTATTTACATATATTATCTTGCTTAGAGCTTCTCTAGTTTCAGATACTGTTCGTTCCATATCAATAGTAGTTCTGATATTTCTCTTAAGTACCATAAACTCACCGCCGACTCGACTTAATCTGTCATTATATGCTACTGTAGCTTTCAGTCTTGAAGATATCTCTTTTAATACACTGTCGCCGGTTTCGTATCCATATATGGAATTTACCTGCTTGAAATTCAATATTTCAATTATCAAAAGTCCATGCTCGTGCTTATCTTTCAGAACCTTTGACAATAAAGAAAGAAAAGGTCTGTGATGAAGAGTGTTTGTAAGAGAATCTATTGATTCTGAGGCCCGGTACATAAACATCCTGCCTATAAACAAGAATGCAAACAGATATGTAACAAGTGCACTTCCTGAACACAATAGAATGCAGTTAAGTCGAAGAGATTTTATCTCGTCTGTTTTAGCCTTCAAGGCAAGATCCCATCTTTGCTTACCAAAGAACAAGGACTTCTGTCTTGATAATTTATTCTTTTTTCTGAAAAGTGAAGCATCACCCCAAATATAATCGGATGTTCCCTTGTATATTGACGATCTAATTGCATACTCAAAGTAGTCATCTGAAACATTAAGGCGTATACATTCAAGATACTTGTAAAAATCAGCACAAAGAGCAACGTATCCCCAGTACTGTCCGTTCACATACACGGCCTGGCGGTTGTAGACAAGAACCTCATGAGAATTTTGGGATAGTACAGGACCTTGGACAATAACCTCATCAGAGTTAGTACGAGCTAGCCTCTTGTAGTATTCTCCCTCTTCATTTGTAAAGATTGAAATGTCGTTTGCATCAACTTTCTGATTTGAATAAACAAGTGAAATAATATCATCCTTAGCAATAACATAAGAATGCACAAAGTCTGTGTTCTTTCTGTTAAAGAATAAAGCTAAGTCACGAGGCATAAGAACTTTGCCTATGAAACTTTCTATTTTTTTAGTTTCTGCATTAGGATTGTTCTGAATAAATTTTGCAAGTTTATTGGTATTTTGGAAAATGATGTCATAGTCTCTTACCATGTCATTTGAAACATTTTTCATCCTTTCAATACTGGCAAGGTTATTCTTTGAAACCATATCTGATGCCAAAGACAAGTAAAAATATCTGCCAACACAAAAATATACCAATGCTGTCAGTATTGCTGTAAGCAGGTATATAAAATATTTAAAGTGTTTAGCCGAAGTTCTATTCATCATTAAAATCCATATAAATCTTTAGTGATTATAAGTTATTTAATTCTCTTAGTTGTATTTTCTTTGCCATTTGTTTGGGAGCAGATCAAATTTTTTTGCTCAAAAATAAGGCATCATAAATTACATTTTCGTAACCTTTTCTATATTATTAACCAAAGTAGAACACCTGAATTTGTGATCCTTCTTTAATAATCGTCAATTTTTACCCAAAATTTGATAGAATATAGCAAATTTTTTTATATACAGTTTCTTACAGGGCTTTTACGCTATGGAAATGGAAAAAACCTATACTCCCGAGAATTTCGAAAGCAACATTTATCAGAAATGGGAAAAGGAAGGCTTCTTTAAACCAAATTATGATTCATCAAAAGAGTCATTCTCTATTGCTCTTCCACCTCCAAATGTAACAGGTTCTCTTCATATGGGTCATGCTTTCCAGCAGACCATCATGGATACCTTAATCAGATTCCACAGAATGAAAGGTGATAACACTCTTTGGCAGTGCGGTACCGATCATGCTGGTATTGCAACTCAGATGGTTGTAGAAAGAAAGCTTGCCAAGGAAGAAAACCTCACAAGACATGATCTTGGCAGAGAAAATTTCATTGACAGAGTATGGAAATGGAAAGAACAGTCTGGCGGTACCATTACAAGACAGATGAGACGTCTTGGAGCTTCAGTTGACTGGAGCAGAGAAAGATTCACAATGGATGAGGGTCTTTCAAAGGCAGTGCTAGAAGTATTCGTAAGACTGTACGATGAAGATCTTATCTATCGAGGAAAGAGACTTGTAAACTGGGATCCTAAGCTTCGTACAGCTATTTCCGATCTTGAAGTTGAGAACAAGGAAGTTGCAGGCCACATGTGGTATATCAAGTATATGCTAGCTGACGGTGTAAAGACTGCAGAAGGCAAGGATTATCTGCTTGTTGCAACTACACGTCCTGAGACTTTACTTGGTGATACTGCTGTTGCAGTTAACCCATCTGATGAGAGATACAAATCAGTTGTTGGCAAGGATCTTATTCTTCCTCTTGTTGGCAGAAGAATTCCTGTTGTAGCTGATATTCATGCAGATATGACAGCAGGTACAGGTTGCGTTAAGATTACCCCTGCACACGATTTTAACGATAACGCTGTAGGCAAGCGCCATAAACTTTGCATGCTAAACATCTTCACAGAAGATGCTCGCGTTCGAGAGGAATGTGAGGTCTTTGATACTAACGGTGTTAAGACAGATGCCGTATCAGGCTTTATCCCAGAAAAATACCGCGGCATGGACCGTTTTGACGCTCGTGATGCAATGGTTAAAGATCTTCAGGATCTTGGTTTACTTGACCATATTGAAGATCACAAGTTATCTCAGCCATTCGGTGATCGCGGTGGTGTACCGATCGAGCCACTCTTAACAGATCAGTGGTACGTAAAAGCTTCAGTTCTTGGCAAACCAGCTGTTGAAGCAGTTAAAGATGGCAGAATCAAATTCGTTCCAGCTCAGTATACTAATATGTACTACTCATGGATGAATGACCTTCAGGACTGGTGTATTTCACGTCAGCTTTGGTGGGGTCATAGAATTCCTGCCTGGTATGATCAGAACGGCAAGGTATATGTTGCTCGCGATGAAGCTGAAGTTAGAAGCAAGTATTCTTTATCTGACGATGTTGTTTTAACTCAGGATCCAGATGTACTTGATACCTGGTTCTCATCAGCACTATGGACATTCTCTACACTTGGCTGGCCAGACAACACTAAAGAGCTTGAAATGTTCCACCCAACATCAGCTCTTGTAACCGGTTTTGATATCATCTTCTTCTGGGTTGCCAGAATGATTATGATGACAATGCACTTCATGAAGGATAAGGACGGTAACCCACAGGTTCCTTTCAAGACTGTTTATGTAACAGGACTTATCCGCGATGAGGAAGGCAACAAGATGTCAAAGTCAAAGGGTAATGTTCTTGATCCTTTAGACATGATCGATGGTATCGATAAAGACAGTCTGATTGCAAAGCGTACTGCTAATATGATGCAGCCTCAGATGGCTGAGAAGATTGCAAAGCGTACTGCAAAACAGTTCCCAGAAGGAATTGCAGCACACGGTACTGATGCTCTTCGTTTCACTCTATGTGCATTAGCTTCAAACGGTCGTGATATCAACTGGGATATGAAGAGACTTGATGGCTACAGAAACTTCTGTAACAAGATCTGGAACGCATCAAGATTCGTTCTCATGAATGTTGGCCAAATGAAGCTTACAAAACCAGCTTCTTCTGATTTAAGCGTTGCAGATCGTTTCATCAGAGCAAAACTAAGACAGGCTATTGCTGATATTACATACTCTATCAATAATTTCAGATTTGATCAGGTAGCATCAAACATCTATGAGTTCATCTGGAATGAGTACTGCGACTGGTATCTTGAGTTTACAAAAGCTGTGCTCAAGTCTGACAAGGCAACTGATGCACAGAAGAATGCAACTGCATATACTTTAGTAGAAGTATTAGAAGCAGTAATGCGTTTAATTCACCCAGTAATGCCATTCTTATCAGAAACTATCTGGCAGCAGACTGCTCCACTTGTTGGTAAGATGACACAGTCAGGCACTATCATCAATGCAGCATTCCCTGTTGAAGATGATTTTGATGATGACAAGAATGCCCTTGATGACATCGCATTCATTAAGGAATTTGCAACCACAGTTCGTAATTTAAGAGCTGAAATGAAGGTTGCCCCTTCAGTAAAACTTGCCCCTATGATGCGTGGTGCAAATGAAAATGAAATCCGCTGTGCTACAGATAATTTCATGTTCATTGAGAACCTTGCTAATATCGAGCCAGTTAAGTTCGTAAATGAAGGTGAAGAGCTTCCTCCTTGCGTTGCAAAACCTCTAAACAAGGCTGAAATTCTCTTAGCAATGAAAGAGCTTGTTAACAAGGAAGAGGAAATCAAACGTCTAAACGGCATGATTGAAAAACTTGAAGCAAACATTAAGTCTGCTAAGAGCAAGCTATCTAATGAAGCCTTCGTATCAAAGGCTCCTGCAAAGATCATTGAGGGGGCAAAGGCACAGCTTGAACTTAACGAGCAGCAGTTAGCTAAAGTTCAGGCTCAGCTTGAGGAAATGAAGAACCTCTAATTCATTTCAGTTTAAGCCTCACCATTTGGTGAGGCTATATTTACTCCCATCAATTCATATGAAACATTTCAAATATCTTATACTTTTCATTTTTTTATACTGCTCATCTAGCTTTGCTTTTACTGATAATTATCTTTGTAACCTGAATGACAAGCTAAAAAACAAAAGCAGTGAAAAGATATTGGATGTAGGTATAAGAAAAGTTTTTTCTGATAAAGTTGAAATCTATATCATAGGTTTTGGTGCTCCCGTAAAGGCAAAATTCAACGGAGTTCCTCTAGAATCAAACAGAATTCTTAAAAGAAGAACAATTAAATGCTCTAATGGTAATATCGGTCAGATAAGAATATATGATCTCAGAAATATTGATGAGGTAGGTTACTTCTCAATTGAAAGCAGCACAAAATCTGCAGGAACTTATATTGAAGTTGGACCTGAAAAGAAAGTTTTTGATATCACCAAGGAATAGAGAAAAAAAATGAGCCTCAGGCTCATTTTTTTATGTATTCAAGCTCTGTTTTTACAGAGCTTAATTGATCTTTAAACCTTCTCTAAGGCCTCATCGATATCTCTGATGATATCATCAAGATCTTCTAAACCTACTGACAGACGGACTAAACCTGGAGTGATACCGCACTCTTCTAGCTGTTTGTCTGAAAGCTGTCTGTGAGTTGCAGTAGCAGGATGAAGCAAACATGTCTTGATATCAGCAACATGTACCTCTGGAGAGGCTAGCTTAACATTATCAATGAATTTTGCTCCTGCTTCTCTACCACCCTTAATATCTAATGATAATACTCCAGAACATAATCCATCAGTTAGATATTTCTTTGATAACTCGTATGAAGGATCAGACTCTAAACCAGGATAAATTACTCTTGAAATCTTTGGATGTGACTGAAGATGCTTTGCTACAGCAAGTGCATTCTCTGAGTGCTTTCTTATTCTTAATGGCAGTGTTTCAATACCAAGATTGATATAGAATGCAGCCTGTGCGCTCTGACAGCAACCAAGATCACGCATAATCTGTACACGAGCCTTAACAATAAAAGCAAGCTTACCAAATGTCTGTGTGTAAACAAGACCATGATATGACTCATCAGGAGTTACAAACTCTGGGAATTTTGATGATTTTGCCCAGTCAAATTTGCCTGAATCTACAACAACGCCACCAACCTGAACTGCATGACCATCAAAGTACTTTGTGGTTGAATGAACAACAATATCAGCACCAAAATCAAAAGGTTTACATAAAATTGGTGTAGCGAATGTATTGTCGATAATCAGTGGAATTTCATGCTTGTGGGCAATATTAGCAAATCTTTCAATATCAAAGATTGTTAATGCTGGATTTGCTAAAGTTTCTCCAAAGATAGCCTTGGTATTTGGTTTAATTTTTGCCTCTACCTGCTCATCAGTTTCACTCTGCTCAAAGAATGTAACATCAATACCCATGCGCTTGAATGTCACGGCCATTAGATTGAAGGTACCACCGTATACGGTTGATGAGCAAAGAATATGATCACCTGCCTTGGCAATGGTTAAAATAGCTGTTAATGTTGCAGCCTGACCTGATGATGTAAGCATAGCACCAACACCACCTTCAAGAGCAGCTATCTTCTGCTCAACAAAACTGCATGTTGGGTTGCCAAGTCTTGAATAAAAAGGAGTATCTGTCTTTAAATCAAAAAGATCAGCAATCGCCTGAGTACTCTCGTATCTGAAAGTTGTACTCTGGTAAATAGGCATTGCACCTGGACCTGCATTTCCTGGCTTATAACCAGAGTGAAGACATTTTGTTGAATCTTTCATTTTTTCTCCTGATTCTATCCTTACTTTTATAGGATTCTGTGACCTTCAAGGAAAGAACAATTTATAAATAAAATTGAATTAAACTTACTTAGCAGAAAAACAAATCAAGTATAGTCGCATTCTGCATTTTGCAATAAATAGTGAAATATATTTTTCTTAATGAATCTTAATAGACAAAGTCTATAACTAATAAGATATTAAAGATAATACTATTTTTTAATAGTCAGTTATAGTAATTTACTATATCATCAGCAGACTAAAATTCTGATTTAAATCAGATCTTCTTTTAAGGGAAATGTTTTTTCCTTTAATTCATCACCGCATTCAACAACGGTGATAAATCCTAGTGTATTTAGAAATGACAGAATTTCCTCTATCACATACTCTGGAGCAGAAGCTCCTGCTGACAGCCCTACACTATTTGCATCTTTAAACCACATAGGATCGATCTGAGAACTGTCATCTACAAGATAAGCTTGTATACCCTGACTTTCTGAAACTTCCTTCAATCTGTTTGAATTTGAAGAATTTTTTGATCCAGCAATAATCACTACATCAGAAACTGCAGCAATCTGTTTTACAGCATTCTGTCTAACCTGTGTAGCTCTGCAAGTATCATTATCCTTAGGACCTACAATAGATGGATACTTTTGTTTTAGAGCCTGTATTGTTATTGCTGTCTCGTCAATACTTAAGGTAGTCTGAGTTGCGAAAAATGAATTATCAGGATCGATAGACAACTGTGCAACATCTTCTGGGGTAAGAACAACATGGACTTTGTTTCTATCACCAATGTACTGTCCTACAGTACCAACAACTTCCTGATGCCCCTTATGACCTATCACAACAGCATCAAGTCCATTAATTCCGGCTTTATTCATCTTTCTGTGAATACCAGACACCACTGGACATGTTGCATCTATTATCTTAAATTCAAGCTCTTTTGCTTTATTGAAAGTTTCTATGCCAACGCCATGGGCAGAAAAGATAAGGATTTTATCCTTTGGTGATGAGATTTCTTCAAAGCTGTCAACAAAATGAGCCCCTTTCTTTCTCAAGTACTCTACAACGTGCTTATTGTGAACAACTTCGTGTAAAACATAAACCTTATCAGTACCGTACTTGTCCAGGGCAAGATTTACAATTTTTATTGCTCTGTCAACACCTGCACACATTCCACGTGCTCTTGCAAGATTTACTGTTTTACACACGAATTTTCATCTCCTCTAAGAGAATAAGATTATTTGCTTTCTTTGGTAAAAATGCTGATTAGTACAAGTAAGAAGGCTCCAACGCAAACTGCAATATCTGCAACGTTAAATGCAGGATATACATATGTGTGATCTGATGTTTTCAAGTAGAACAGCAGAAAATCCTCAACATAGGACAAAACAGCTCTATCTATCAGATTTCCAATAGCACCACCTAAAATCAGTGTAACTGAAATACAGGTATACTTCTTTGCTTTATCAGTATTTAAAAGATAAAAGAATAAAAATACAGATATCAGTGATGAGACAGATAGGAAAAAATATCTCTGCCAGCCACCTGCATCAGATAGAAAACTGAAAGCAGCACCTTCATTATGGACATGGACTATGCTGAAAAAAGGAGTTACAGAATAACCAATGGAATTAAGTTCAATATTATTCCTGATTAGCCCCTTTGTAAGCTGATCAAGAATAATTACGGCTAGGCTTACGGCTAGATACTTCCAGCCGTTAGCTTTTTTATAGAAGCTAATCTTAAACATTATGCAAAGCGTCTATTTTCGCCAGAAGATTTAATGTTCTCGATACAACGAGGGCAAAGACCTGGGAACTCAGGATCAGCATCAACCTCATCCTCATAGTGCCAGCATCTTTCACACTTCTTAGCCTGAGACTTCTCAACAATGAAAGCACAGTCAAGAACTTCTGACTTGAATGCATTTTCAGGTGCAGCCTCTGAAACAACTTGTGCCTTTGATGTGATGAGCATGAAGCATAACTCATTATCAAGTTTCTGAAGGTCAGCTAACAGCTGATCTTTTGCAAATACCTTAACATTTGCCTCAAGAGAGCCACCGATAACTCCATTGTTACGAGCTGTCTCAATTGCCTTGTTAGCTTCGTTTCTGAAAGTTAACATTCTCTGCCAGTATTCAGAATTGAACTCTGAAGACTCATCAAGCTCATTGATATTCTCTATCCACTTAGATGTGAATACGAACTCATCTCTCTTACCTGGCATTGCTTCCCATGCTTCTTGTGCTGTGAATGAAAGAATAGGAGCAATCCAGCGGATTAATGCCTCAGCAATGATGTAAAGAGCACTCTGACATGATCTGCGTGCCTTTGAATCAGCCTTGGCTGTATACTGACGATCCTTAATAATATCAAGATAGAATGAACCAAGCTCAATTGAACAGAAGTTCATTAGTAACTGAACAACCTTGTGGAAATCATACTCGTCATAGCACTTGATGATTTCTTTTTGTGTCTTTGCAGTTAATGATACTGCCCACTTGTCAAGTTCAACCATATCATTAAACTCAACAGTATTTGTTTGAGGGTCAAAACCATTGAGGTTTGCAAGAAGGAATCTTACAGTATTACGAACACGGCGATATGCATCAGATGAACGCTTGAAAATCTCGTGAGATACAGCCATATCACCTGTATAGTCGTTTGAAGCAATCCACAGGCGTAATACATCAGCACCTAACTTATCGATGATCTCCTGAGGAGCAATAACATTACCTAGTGACTTTGACATCTTTCTGCCCTGACCGTCAACTGTAAAGCCGTGAGTCAGAACCTGCTTATATGGAGCATAACCCTTAGTTGCAACAGAAAGCATTAAAGATGACATGAACCAGCCTCTGTGCTGATCTGAACCTTCAAGGTATAAATCTGCACTGTGGCCCTTAAACTCTTCACGCTGATCAACAACAGAGAACTGAGTTGAACCTGAGTCGAACCATACATCAAGAGTATTTGGATCCTTGTGATAGTTCTTAGCCTCTTCTGCGCCGATAAGATCTTCAACTTTCAGATCCCACCAAGCCTGAATACCATCCTTTTCAACTGCCTTTGCAATCTTCTCAATGATTGCAGGAGTATCAGGATGGATCTCATTTGTTTCGTTATTGATTAGAACTGCACATGGCATACCCCAGGTTCTCTGACGTGAAATACACCAGTCAGTACGTTGTTTAACCATTGCCTCAATTCTGTTCTGGCCCCAAGCAGGGATCCACTTTACTCCCTTGATTTCCTCAAGAGCATTTGATCTTAATCCCTTGCCGTCCATAGAAATGAACCACTGAGGAGTTGCTCTGAAAATTACAGGGGTCTTATGACGCCAGCAGTGTGGATAGCTGTGAGAGATAACCTTTAATGCTACTAGTGCACCTTTTTGCTTTAATACATCAACTACTGATGGATTAGCCTTTAATACGTTAAGGCCTGCAAAGAACTCAACATCATCCTTAAAACAGCCATTAGGGCCTACTGGATTGTAAATTTCAAGACCATATTTTACGCATACATTGTAATCGTCAAGACCATGGCCACCTGCAGTATGAACACATCCTGTACCAGCCTCTAAGGTTACATGTGCGCCAAGAATTACAGGAACTGTGATGTTGATGAAAGGATGAGCAAAACGCTGAAGCTCCAAAGCCTTTCCTGAAACTTCCTCACCAAGAACTGAATAGTTTTCAATTGAGCACTCTTTCATTACAGTCTCGATAAGATCGGTTGCCATAATAAAGCGCTCTTTACCGTTTGAAGTCTCTACCTGAACTAAAGAATACTTTAGCTGATCATTCATACAGATTGCTCTGTTTGCAGGTAAAGTCCAAGGTGTTGTAGTCCATATTACGCAGGAGATAGGACCTTCGCCCTGACCGTTTGCATTGAAGGTTGATAGAACTTTCTCATCATCAGTTGATGCAAAACGAACATAGATAGAATCTGATTTTACATCAGCATATTCAACTTCAGCTTCTGCTAAAGCAGACTGACAGTCAATACACCAGTAAACAGGCTTTAAACCACGTACAAAATGACCGTTTTCAATAACCTTGCCTAAAGCTCTTAAAGTATCAGCCTCAGTCTTATAATTCATGGTCAGATATGGTTTTTCCCAGTCACCTAATACGCCAAGACGCTTAAAATCCTTGCGCTGACCGTCAACCTGTGACTGAGCATATTTACGGCATTCTTTTCTGAAGGTTGCTGCGTCTACCTTAACGCCTGGCTTTCCAACAAGAGATTCAACTTTTACTTCAATTGGCAGACCATGACAGTCCCAACCTGGGATATAAGGAGAATCAAAACCGCTTAAGGTCTTTGACTTTACAATAATATCCTTTAATACCTTATTAATTGAGTGACCAATATGAATGTTGCCGTTTGCATATGGAGGACCATCATGTAGAACAAACATATTTGCACCAGCTCTTGCAGTGCGAATCTTCTGATACAGACTTCTCTTTTCCCAGTCTGCAAGCATTAGAGGTTCACGTGCAGCAAGATTACCGCGCATTGGAAACTCAGTGTTAGGAAGATTTAAGGTATTTTTATAATCAGCCATTTTTTTCTACCAAATAATAAAATTAAAACCCTTCAAAATTTTTGCTTACAAGAAAATCCTCTGTGTTCTTTTTATCTTGCAAAAGCGTTTCTTGTAATTCATCAATACTTGAAAATTTCACTTCATCGCGCATCTTTTTGATAAAGAATACAACGATATTTTCACCGTAAATATCCTCATTGAAATCAAATATATTAACTTCAAGAATAGACTTTTTCTGTCCTTGTACCACTGTAGGTCTGTATCCTATGTTGGCCATTCCCTTGAAGAGCTTTCCACCTAGCAAAACTGCTACGGCATAAACACCTCGTAAAGGACAGACAAGACGGTTTATGTTCACATTTGCAGTAGGAAAACCCAATGTTCTTCCTATCTGATTTCCCCGAACCACCTTACCTGACATTGAGTAATAACGACCTAAAGCATCTTTTGCAAGGTCAAGCTTACCCATCTGCAGATATGATCTTATAAGGGTACTTGATACTCGCTCTCCATTGAGATTTACACCTTCAATAGCTTGAGCTTTCATACCAAATTTTTCGCCAATCTGTCGGATATCTTCAATTGTGTACATACCGCCTTTTCCAAAATTGAAAAGGGTACCTACAGTTACACTTTTTACACCGAGTTTTTCAAACAGCAGCTCTTCGACAAACTGCTGTGCACTCATCGATGCAAATTCTTTATTGAACTTCATGCAGAAGACAAGCTCTACGCCACAGACTTCAAGAGCCTGAAGTTTATCTCTAATTGAATAAATCCTAGCAGGAGAATGATCTTTTGAAAAAAACTCAAGTGGCTGAGGTTCAAATATCATTACAGCACTTGTAAGCTGATATTTTTTTGCTTCTAGTTCCATTCGTTCAATCACAGCCTGATGACCTTTATGAAGACCATCAAAATTGCCTATAGCTAAGGCAATTCCTCTTTTTGTTCCTTTAAAATCAGACAGACAGCGGATTAAACGCATTCTCTACTCAAACAGTTTTTCTTTAAGATCTCATCACTGCAGTATCAGTTCAAATATCTAAAAATACCGACAGTTTTCGAATATAAATGCTAATTATACCTAAATTCACGCAAACTTGCTTAAATTTCTCATTTCCAAACTGCATTTATTGATGAAATGGGAATTCCTTACTTTTTTCTGACTGGTTATTCTCTACAGTATTTACATGACTGCGTTTACATTTTTTTAATAAGTTTTTTGCTCAAACCTGATTTTTAACCTATAGCAATACTATGAACCACTGTTCATATTCCATATATTACAGCTATAAGAGAGATACCATGAAAACACTTTCAAAAATTGCTTTTTGCCTATCTTTATGCCTTCTTGGCAATCAGGCTTTTGCCAAAGACAAACTCATTGTTTGGGAATCGGATCAAAATGGAATTCAGGCACTTACAAAAGTTGCAAAAGAATTTGAAAACAGATATGACTGCGAAATTGAATTGTCTCAATATGATACAGTTCATCAGATTGAAAAGGTAATTGAACTTAATTCAAAAAATGAAAGATCCCCTGACGTATTCATAATGATGTCAGATAAATTAGGGATGGCAATTCATGAGAATGCTGTTAGTCCTCTTGAATTTATGAATGAAGATCATGAACAGTATCTAAAAGCAACTGCTGATGCTTTTAAATTAGACAAAACATATTATGCTTCTCCTAGAAGTGTTGAAACACTTGTTGTTTACTACAACAAGGATGTTGTTGAATATCCTTTTGAAACTTTCAATGAATATATAGATTATTCTAAAAAGCATGCAGGCACAGAAAAATATGGACTTCTTGCAAAATTTGATAATTTCTATTTATCATATGGAATCTTAAGTGGATTCGGTGCATATATTTTCGGTATCAATGCTGACGGTTCATACAACAGAGATGATGTGGGACTGAATTTCAATAATGCATCAGATGGTCTTTCTATGATATCTGATTTTGCAAAAAACCACATGCCAAAAGATATGTCCACAGATAAAGGTTGGGATCTTATGGACGAACTTTTCATAAAGGGAAAAGCTGCAGCAGTAATTACTGGACCTTGGTCACTACAAAAATTTGCACAAGCTGGTGTAAATTACGGTATTGCACCTCTGCCTCTTCTATCAAATGGTAAAAGTCCAAGACCATTCTTTGGATGTAAAGGTTATGCTGTAAATGCAAAATCTGAAAACAAATCGCTTGCAATGAAATTCATACAGGTCATAAATGAAGAGAAAAATGCCATAAAACGTTATGAGGCAACAGCAGAACTTCCTCCATTGAAGACAGTTTTATCAAATCCTCTTATTCTGAATGATGATTTTGCATCAGGTATCGCTATTCAGGCAGAAAAAGCAGATCCAATGCCTTCAATCAAGGAAATAGGTAATGTCTGGCAGCCTATGAATGATGCTCTTTATCAGGCTATTTCATCTAAACATCCAGATACAAAAAAACTGCTTGATACAGCTGTTGAAAATATCAAAGCTCAGTATGACAAATAGTTTTAACTAATAAGATAAAAGGATTCATCATGAAAAAATTAACCGTCTTATCTGCTGTGCTGTTAGGTATTGCTCTTTGCGGTACTGCAGTTGCAAAAACATCAATTACAGTATGGGAAGATCTGAACAAGGCATCAAGTCTTGAACAGGCTGCAAAGGACTTTGAAAAAGAATATGACTGCAAAGTTGTATTAGTTGAAAAAGATTCAATTAAGCAGTTTAAAGAAGTTCAAAAACTGAGCAAAAACGGAATGAGCCTTCCAGATGCATTCATTTTAATTTCTGACAAAGTTAATGAAGCGATAAAGAAGAAGATTGTTGCTGATATTTCTGTTATGAATACAGAAAAAACAAAATTCATTCCTGCTTCTGTAAAACCTTTTACAGTTAATAATAAAGCTTATGCTATACCTCGTTCCATTGAGTCTTTAGTTATCTTCTATAACAAAGATATCATCAAGGATCCTATTGATACTATGGCTGGATATGAAGCTTTAGCAAAAGAGCGTCAAAAACAAGGAAAATACGGTCTTATCGGTAAACTTGATAATCTGTATTACAGCTATGGATTCCTGTCAGCATATGGTTCATATATTTTCGGTATAAATTCAGATGGAACATACAATACCGATGACATAGGACTTAACAATGATGGTGCTGTAAAGGGAACCAAGCTTGTAGCTGATTACACAAGAAACTATATTCCAAAGACTGCGCTTGATAAGAAAAAAGGTTTAGATGTTATTGATGACATGTTTATCAATGGCCAGGCAGCTGCAGTTATCAACGGACCTTGGGTTTTAGACAAATACAAGCGTAGTGGAGTGAACTTTGCGGTTGGCACTTTACCAAAGCTCTCTAACGGAATGAGAATTGCACCTTTCTTTGGTGTAAAGGGATATGCAATTGCAAAGAAATCAAAAAATAAGGATCTTGTAGAAAAATTCCTTGTTTACGCAAGTCAGCCAAGATATGCAATGATTAGATATCAAAAGAGCGCTGAACTTCCACCTGTAAAAGAACTGCTAGCAAATCCACTGATAATTCAGGATGAAGTTGCAACAGCAATGGCAAATCAGGCTGCAAATGCCATTGACATGCCATCTGATCCAAAAATGAAAGATGTTTGGGAGAGCATGGAAGATGCTTTTGAAGATGCAATTAAAAATGAAAAAGCTGATATCAAGGCAATTTTAGATAAGGCTGTAAAAGAAATTAAGGAATAGTCATAATACGCCTCTTAAAGCAAGGTTGACTTATTGTCAGCCTTGTTTTTTTCTTATTCAACAAGCAAAAGAAGTTTTTTTTTTAATATTCTTTTGGCATTGAATAAAAATTTATTGTAAAATAGCGTTCAAATTTTAGTATCTAGCTATCAATTTTTATTTTTTTTTGCTAGAATACAGCAATATTTTTTAGTGCCACATCAATAAGGACAGTGGCAATTTATTTAAATGTCAGGAGCTATCTGTGCCTAATATTAAATCTGCAAAGAAGCGCGTAGTTATTGCTGAGAAAGCACGTCAGCGTAATGTTGCTGCACGTTCAAAGATGCGCACTCTAATCAAGAATGTTTTAAAGGCTATCGAGTCTAACGATAAGGCTAAAGCAACCGAAGCTTTCGCTATTGCTGAGCCAGTTTTAGACCGTGCCGCATGCAAGGGCTTAATTCACAAGAATAAAGCAGCTCGTCATAAGAGCACACTTGCAGCAAAGATTAAGAACATGGAGTAATCCATTCTTTTTCATAGGAAACCTCGCTTGATGCGAGGTTTTTTATTTTTTAAACGATTTTTTCTATCTAAAACATCTTCTGCAAAAAAAATATTTTTTATTAATCTCTTACATTTCAATTGGTTATTTACTTTTCTCTATTTTTTTTAAATTTTTTAAAAATTTTTTGAACTTTTTTATTTTTTAGCACTCTAAGAAGTATATCAGTTAAGATTACAGATTTTTTGAATACTAGCTGGTGTGACTTTTTTCATAATATATTCCTGAAGGCCCATTGATAACTTGCAATGGGCTATTTTTTTATATAAGCACAATTCATTCTTTCTTTTATCAAAATTCAATGCAAAAAAAATCGGTCTTAAAGACCGATCTTTGTGATAGAAAAACTAATTTTTCTTTTTCATAAGGAAGAAACTTATCAAAGCAACAACTGCTACTGCCGCTCCTAAAAGTTCAAAACTGCACTCAAGTGAGCTCATATTAGATACATGTCCGATGATAACTGGTCCTAAAAGAATACCTGAGTAACCAACAGCATTTATTAGCGAAATAGCTGACTGCACTCTTATTCCCTTTACTGTTCCTGTAAATGAAACAAGCTGTGGTACGATATTGCCTGCACCAAGACCAATGATACTAAAGCCAATCATCATACCTATACTGTATGGAACTATTGCGGTTATCATAAAGCCTAATGAAACCATCACAGCTCCTGTTACAACAGTAAGTCTTCTTCCGAATTTTGTAACAATAGAATTTCCTGTAAAACGTGATACAGTCATTGTAATTGCAAAGAAAGTATAGAAATATCCTGCTGTTGTAGGATCTATTCCTCTGTTCTGAGTGGCAAAAACAGCTGTCCAGCTAAGAAGAGCACCTTCTGATGCATACATGATAAAGCAAAGTATTCCAAGAACAATGATTACAGGTGGAATGTTGAACTTTCTGTGTTTGCAATCATCAGACTTTTCAGTTGAATTTTCTTCATTGAATGATTTTATTTCAGATACAAGGCTTTGAAGAGAAATTAGACAAAGCACAGACATTGAAATAAACATGAAAAGTGCAGCCATACTTACACTTAAGCCCAATGTAAGAAGCATTGATACAATCATCGCTCCTACAAGTGTACCAAGTGAATATCCTCCATGGAATCCAGACATAAGTGGTTTTTTGAATATTGATTCAACCACAACTGCATTAATGTTTGATGCAACATCGATGGAAACTAAGGATGCCCCAAACAGGGCAAGCATGAATGCTACAAGATAAGGTGAATCAACAATTGTAATTCCAAATAGATTTAAACCAAGAAGAATTCCTGAACTTATAGCTACTTTTCTTGGACCGAATCGGGACACTAAAGGTCCAACTAAAGGAAGAGCAATAAGAGATCCTAAGCCCATAGACAAAAGAAGCTGTCCAAACTGTCCATCATTAAGATTCATTGATGATTTTACAAATGGAACCATTGGAGCCCAGGCTGCTTCAAGTGCTCCTAAAATACCAAAAGAAAGTTTATTTGCAAGAAGCATTCTTTTATTATTCATAAGTAACAGTCCTATAAAACTATTGACTATTTGGCATTCTATTACAAAACAGATTTTTTTTGTTCTATTGTTTTATACACAATATTAACCTGTTTTTTTAAAAATATTTTGTTATCCACTTTAATCTTGGGATCATAAAATGCACTATAGGACCAGTACTTAATGCAGCAAAAACGGTACCTTCTCGAACACCTTCTATTGCACAAAAATCAGTTAGAAATAAAGAAATGATAACAGCAGATGAAACTAAAACAACATCAAAACAAGTCTTTACATAACTAAAGCTTTTATGAACCAGTGGAGCAAAGAGTTTGATGAAATATTCTCCAGATATCATTGCCACACTTGCGGTCACACTCAACGCAACTGCAAGAGCCAGTAGGAATGTTCCTGTTATCACAAGCAGCCATGATGTTATATATCCTATATTCTCAGGAAGAATAAAAATCATAATCTTGGTTGCAAGATCAATCATGATTGAAAACAGAATGCATATAGGAAGCTGCATTATTAGACGAACAGCATGATCTTTTAGTTTATCTTCACCAAGAAATACCAAAAGGATCTGAAGAACAACAAGAAGAATATTAAAAATCAGTGTTGTATCACCGAGTGTCAGAGATGAATGAAGTGAAAGAACATAATTTGGTGATGAAATTGGAGTTGTTCCTATGTCTGCATAAGTGATAACAGAAATAGAAATACCTTGGATCATTACTGACAGTATAAATACAGCATACCTTTTAAGAATAGATTTTGAAATAGAAAACATAATAAGAATATATTTGTAATAAGAGTGAATTATTCGTGCAGAAATTTACTCTTGCCACCTAGCAAATTCAAGAGAAAAGAAGAAAATTAACTCAACTGTGCATTTTGATATTTAACTGAAAGTCGGCTCATAAATGTGTTTTAGCACCACATTTGCTGTTAAAAATCAATTTCTTTAACTATTTAGGAACTCTGGTATATTAGTAAGGATAAGCTAAAGTCAAAAGTCTGATTATTTAATCTTTTTCACTTCAATAATGCAGTTTTTCTGATAAAAGCTGATACCATAGCAGTATATATCTGATATAACATCATCAAAGAATTCTTCAGCATATCTTTTATCTTCAATCTGTTTAATAGCTTGTAATGCTGTTTCCTTTAAATTTTTAGTGCTTTGTGCTATTTTCAGTTCAAGAATGACAGCTTTCTTTTTTCTTCTATCTAGGAATGTAATATCTGCATATCCATTGCCAGTTTCAGTATTTGATTTGAAATCATTTATATAATCGCCACAACTTGCAAATACACCTGATAAGAAACCATGATAGTAGTTTTCAGGTTTTGATTTTGTTGCAAAATCTCTTACTGATACATAATTTAGCAGTAAATCATAGATTTTATCTGATGCAGTTTCACAATCACC
>NZ_JAGFNY010000024.1 GCF_019448115.1 Succinivibrio faecicola | reverse complement strand
GAAAATCAATTAATGATTTTCTACTTATGTTTTAAAAAGATCTTCTGATACTTTTATCTAAAGATCTTAGGTATGATTCTTTATATAAATTTCCTTTAATCTCAATTAGTTCAGAATAATAAAAAAATTTCATTCACTAAACACGCACTGATAAAGAATTTAAAAGCTCATTTTGAAGCATTCGGCCTTTTTGATACTTTGCCTTGATATTAGAGCTTCTAATTTTGATAAAATTCAAAATGACTTTAACGTCATCGACGTTTATCTTTTTTCAACACTTAAAGAATTACTATGAATAATCTTGATAAATCTGTAGAACCCCCTATTGAACTAAGTAAAGGAAAAATGCTGATTTTGGCTGTTCAGCACATGTTTGCCATGTTTGGTGCCACTATTTTAGTTCCTATCCTTGTTATGGGATTTTTTAAAAATGCCTGTGGAGAAGATCTTACTGAAGGTCTTACAGTTTCTGTTACTCTTTTCTGTGCTGGTGTAGGTACACTTATTTTCCATTTTTGCACAAAACTCCAGGTACCTGCTTTTCTAGGCTCATCATTTGCATTCCTTGGCGGATTTTATACCATTGCAAATTTCAATACCGGAATCTATGCAAATATGGATGTAAATGAAAAAGCAGCCTACGCTTGTGGTGGTGTAGTAGTTGCAGGTCTTGTTTACATTGCAATGGCCATTGTAATAAGAACTGTTGGCATAGCAAAGGTTATGAGATTTTTGCCACCTGTTGTAACAGGTCCTATGATTGTTTGTATCGGTTTGTCTCTTGCTCCTGTTGCAGTTGCTAACTCATCTGTCAACTGGCCTTTAGCTTTAGCTGCTATCCTTACAGTGATCGTTTTCAATATATGGGGACGTGGTATGCTAAAACTGATTCCTATTCTCATGGGTGTTGTTCTTTTATATATAGCTGCTGTTTTCCTTGATATTGCTGGTTTTACAAATACAGATGGCTCAGCAATCATTAATTATAATTCAATTGCTAATGCATCATGGATAGGCCTACCTCCTTTCAAAATGTGTAATTTTGATCTTACTGCTATATTGGTTATGGCTCCTATTGCAGCAGCTACAATGATGGAGCATATCGGTGATATGTCTGCTATATCTGCAACTGTTGGAAAGAACTTCATTGCAAATCCTGGTCTTAACAGAACTTTGCTTGGTGACGGCCTTGCAACATCTTTTGCAGGTTTAATAGGTGGTCCTGCTAATACAACTTATGGCGAAAACATAGGTGTTCTTGCAATGTCAAAAGTTTATGAACCAAAAGTTGTAAGACTTGCTGCTATTCTTGCTATTATTCTTTCTATAGTTCCAAAATTCTCAGCAATCATATCTACTATGCCTACAGCAATTATTGGAGGTATTTCATTTATCCTGTACGGTATGATTTCTGCAATTGGTGTAAGAAATATTGTTGAGAACAGCGTAGATTTATCAAAATCAAGAAACCTTATCATTGCAGCCGTAATATTTGTTTGCGGACTTGGTTTTAAGGAAGGTTTAACTTTCTCTGTATTCGGTACATCTGTAACTTTAACTTCACTGGCAATCGCTGCTCTTGCAGGTATATTCCTAAATGCAGTTCTACCAGGAAATAAATATATTTTTGATGAAAATATAGCAGGTAGTACAGCTAAAAAAGATTAAGAAAAAACAAACTAGATAATAGGTATAAAAATGGATTTTTCAAAACAAAAGAATATTACTATATTTTCTCATCCTCTTATAAAACACAAGATCTCTTTATTAAGAGATAAAGAAGCTTCTACAAATAAGTTTCGTACACTGATTGAAGAGATTGCAATGCTTGAAGCATATGAAGCTTTAAGCGATCTTCCTTTAAAAGAAGTTGATGTTGAAACACCAATTGAAAAATGTAAATCTCCTATGATTGATGGTCTAAAGCTGGCTATCATACCTGTTTTACGTGCAGGTCTTGGCATGGTTCCTGGTCTTGATGCTCTGGTACCATCAGCTAGAATTGGTCATATTGGTATGTACCGTGACGAGGTAACACATAAGCCTGTTCCTTATTACTGCAAGCTACCACAGAATCTTCAGGAAAGAACATGCGTGATTCTTGATCCTATGTTAGCAACGGGTGGTTCTGCTGTTGATGCAGTTGATATGATTAAGGAAAAGGGCGGTAAAAAAATAAAATTCTTATGTATTATTGCTGCTCCTGAAGGTTTAGAGAAACTTGCAACAACTCACCCTGATGTTCAGATTTATGTTGGACAGTTAGATAGAGAACTCAATAAAGATGCTTACATTTGTCCAGGACTTGGTGATGCAGGCGATAGAATCTTTGGAACAAAATAATCTGTTTTAACAAAAAATTATTCATTTTATGGTCGTTTTCTTATAAAAACGGCCATTTTTCGTTTTATAAGCTTTATATAAACAGTTTATTCATATTTCATTTGTTATAATTTCATAAACTTATTAAGAGATTAAATACAATGAAAAATGAATACCAAAATGAAGTAAGAATTATCGGTGGAAAATTCAAAGGAAAAAAACTCACTGTTAATGAAGCTCAAGGCTTAAGACCAACACCTGCACGTGTTAGGGAAACAGTTTTTTCTTGGCTTAAGGATTCATTAAACAACGCTAGTGTTCTTGATCTTTTTGCAGGTTCTGGAGCATTAGGAATTGAAGCTTATTCACGTGGTGCAAAAAAAGTTGAATTAGTTGATCTTAACAAGGACAACATAAAATCAATCAACGAATGCATAAAGAATTTTAATGATAACAATATAAGAGCTATCAACGCAGATGCAATTGAGTATTTAAAAAAATGTAATACTCATTTTGATGTAGTTTTTATAGATCCTCCATATGCACTTAATATATATGAGAGTGTTTTAACATTACTTAATGAAAGAAACCTTATTGATGAAAACTCTCTTTTATATGTAGAGATGAGAAACGGAACTAATCAGTCTGTTGTTGGATATGAAATCATAAAAAGTGAGAACGCAGGTAATTCAAAATATACACTTTGGAAAAAAAGTTCTCTTCTGTTCTAATTAAATAAAAAGAGTCAGAACATGAAAATGTTATGACTCTTTACATTTCAAAGAAAATAAAAAATTATCTTCTTCTGTTTCTAGATATTTCTACAACCTTCAGACGGGCCATTGCGTCAGCTAATCTTGATAAAGCATGTGCATAGTCACTATCACCACTGCCATGATTTTCAAGCATCTTCTTAGCAGTTTTAATAGCTTCCTGTGCCTTAGCCTCATCAATATCATCAGCACGTAATGCAGTATCAGCAAGTATGGTTACATTATCAGGCTGAACTTCTAACACACCACCGGCAAGGTATATTTCGTCTTCCTTGTTGTTTATATCAACAAGTCTTACCATACCTGTCTTAATGATGGTCAAAAGTGGGGTATGACCATATCGGATACCCATTTCACCTTCAGAACCTGTTACTCTTAGGCTCTTTACAGAGCCTGAATAAAGACTACCTACACCACTTATAACATCAAGATGGAAAGATATAGAATCCATTTGACCTCCGAAATTATAAGTTCTTAGCCTTTTCTACTGCTTCGTCAATGGTTCCTACCATATAGAAAGCCTGCTCAGGTAAATTATCATATTCACCATCAATAATTCCCTTGAAGCCACGGATTGTTTCCTTTAATGGAACATATTTACCTGGGCTTCCGGTGAATACTTCAGCAACACTGAATGGCTGTGATAAGAAACGCTCTACCTTACGAGCTCTTGCTACAACAAGCTTATCTTCTTCTGATAACTCATCCATACCAAGAATTGCGATAATATCCTTAAGCTCCTTATAACGCTGTAAAACAGTCTGAACACCACGAGCAACCTCATAATGCTCCTTACCTACAACATAAGGATCCAGCTGACGAGATGTTGATGCTAGAGGATCAACTGCAGGATAAATACCTAAAGAAGCAATCTGACGTGATAGAACAATAGTTGCATCCAAGTGTGCGAATGTAGTTGCAGGGCTAGGATCGGTCAAGTCATCAGCAGGAACATAAACAGCCTGTACTGATGTAATAGAACCGTTCTTAGTTGAAGTAATACGCTCCTGAAGAACACCCATTTCTTCTGCTAATGTAGGCTGATAACCCACAGCAGAAGGCATACGGCCTAACAGTGCAGAAACCTCAGTACCAGCTAGAGTATAACGATAAATGTTATCGATGAATAACAATACATCTAAGCCTTCATCACGGAATTTTTCTGCTACAGTAAGACCTGTTAAAGCTACACGAAGACGGTTTCCTGGTGGTTCATTCATCTGACCGTAAACCATTGATACCTTATCGATAACCTTTGATTCTTGCATTTCATGGTAGAAGTCATTACCCTCACGAGTACGCTCACCTACACCAGTAAATACAGATAAACCAGAATGTGCTTTTGCAATGTTGTTAATCAGCTCCATCATGTTAACTGTCTTACCAACACCAGCACCACCGAATAGACCTACCTTACCTCCTTTTGCGAATGGGCAGATAAGATCCATAACCTTAATACCTGTTTCAAGAATCTCTGTTGTAGAAGACTGTTCAGCGTATGTTGGAGCAGCACGGTGTATAACCCACTTTTCTTTCTCTCCAATAGGTCCTCTGTCATCTACAGGCTGACCTAATACGTTCATGATACGGCCTAAAGTTTCTCTACCAACAGGAACTTTAACACCAGCACCTGTATTTACAGCTTCAATACCTCTAGATAAACCATCTGATGAACCCATAGCGATACATCTAACTACACCGCCACCAATCTGCTGTTGAACTTCCAAAATCAGATCCTGACGGTTTTTTCCGTCACCCTTAACTTCTAGAGCATCATATAACTCTGGAATCTGACCCTCAGGGAATTCAACGTCAACGACAGCACCAATGATCTGTACAATAGTACCTACCACACCGGCTCGATTTGTTGTCTCAGCCATCTTTAATTCCTCATTTCCTAAACCGCTGAAGCACCGGATACGATGTCATTAAGTTCCATCGTAATACCAGCCTGTCTTGCTTTGTTGTATTCAAGCTGTAAATCGCTTACTAAAGAATCTGCATTATCAGTTGCAGCCTTCATGGCAACCATACGAGCTGCTTGCTCTGAAGCTAAGTTTTCAAGAACAGCTTGATAAACCATCTGCATTACATAGCGATCTAAAACTACCTTTAATATGTCCTGTGGTTCTGGCTCATATAGATAATCCCAGTGATGGCCCTTTCCATCCTCATTATCATCTTTAGTTAATGGGAGTAACTGGCCGACAGTAGGGATTTGAACCATTGTGTTTTTAAATGAATTGAAAGCTATATAAATAGCATCTACTTCACCCTTTAAAAACGCATTAGTCATAACTTTAATAGCACCAACAAGTTTCTCTGGTTTAGGATTATCTCCAAATCCAGCATGCTGAGCTATGACATCTATACCAGAATGATTAAAGTAACCTGAAGCTTTTGAACCAAGCAAAGCAACCTTAATACCCATACCCTGATCTGAAAATTCTTTCATTTTTAGGGTAACTTTTCTGAATAGATTGATATTCAAGCCACCACATAAACCACGATCTGTAGATACTATAATAAAGCCTACATTCTTGATTTCTCTATCTTCCATAAATGGATGATGGAATTCTGAATGGCTTGAAGCGATATGACTAATAATGGCATGCAGGCCCTTTGAATAAGGACGAGATTGAGTCATCTTATCTTGAGCCTTACGCATCTTAGAGGCAGCAACCATCTGCATAGCACTAGTAATCTTCTGTGTATTCTGCACAGAAGAAATTTTAGTACGTATTTCCTTTGCACCTGCCATATAAGATAGTCTCCTAGTAGGTCTGAGTTGACTTGAAGTCTTTTAATACATCTTCAAGTTTTGTTGCAATCTCATCAGAATAATCTGGCTTTGCATCAATATCCGCTAGAAGCTGTGAATACTTAGAATGAGCAAATTCAAGTAAAGCCTTCTCAAATGGAAGAACCTTATTTAATTCAACATCCTGTAAGAAACCACGCTCTGCTGCGAAAATAATGAGTGCCTGCTCAGCTACAGTAAGAGGTGCATACTGATTCTGTTTCATCAGCTCTGTTACCTTCTGACCATGATCAAGCTGTTTTCTTGTAGCCTCATCAAGATCTGAAGAGAACTGAGCGAAAGCAGCTAATTCTCTATACTGTGCTAAAGCTGTTCTGATACCACCAGATAACTTCTTAATAATCTTAGTCTGTGCTGCACCACCTACACGTGAAACTGAAATACCAGGATCTACTGCAGGTCTTACACCAGAGTTAAATAAACTTGTTGTTAAGAAAATCTGACCGTCGGTAATTGAAATTACGTTAGTAGGAATGAAAGCAGAAACGTCACCAGCCTGAGTTTCGATAATAGGCAGTGCTGTTAAAGAACCAGTCTTTCCTACAACCTTTCCACCAGATAACTTCTCTAGGTATTCAGCATTTACACGTGATGCACGCTCTAATAGACGTGAATGTAAATAGAATACGTCACCTGGGAATGCTTCACGCCCTGGAGGGCGGCGTAACAGCAATGAAATCTGTCTGTATGCAACAGCATGCTTAGATAAGTCATCATAAATAATTAAGGCATCTTCACCCTGATCCATGAAATACTCACCCATCGCACAACCTGCATAAGGCGCAATATATTGTAATGCAGCTGTGTCTGAAGCTGATGCAACCACAACGATAGTGTTGTTTAAAGCACCTTCTTCATCTAATTTTCTTACTACTGAAGCAATAGTTGATGCTTTCTGACCGATAGCAACATAAATACAGCGTACACCATACTTAACCTGATTGATGATGGTATCGATTGCTAAAGCTGTTTTACCAGTCTGTCTGTCACCAATAATAAGCTCACGCTGACCACGTCCGATAGGAACCATGGAATCAACGGCCTTATAACCTGTCTGAATTGGTTGTGAAACACTCTGACGAGCAATAACACCTGGTGCAATCTTTTCAACTGGATAATGCTCATCGCAGTTAACTGGACCTTTACCATCAATTGGCTCACCTAAAGCATTAACTACTCTTCCAAGTAATGCGTTTCCAACAGGAACTTCAAGAATACGACCGGTTGAATGTACAGTCATACCTTCTGAAAGATTACTGTATGGTCCTAATACAATAGCACCTACAGAATCGCGCTCTAAGTTTAAGGCTAGACCGTAAAGATCGTTTCCAAACTCAAGCATTTCACCTTGCATAACGTTGGACAGACCATGGATTCTTACAATACCATCGTTCACAGAAACAATAGTACCTTCATCTCTCTTTTCTGTCACAACCTTAAACTGCTGAATTCTCTTTTTTATTAACTCAGCAATTTCAGTTGAATTAAGTTGCATTCTATTTCCTCTTTTCTATTTGAGGGTTGATAACAAGTTTACTAAACTTGTCTTAACACTAGCATCAATAACCTTGTCACCAATTTTTAAAACTGCTCCACCTATTAAGGTTTCATCAATTTCTAATGACAGATTTATCTTACTGTTATAAACAGAAGCTAGCTTATCCTTAAGTGTTTTAATTTCGCTGTCAGAAAAAGATCTTGCGGAGATCAATGTAGCATCCAAGCTCTTTTCGTGATTTGCACGAAGTCTAAGATACTCTTCATAAATTTCAGGAAGAACTTCAAATCTGTTGTTCTCACCAATAATCTTTACGAAATTGATACCACTTTCATCTAGTACGTCTTGCAAAAGCGAAATCAGACTGTCAGAAGCAACTTTTGAATTTGGAGCTACTTTAATAGCATCCATTACATATTCATTAGAAACAGCCAGAAACATTGCATATAGCATATTCTGCCATGCATCAATCTTATCTGTTTCTAAAGCAGTATCAAAAGCAGCTTGAGCATAAGGTCTTGCAACAGTCAAATTTTCAGCCATTACTAACCCCTAGTTATAGTGAACTCATAATTTTCTTAAGCATTTCGCTGTCAGCTTGAGCATCGATTTTTTCACCGATAATCTTCTGAGCACCTTCAACTGCTAAAGAAATACACTCAGCTCTCAAAGATTCACGTGCTTTGTTCTTTTCAGCTTCGATTTCACTCTTAGCAAGATCAAGGATCTTCTTTCGTTCAATCTGAGCTTCTTCAGAAGCTTTGTCAATGATCTGAGATCTGGTCTTATTTGCTTCATCTATGATCTTCTGAGCTTCAGCTCTAGCTTTCTTGATGGTGTCTTTAGCATTCTCGTTAGCCAGTTCTAAGCTCTTTTTAGCTTTTTCTGCAGCAGTCAATCCATCAGCAATTTCTTTCTGTCTCTTTTCAAGAGCACCCATTAAAGGTGGCCATACATATTTCATGCATAACACAGCGAAAATTAAAAACGCTACAGCTTGACCTACAAAAGTTGCATTAATTTCCAATCTAGATACCTCTAAATTTGTAAGGTTTATCTATTAACCAGCAACAGCAAACATTAAATACATACCTAAACCAACACCAATCATAGGAATAGCGTCAACTAGACCCATAACAATGAAGAACTGAGTACGTAAAAGAGGTAATAAATCAGGCTGTCTTGCTGAACCTTCTAGGAATTTACCACCTAGAATACCAATACCAATAGCTGCACCAATAGCAGCTAAGCCCATCATTAGACCTGCAGCAAGGAATATTAATTCCATCTTATTTCTCCTTAATTAAACAAAAATTAATCTTCTTCACTGGCCATTGATAAATAAACAATGGTCAGAACCATAAATATAAAAGCTTGTAATGTAACAATGAGAATATGGAATAAAGCCCAAGGTACATTTAATGTCCACTGAATCCACCATAAAGGTAGTAATGCAATTAGAATGAATATCATTTCACCTGCATACATGTTTCCAAAAAGTCGAAGACCTAGAGAGATTGGCTTTGACAGAAGTGAAACACCTTCTAGTAAAAGGTTCACAGGTATGAATGCCCAGTGATGGAATGGATGCAGTGTTAAGCTTTTAGTAAATCCTTTTACACCAATATTCTTAAATGAGAAAGCGAATATCAGAAGAAAAATGCAGAATGCCATTGATAAAGTAACATTAACATCTGCTGATGGAACTACTCTGAAATATGGAACACCAAGTTTCTTTGCTAACTCAGGAATGAGATCAATAGGGAGTAAATCCATGAGGTTCATAAAGAAAATCCACATGAATACAGTAAGAGCAAGAGGAGCTATAAGTTTACTCTTTCTCTTGAAAATACTTGTTACAGTATTCTGTACAAATTCCATTATCATTTCGATAAAGCACTGAGCTTTACTTGGTACACCTGATGTTGATTTTTTTACAGCCCTTCTGAATAACCATAAAAAAAGAAAACCAAGAACAATACTTATACCAAGAGAATCAAGATTTAATGTATAAGGATTTACAATCTGACTTTCTTTACTTTCATTATGGGAGCTGTAACAGACACCAGAACCTAAATCAAAAAGCTTGCATTTTTCTACAGCCACAGTTGTTAAACACTGTTCATGAGATGAACCACTTGAAACACAAGCATCGAATTCTTGAGAAGACACAGGTTTTACACTATCAACGACAGATAAATCTCTTAAATCAACCTGTAGGAAATGTAAATGATGAGATATATAACCTTGAGAACTGCTTCCTGACATAGAAACGCATCCTAAATTCGAAAAAATAATACTAATATAGTGAAAATAAGACTTTTTAAATTTTTTGTCAAAGCAAAGTAAATAAAAATTTACATACTCGCCCTATTTTTGTTCATTAACTCCATATTTAACATATATTAAAACTTTAAAAATAACCACAATCACAAATGAGATAATTACTATTTTGTTATTTAACTCAAAAAAACTAAAGCAGTACCAACAGCAAAAAACTAGCAAAAACAGTTTTACTACAAGTCTGTAAAAAGCAAATAAAATATCTATTCTTGGATTGTTAAACGAATGCTTTACTCTTATATAAAAATATAAATCAACAGCATTCAAGGCTATAAAAATCAAAAGTCCATACAAAACAGACTTTAGAGTTAGTATTAGAGGAATGTTTTTTGAATAGGAATAAATGAGTGATAAAAAAATAAATACTGCAAAAAAATATAGATATAGTTTTATATTGTTTATTAATCTATCACTCATATAACTTTAAGAATTTTCTGTAATTTCTATATTAGAAAGATCTTCTTGATTGTCTGTATTCTCAATATTTTCAATATTTTCATTAAATTCAATATTCTCTGTTAAATCATGT
This sequence comes from Succinivibrio faecicola, assembly GCF_019448115.1. Lineage (GTDB taxonomy): Bacteria > Pseudomonadota > Gammaproteobacteria > Enterobacterales > Succinivibrionaceae > Succinivibrio > Succinivibrio faecicola. The sequence goes on along the minus strand of NZ_JAGFNY010000024.1, from coordinate 22,753 downwards.
ACATTATTTTCAATACTCTCTTCAGGTACAGAAACAGTATTTGATTCAACATTAAAGAAAGAAAGTAATCTTTCTAATTCAACTCTTGAAGAATATGAAAGAGTTAAAGATCCCTTATCTTCATTTTTAGCAGAAAATTTAGCTCTTATGCCTGACAGCTGAACACTAATATTATTTGCCCAGGAAGAAAAACTTTCATTTGTATATTTAACTGTATTTTCCTTCTTAAAGTTAAAACCATTTTCTTTAATGTCTTTAACTAAAGCTTCAGTCTGTCTCACATTCAAAGACTTTTTAATAACATATAAAGCAGCCTTGAGCTGTTCATTTCCATCTTCAAGGCCCAATAAAACCTTTGCATGACCTAAATCAATCTGTTTTGATGCAACTAACTGTTTTACATCATTCTGAAGATTATTCAATCTAAGAATATTAGTTACAGTACTTCTTGATTTACCTAAAGTTTTAGCTAATTCCTCTTGTGTTATTGAACACTGAGAAATCATCTGGTCAAAAGCCTGAGCCATTTCTAAAGGATTTAAATCCTCTCTTTGAATATTTTCAATAAGGGCAATAGCATAGCTGTTTATTTCAAGATCATCTCTTACAAGACAAGGAACTTCATCTAATAAAGCTAATTTACATGCTCTATAACGTCTTTCACCACAGATAATCTCATACATATCATCTGCTTTTTTAACTAAAAGTGGCTCTAAAAGACCATGTTCTTTAATAGATAAAGCAAGCTCATTTAAACTTTCATTATCAAAATTTTTTCTTGGCTGATAAACAGAAGGTTTTAGCTTATTTATATCTATCTTAACAACTGAATTTTCAGATATAACAATATTCTCATTATTCTGTGGCTGAACAGTATTTTCAGCTTGTACTGTATTTACAACAGTATTTTCTTCCTTAGCTTTTTTTGATTCGCTTAAAAGAGATCCTAAACCTCTACCTAAACCTGCCATTTATAGTTTTCCTTAAAAAATTAAGCCTTTTCTATTACTTCAGCTGCGAGAGCAAGATAAGCTTTAGAACCTACGGATGACTTATCGTAATACATAGCTGGTTTACCATAACTTGGAGCTTCAGCTAAACGAACATTTCTTGGAATAATAGTATCGTATACAAGATCACCAAAATTGTTTTTTAATTCATCAGATACATCTGTAGATAAACGATTTCTATTATCGTACATTGTTCTTAGAATTCCCTCAATTTTAAGCTTTGAATTAACAGCATTAGCTAGCTGCTCAACAGTCTGAAGAAGAAGTGTAAGACCTTCTAAAGCAAAATACTCACACTGAAGAGGCACTAAAATAGAATCAGATGCACACAAAGCATTAACTGTTAATATGTTTAGTGATGGAGGGCAATCAATTAAAACAAAATCATAATCATACTTTATGTTTTCTAAAGCTTTCTTTAAAAAGCTTTCTCTTCCATATTTATCTAAAAGATTTACTTCTGCAGCAGTTAAATCTTCATTTGCTGGAATCAAATGAAAACCACCTTCAGTTTCAGTTACTAATGCATCCTTTATGTTCAGACCATCAATAAGAACATTTGTAATTGACTTTGAAAGATCAAATTTTGATACTCCAGAAGCCATTGTTGCATTTCCCTGAGGGTCACAATCTAAAACTAAAATCTTTTTCTGCATTGCAGCTAGCGAAGCGGCAAGATTCACGCATGTGGTTGTTTTACCTACACCACCCTTCTGATTAGCAATAGCAATTACTTTAGTCAATTTAATAATCCTTATATTTATTTAACCTTTTTCAAGATAACTGCATTTCTGACTGCATCTAAAGTAGGCACCTGAAGAGGTATTATTTTTTCAATTTTAACTGTACTAGGAACATCATTTATTTCTTTTTCTTCAAGATGAGATTTCATTGCAACAAAAACCCCATCATCTTTAATCAGATCCTTACACCAGTTTACGATTTTATCTAAAGGCGCAAAAGCTCTACTTAAAATACAATCAAACTTTTCTTCTATTTTTATCTTTTCACAGCGTTCATTAATGATTTCAACATTGTTTAATTTTAATGAAACAGCTGCAAATCTAACAAAAGACAGTTTCTTGGCAATTGAATCAATCAATGTAAATTTTTTTTCTGGATGAAGTATAGCAAGAACGAGACCAGGAAAACCTGCACCTGTTCCCACATCAGCAATATTATTTTTAAAATTTTTAATTACTGGTGATACTACAGCACTATCCAATATATGAAGAACAATCATCTTATCAGCATCATCAATTGCTGTAAGATTATATGTCTTATTCCATTTTTTAAGCATTACTACCAATGATGCCATTTTTTCAACTTTTTCATCATTGAATTCAACTGATGTTTTAGAAAGTAATTCTTTAATTTTATTAAAACAATTACTTTGTAAGCCAATATCTGAATCGTTGTGCATCATCTATCCTAATTTTTACCTAGTAAATTCATCTTCTTTAAATGAACAAGAAGAATTGAAATAGCTGCAGGTGTTACACCTGAAATTCTTGATGCAATACCAATAGTTTCAGGCCTATACTCATTTAACTTTTGTGCTACCTCATTTGAAAGAGCAGATATGTTTTTATAGTCAAAATCTAATGGCAGTAAAGTCTGCTCATTAATTTCTTTCTTTTTAATATCTTCTAATTCTCTTTGTAGGTAGCCTTGGTACTTAACCTGTATTTCAACCTGCTCAATAGACTGTTCTTTCTTTGCTATAGGATCTAACTTAGATGCCTCTATTAAAGATTTAAGATTTACTTCAGGTCTTCTTAAGATCTCTTCTAGTGTCTGTTCTTGAGAAAGGTTTGTTCTTAAAATTGTATTGATATCTTTACCCATCTGAGATGAAGGCTTAACAGAAAGTTCACGTAAACGAGCCTTTTCTTTTTCTATCTCATTTTGTTTTTCTTCAAAGAACTTCCATCTTTCATCTGTAATGATACCTAACTCTCTAGCTTTTGGAGTCAATCTGATATCAGCATTATCTTCTCTTAAAATTAATCTATATTCAGCACGAGAAGTAAACATTCTGTATGGTTCTTTTGTACCAAGTGTACATAAATCATCCATAAGAACGCCAACATAAGCTTCATTACGACGAGGGAACCATGCAGGCTGACCTTTTACATATAAACCTGCATTAATACCAGCTAATAAGCCCTGAGCTGCAGCTTCCTCATATCCTGTTGTACCATTAATCTGACCTGCTAAGAACAATCCTGGTACCTTTTTAGACTGCATTGAAACACTTAATTCTCTTGGATCATAGAAATCGTATTCAATTGCATAACCAGGTCTTGCAATAATTGCATTTTCTAAACCTTCAATAGATCTAATAAAATTCTCCTGTACATCAAAAGGTAAAGATGTAGAAATACCGTTTGGATATACAAGTGGAGATGTAAGACCTTCAGGTTCAATAAAAACCTGATGAGAAGTTCTGTCAGGATATCTTACAATCTTATCTTCAATAGATGGACAATATCTTGGACCAACAGAGTGAATAATTCCTGAATAAAGAGGACTTCTATCTAATCCACCTCTGATGATTTCATGGGTTTTCTCATTGGTCTTTGTTATATAACAAGGAACCTGAGTTGGATGAATTTTTTCTTCATTTAAATAAGAAAATGCAGGTTGAGGATATTCAGGATCCTGCTTAGTCATTTTTGAATAATCAATTGAAGAAGCTACAATTCTTGCAGGAGTACCAGTCTTTAATCTACCCACCTTTAAGCCAAGTTCTTTTAAATTCTCAGCAAGTTTAACAGATGCAGGATCACCAGCTCTACCGCCAGAATAATGCTCAAGACCAATATGAATTAATCCGTTAAGGAAAGTACCAGCACAGATAATAACAGCCTTACAGTAGAATTCAATACCAGCAGCTGTTTTAACACCATTAATGGTGCCATCCTTATATAAGATCTCTGTTGCAGGTTGCTGAAAAATCGTTAGATTCTCATATCCCCACAAAGTTTTTCTCATTACTTCTTTATATAAATGTCTGTCAGTTTGAGCTCTTGTTGCTCTTACAGCAGGACCTTTAGAAGAATTCAAAGTTCGAAACTGAATACCAGCTTTATCAATAGCATCAGGGCAAACACCACCCATAGCATCAATTTCTTTAATAAGATGACCTTTACCGATACCACCAAAAGCAGGGTTGCATGACATTTCACCTACTGTCTCTAAATTATGAGTAAGTAATAATGTCTTACATTTCATTCTTGCAGCTGCACCTGCTGCTTCAATACCAGCATGACCTGCACCAATTACAATAACGTCAAATTCTCTAAAGCTGTTCATGAAAGTATGTAACCTCTGAAAAAGAGAAAATTTTTAATATTCATTAATTGGATTTCCCACGAATTTAAGAATCCGATAATGAATATTAGAAAATATTAATTTATTAATATATATATTTTATTATGGTTATTATTAGGATCTTAATTTTTGTTGATTCAGAAAAATTTTCTTTAAAATCAATAAAATATAAAAAAATAAGTCTTCTGATAACCTGTTAATTAATTTTGGAAAATTGTGGGAAACTTTGTAGTTATCAACAGGATAAATATTATACTAATTTTTTCCAATTAATTCCCAAAGGTTTTTAGATATTTTTCCAAAGGGTTTTCCACAGTTTTTTAACAGGTCTATTTTACCGAATTGCACATAAAAAATCAGAAAATAAAAGATAATAATTTATAAAAGAAATGGTTATTTATGAGAGAAAAATAAAGAAAATATCTATAAATAATATGAAAAATCAAATAGTTATTTAACTATATAACCAAAAGGTTATAGAAGTCGATAAAAAAATAGTATTAGCCAAATAATTATTCCTTTTTTATTATTCTCTCCACAGATTATTAAACAACTAAAAAATAAAAGAAGGAAAATTATTATGAAAAAGTCTTTATTAGCTTTAGCTGTCTTAACTCCAGTTCTTTCTGCAAATGCTGCAAATGTATACGATTCTAACGGTACACAATTAAGTGTTGGTGGAAGAGTTCAGTCAGTATTCTTTTCAGCTAACTCATCAAAAGCTGGTGAAAAGGATTCATCACTTGTTAACTCAGCACGTTTTAATTTAAGTGGTCAGACTAAAGTAAATGATTTTATTTCAGCTCTTGCTTTTACAGAGTGGGATTTAGCAGATGGCCATAAAAAGAATGTAGGAGATAACATTAAATCAAGAGAACAGTATGTAGGTGCCCAGTTCAGTAAGTATGGAAAGCTTATTGCAGGTAAAACATTCGATTCAACAAGAGCTTTATCATTATCTACTGATACTTTAGAAACTTTAGATATCTACAATGATACTGGCTTAAATGGAGATAGAAGAAATGGTGTTGTTAGATATGATTATGATAATAACAATATCTTTTTATCTGCATCTTTCCAGATTGCTTCTGATGAACAGGTAGTTTTTGGAAAGAAGAGAGATCTTGAATCAGGTTACTCTTTAACTGCTGGTTATACTTTTGATGATGTATTCTTTGGACCTTTATCAATTAAAGCTGGTTATAACTATTTAAAAGGTCAGGATGATGATGTTTCTTCTAATGTTTATGAAAATTCAACAAAATTAGGTAATTATTCTATCTTAGATAAAGCTGATAACTATGGTTTATCTGTAACTTTAGGTTCATTAGTAGATGGACCTTATATTGGTGCTCATGCATATAGACAGAATTCTTATTTTGAACCAGTTAGCGTACAAAACTCAGGTGTAGAATCTTATAAATTAAGAGATCTAAAGCATGTTAGAAGTGGCTATGAACTTTTAGGTGGCTATAATTTTGAAAACGGCATTTCTGTTTATGCTGGTTATGAAGTTCAGAAACAAAAGATTTCTGCTCACAATACTCAAAATTCTGAATTTACTTATAAGAGAATTCCTGTTCAGGTTAAATATACCTATTTAGGAGTTAAGTTATGGGTAGAAGCTGAATTTGATGCAGGTTCAGACAAGAAGGAAAAATATAAGAATATTTCACCTGTATACAATGGAGAATTTACACCATACAGCAACCACACTCAGTTTACAGTAGGTGCTAGATATACATTCTAAGATAAGATTGTTTTAAGAAATTAAAAATCTCATTATTTACTACAAAGTAGTTTGATAATGAGATTTTTTATAGAAATAGTTTAATAAAAAATACTAATATTAAACACGCTTTCTGAATTCGTTGGTACGAGTATCGATTTCGATCTTATCACCGATATTTACGAAATCTGGTACTGATAACTCATAACCTGTACCTGCTAAACGAGCTGGCTTAACAACTTTACCTGATGTATCACCCTTAACAGCTGGTTCAGTGTACTCAACTTCACGAACAATGCTGATTGGTAATTCAACAGAGATTGCCTTACCGTTGTAGAAAGTAACCTGGCAAACGTCTTCCATACCATCGATTAGATAGTTTAATACGTCACCCATATTGTCCTTTTCGATTTCATACTGGTTGAATTCTTCATCCATGAAAACGTATAAAGGATCATTGTAGTATGAATATGTACAATCCTTGTGCTCTAGGATAACGTCGTCTAAACGATCATCTGCACGGAAAACAGTCTCAGTACCGCCGTTTGAAAGAAGATTCTTTAACTTCATCTTAACAACAGCTGCATTACGACCTGATTTGCTGTACTCAGCCTTCTGAACAACCATTGGGTTGCCGTTTAACATGATAACGTTGCCAGTACGAACTTCTTGAGCTAACTTCATTGTAAAACCCTTAAAATTGAATTAAAAAAATAAGGCAAGACTAATACTAGTCATGCAAACAATGATTATTCATTGTTATAAATGATCCTAGTTTCATACTTACCTTAGTTTATAAATGTAAGAAATCTTAACTTTTTAAAACTAGTATCATGTATTTTTGCTTGTGAAATTTTTTATATTCCACATAATTAGTTCGTTATTTTATCAGATTTCTTATCTTATTTATCATCTTTCGATAATTTTTCGCCAATAAAAGATAAAAGATTTTTTGTTAGAGAATCATGGGATAACAGATATTCTGACCATAAATATGATAAATTTTTCCATTTTTCATAATATTCAGAAAAATCAAAATTCTCTAAAAAATCAGAAAATCCGTTATAACTCAATGTAATATTTTTTAATATTTCAATATCATCTTTCAAACCTAATTTTTCATTCATTAGGTTAAATAAGGCATTTATCTTATCTAAGTGAGCATTATCGTCTGTTGGATAAATATTCCATATAAATGGTTTTCCTACAAGCATTGCTCTTACTATTGAATCTTCACCTCTTACTAGATTTATAGCTGAAGATATCAAGATATCGTCATATTCTTCGTGATTAACCATTTTTAAAGTTTTAATGTTTATATCTTTATAAACAGTTTTTTCTTCAGATTTTAGATTTTCTTTTGATAATTCATTGAATATATCTAAAGCCTTTCCTTCAAAAATATTAAAGATAAATTGAGGATCAATCTTATTGAGTTTATTTATAAGTATCAGAAGTTTTTTATTGTCGTATGAAAAAACAGATATATTTTTTGATGAATTGTTTTTATTGTTTTTAATTTTGTTTCTTAATAGATCTTCTATTACAACTGAACCTGTTTTTTCACTAAATCCAGGAAAGAAAAAGAAACTTTCCATTCCATCTGAAAAAGAAGGTAGTTTATGACAGTCTTCTGCAAACTTTTCAGCTGTAAGATATTCAAGATTTATAATCAAGGATTTTTTATGCTTAACTTTTTCAATCATGCATTGTGGAAGTCTGACAGAAAAAGCCTGTATTACTACTTCAGCTGCAAAGTAGGATTCATCATTATTATCAGGCCATTTTAAAATACTAAGAAGGCTATGATCCTTAGTTGTTGTTATTTTATTTATTGATTCAATATTATTACAAAAGATCCTTACTTTATTACTGTTAATAGCCAGATCTCTACCTAGTCTTAAACAGACTCCTGCATCACCGAAATTGTCTATAACATCGCAAATGATATCAATATTCATAATTCTTTATGTATATGCTTTTTTATTAAAAAAATGATAGCCGTCAATAAATCATGAGAATTAGTTTACAAAAATCTATGTCAAGTATCAAAAGCAAAAAAAGAGAAAATTTTAAACTTGAAAGCATGTATTCAATTAGCCATAATATAGGCAGAAATATAAAATATAACTTATTGATTTATATAGATTTATAATTAAATTATTAAATTTTAAACATATTTTCACGGACTTAAAATGATTAGATTTATCGTTAAAAGAGATGGACGTAAGGTATCCTTTAATGAGGATAAAATTGTAAATGCTATTACTAAAGCTTTGGTTTCTGTTCACCCTGATGATAAAACTCCAAGTCCTGTAGAAATTGAATTATCTGAGAAGCTGACAAGATCTGTTGTATCAGAGTTAGAAAAGCAGAATCTCTTAGAGCCTTCTGTTGAAAATACACAAGATATTATTGAAAAAGTTCTTATTAAAGAGGGTATGGTTTCTGAGGCAAAGAATTTCATTCTTTACAGACAGAACAGAACAAACGTAAGAACTTATAATACTGAATTAACTAAAATTTATCGTGATCTTACCTCAAAGAGCACTGCAGATATGGATTTAAAGCGTGAGAACGCTAATATCGATGCTAATGCTCCAATGGGACTAATGCTGAAATTTGGCTCTGAAGGTTCTAAAGATTATGTTCGCAGATATGTATTAAGACCAGAGCATGCAATTGCTCATCAGCGTGGTGATATTCATATCCATGATTTAGATTTCTATATGCTGACAATTAACTGCTGTCAGATTGGTTTAAAAGATTTATTTACAAGAGGTTTTAGTACCGGTCACGGTTTTTTAAGAGAGCCTCAGTCTATACAGTCAGCTGCTGCACTTTCATGTATTGCAATTCAGTCAAATCAGAATGACATGCATGGCGGTCAGTCTATTCCTCTATTTGAGTATGATTTAGCTCCATATGTTGCTAAGTCATATGCTAAGCATTTATCTAAAGTTATCTGCATTTGCTTAAGAGACGATGAAATTGATGTTTCATCACTCGTTGAGTTCTGTCAGAAAATTTATGATGAAAATAATACATGTTTAGATGAAAAGACTCAGGGACTTATTCGAGAAAAAGTTAAATCAATTCTTGCTGCACACAATAATAACAGTGAAGATGATTTAAATTACATTATGAATGAAGCTATTAAGATGACTGAAAGAGAAACCTATCAGGCTATGGAAGCTTTAATTCATAATTTAAACTCAATGCAGTCAAGAGCTGGTGCTCAGGTACCATTCTCATCAATCAACTATGGTACAGGTACAATGCCAGAGCATCGTATGATCATGAAGAATGTTCTTCTTGCAACAGATGCAGGTTTAGGTGGTGGTGAGACTCCAATTTTCCCAGTACAGATTTTCAAAGTAAAAGATGGTATTAACACCAAAGAAGGCGATCCTAACTACGACTTATTCAAGTTAGCTTGCAAGGTATCTGCAAAGAGACTGTTCCCTAACTTCTCTTTCCTTGATGCTCCTTACAACATGAAATACTATAAGGAAGGTCATCCAGAAACTGAAGTTGCTCTGATGGGTTGCAGAACCAGAGTTGTATCTAATTATTATGATAAGACAAAGGAAGTTATTCCTGGTCGTGGTAACCTATCTTTTACAACTATCAATTTACCAAGACTTGCAATTGAAGCTCATGGTTCTATAAGCAAGTTCTTTGAAACATTAGACAAGACAATGTACATGTTATTCGATCAGTTAATGGATCGATTCAATGTAATTGCTAAGAAACAAGTATTAAATTATCCATTCTTAATGGGACAGGGTGTTTGGGTTGGTTCAGAGAATCTAAATCCTGAAGATACAATTGAAGACATCATTAAGAACGGTACTATGTCAATTGGTTTCATTGGTTTAGCTGAGTGCTTAGTTGCACTGATAGGCAAGCACCATGGTGAAAGTCAGGAAGCTTATGATTTAGGTTATAAGATCATTTCTCATATGAGAGAAATCACTGATAAACACACTGTTGATACAGGTCTGAACTTCTCATTATTCTCAACACCAGCTGAAGGTTTATCTGGTAGATTTGTAAAGATTGATAAGAAGATCTATGGTGTCATACCAGGAGTTACTGACAGAGATTACTATACAAACAGCTTCCATGTTCCTGTTTATTATGAAACAACAGCAGCTCATAAGATTGATGTTGAAGGTCCATTCCATGCATTATGTAATGCAGGCTCAATTTCATATGTTGAAATGGATGGTGATTTAACTAAGAATCTTGATGCTTTTGAAAGCGTAATTCTTTATATGAAGGATAAAGGCGTAGGTTATGGTTCTATCAACCATCCAGTAGATCGTTGTCCTGTATGTAATTACGTTGGCGTTATCGGTGATACTTGTCCTCGTTGCGGTAGAAAGGATGGTGAGGGTGTAAGTATCGAGCGCTTAAAGAAGCTTGGTGTAGGTTGCATCTGTACAGGTTAATTAATAACTAACGAGTTAAAGATATTATCTTTAACGGAACTCAGCAAATATATAACAAACCTAAAGAGGGAAGTGAATATGCAAACTAGATTACATGCACGTAACGGTATTGTAGGTCAGGGTGTAAAATTTGAACGAATCAGAAGAGTTACCGGTTATTTAGTAGGTACTTTGGACCGTTTTAATAACGGTAAGAGAGCTGAAGAACATGATCGTGTAAAGCACATGAGCGTTTAATATATGGATTCAGTTTCCTTAAATTTATTAGACAATACAACAATAAGAATTGCCGGAGCTGTCAAGGAGTCAATTGTTGATGGCCCTGGTATTCGTTATGTTGTTTTTACTCAAGGATGTCCATTTCACTGTAAAGGTTGCCACAATGTACAGGCTCAGTCCTTAACAGGTGGAGTGGATGTTAAACTTAGAGTTCTGTATGATGAAATTAAGGAAAATCCTCTAGTTAAGGGGGTAACCTTTTCTGGAGGAGAACCTTTTATTCAGTCCACTCCTTTATCAGTTTTTGCTGATATTCTTAAATCTGAAGGTTATAACTTATGGAGTTATACTGGTTTTTTATATGAGAAACTATCTTCAGATCCTATCTATAAAAGATTGCTAGAAAAACTTGATGTCCTAGTTGACGGACCATTTGTACTGGCAAAAAAGTCATTAGAACTTGATTTTAGAGGTTCATCTAACCAGAGAATAATTGATGTTCAGAAATCTCTAAAGAGTAATAAAGCAGTTTTAATGGAAGGTTTTAAATAAAATCTGATTAAAGATTGGTTTTTATTCAATTAAAACCACGTTATTGATATATTCATTAACGTGGTTTAAAACATTTAGAAAACTATTTTCCAATACAGAAAGTACTGAAGATAATTCCTAGAATATCGTCAGAAGTAACTTTTCCTGTTATATTTCCGATGAAATCTTGAGCTTCTCTCATTTCTTGAGCACAAAGAACCAGATCACCGAACTGTAAGTTATCTTTTGCTACGATAATATGCTCAAAAGCAGTCTGTAGTGCCGTTAAATGGCGCCTACGAGCGATAAATACACCTTCTATAGGCATAATACCTAAAGCATCTGCTAGAACGTTTCTAAGCTCATTTAAGCCATCGTCAGTTTTAGTAGATGTGTGTATCTGCTTATAAGAAGAGAATAGTTCACTTTTTAAAAGAGATTTACATTCATCACACATTCCTTTGTCTGATTTTGAAACTAGTATCAGAATGTGTTTTTCATCTTTTTCAAATTCAAAGATCTTTTTGAAAGTTTCTTCTTCGTCTACAGGTACTGATGAACCGTCTATCATGTATAAAACAAGATCAGCTTTCTTTAATTCATCGATTGCTTTTTGAATACCAATTCTTTCGATTTCATCGCTTGGTGTATCGCGAATACCAGCTGTATCTGTAATAATTACGGGTACTCCTGATATTTCAATATTAGCCGTTAAAACGTCGCGAGTTGTTCCAGGAATGTTGGTAACGATAGCTTTTTCTGTACCAGATAAGGCATTTAGTAAGCTTGATTTACCTGCATTAGGAGAACCTGAAAGAACAATTCTTGCTCCTTCATTTAACTTCACACCTTGAGAAGCAATTTGAATTGTTTTAGAAGTCAGATCTATTATTTCAGTTAATTCTTTTTCTGAATTTCCTGAATCAAAGAAGTCTTCATGCTCTTCTGGAAAATCTAAACAAGCTTCTAGTCTTACTCTGAATTTAGTAAGTCTGTCTGCTACTTCATATAGATTTTTTGCAAATGTACCCTGAAGAGATGAAAGAGCAGCTTTTGCAGCTGAATCAGAACCTGCAGATATAAGATCTTCAACAGCCTCAGCTGCTGTAAGATCCATTTTGTTGTTTAAAAAGGCTCTTCTTGTAAATTCGCCTGGTTCTGCTTGTCTAACACCTTCTATTGATAGAATAGCTTCAAGCAGTCTTTTTGGAGCAACAATACCGCCATGTCCTTGAAGTTCAATTACATCCTCACCTGTATAAGAGTTAGGTGCATTGAAATACAGCAATATTCCTTCATCAAGAATATCATTTCCAAGTTTAAATTTCTTGAAATAGGCTTTTCTAGGCTCAGGATTTGTATTAGTAAGAATATTTGCAACTTCTAAAGCTTTAGAACCGGATACCCTAATAACGGCAATGCCACCCCTGCCTAAAGGGGTGGCAATTGCTGCAATTGTATCTTCAATTGTATTGTTCATTATTTTTTAGCTACTGCAGCTTTCTTAACACTTAAACCACGCTTTTCAAGTGATCTAAAGATAATAAACTGTTGGAAAATAGTGAATACGTTTGATACTAACCAGTACAGAGTTAAACCTGCAGGGAATGTACAGAACATGAATGTAAAGATAAATGGCATTGCCATAAATATCTTCTTCTGCATAGGATCTGTTACTGGAGTTGGTGACATCTTCTGTAATAAGAACATTGTAATACCATATAAAATTGGTAATACAAAGAATGGATCCTTTACAGAAAGATCAGTAATCCATAGCATAAAGCTAGACTGTCTTAATTCTGTAGATTCCATTAAGGTCCAGTATAAAGCAATAAAGATTGGCATCTGAATTAACAGAGGTAAGCAACCACCAAGAGGGTTAACTTTTTCTGTCTTGTATAGCTTCATTGTCTCAGCGCCAGCCTTCTGTCTATCGTCTTTATATTTTTCACGGATTTCAAGAAGTTTTGGCTGTAAAAGTCTCATCTTAGCCATTGAAGTGTACTGAGCTTTTGTAAGAGGGAACATTACACCTCTAACAATCATTGTTAATGCAATAATTGCAAAGCCCCAGTTTCCAATGATTGAGTGTAAGAAATTTAGGATCTTGAATAATGGAATTGAAATGAACCATAACCAGCCATAATCAACAGTAAGATCTAGATTATTAGCTACTGAAGCCATTTCTTCTTGGTTCTTAGGACCTACCCAAAGTTTTCCACCAAGTACTTTGTTTTCGCCAGACTTGATTTCAACATTGTTTGTTCTAATACCGATGATTGCTGTCTTGCCCTGATCTGTATCTCTTGAATAAATAACATTACCGTTTTCGCTGTTTCCTATCCAAGCAGAAACGAAGTAGTGCTGAATCATTGAAACCCAACCATTCTTGGTTGAAATTCTGTAATTCTTATTGTCTTCAGCATAATCAACGATGTCATCTAAAGTTGCTTTTTCATAACGTGAATCATCTGAAGAGTATGCTGTGCCTCTATAAGCACCTGCAACCATACCGAAAGAACTATCGTCTTTTAGATAAGAATCATCTACAGATTGTTTTAACTGACCATAGAAGCATAAAGATAAGTTCTTTTCTGATTCATTGTTGATAGAATAATCAACATTAACAACATATGAATTCTTGTTTAAAGTATAGGTTTTAGTATATGTAACGTTATCTTTTACATATGTTAAAACAGCTTCTACCTTTTCATCGCCGTCATTGATCTTGTATTCGGTTTTATCAGCACTGAATAAAGGTCTTGATTTAATATCAATTCCATCAGCTCCAGCTAAACCGCTCTGAGCCTGATAAATAAATTCTGGCTTAGTCATTAAAAGATTGAAAGGATCATCCTTATCCTGTTCCTGTTTAATCTTTAATAACTTGGCATCAATAATATCGCCACCATTTAAGTTAATGGTTAATTCCAATGTATCACTTGATACTTTGATTGTATTACCGATCTCAGTTAGTGAATTAATATCCTGATTTTGAGCCTGAAGAATTTTTGCTTCTTCTTGCTGAGCTAAAGTAGCTTTGTCAGAATTCCAGTCCCAAAATAGGAACATGGCTGAACAAAGTAATAGAAGAAAAATTAAATTTCTTTGTTGTTCCATGGGATTAACCTTTTATGTTTGGCTTTTTGTTGTTAATAATTTGTTTTTTTGGAATTGGATCATATCCACCAGGATTAAGAGGATGACATCTTAAGATTCTCTTTAATCCAAGATAAGAACCTTTAAAAAAACCCCATTCCTGAATAGCTTCAAGAGTATATTGTGAGCAACTTGGATAAAAGCGACAATGCTGTCCTAGGAGCGGACTAACATACTTTTGGTAGAAACGAATCAGTAGGATAGCTACTTTTCCAAACGGTGAGATATTTGTATCCATAATTTTTTTAATACTGAACTTAGTTCAGAATTGCTGAATTCATCTATCTTTGGTCTGGCCATTACAACCAGGTCAATATTTGGAAGAGAATGCTGATTGAGTCTGAATGTATCCCTTGAAATTCTCTTAATTCGATTACGCCAAACAGCTCTTTTAAGAACTTTCTTGGGTACTATCAGACCTAATCTTGGGTATTCAAGCTTGTTCTTGCAAGCAAGAACAAGCACGCCACGTTCGCTAGCGCGGACAGGGTTTTTGAATACCTCATCATATTCCTCGGATTTTAACAGTCTAACTGACCGAGGAAAGGTATTATTAGCCATTAACAGTAGTTAAACGCTTACGACCCTTAGCACGACGACGTGATAAAACCTTACGACCGTCAGCAGTACGCATACGTACACGGAAACCGTGGGTGCGCTTACGCTTAGTTACGTTTGGCTGGAAAGTACGCTTCATTTGAAACTCCAAAGACGGTACTACCGCCTAAAATTTACATTCAAAACTAGCAGTTCTGTGATTAATACAAATCTGCCTTTTAAACAAAGTACGACATTTTACATTGTAAATAGGATAGAGATCAATACTTTTTTTATGCTAAAATAATGACCCATTATAATTATATGTTTGAACTAGTCTCGGATTACTATCATGGATTTACAGGAAATCTGGAAAAAAGCCATAGAAGATGTATGCGCTTCTTTTCAAGATCTACAACAAAAAGCAATGCTTCAGGTTATAGGCAACCAGTGTATGATTCAGATATCATCAAACAATATCTGTTTTATATGCAATAATGAATTAGCATCTCAACTATTGCCTCAGTATGCATATATTCTTTTAGTGAAAATCAATCAGTTACTTGGTGATGCTCATTATGGTATGCAGATTTTTATGGCAAATAATGCTATTAACCAGATGAATCCACAGCAGCCTATGATGCAAGCTGATAATAATATGTATTCTCAGCCTAATCCTGTTAATTATCAGAATCCAAGTATCCCTCAGCATTCTTTTGGTGAACAGCAAAATTTACAGAATTCTTTTGTAAATCAGAATGTTGCTCCTCAGCAGGTAATGAATAATCATCATGATATTAATCAGAACGTAAATACTAGAGTCTATTCTGACAATATTAATCCTGATAAAACATTTGATAATTATGTTACTGATCCTGAGAACAGACTTGTTTATGCAATCGCACAGTCAATTGCTAACGATCCAGGCTCAGAAGCCTATAACCCTTTTTATATTTATGGTGCATCAGGTTTAGGTAAGACCCACATTTTATGGGCTATTGCTAATAAAATCCGTCAGGATCAGCCAAATAAGTCTGTTGTATATATTCGAGCCGAAGAGTTTATTAAGAACTATGTTGACTCTATGGCTAAGAAGAATTTTGATCCTCAGCAGATTCATTTCCAGGATACATTTACACGTCATGATGTATTTATCATGGACGATATCCAGTCCCTTGCAAAAGGTGATAAGGCAAGAGAAACATTCTTCGATATTATTGCTACTTTCCTTGATAAGCCTGGTAGACAGCTTATCCTTGCATCAGATGTTCCTCCAGGAAACTTAAAGAATTTTTCTCCAAGATTGGTTTCAAGATTCGGATCTGGTGTATGTAGAGAAATTTATCCGCCTTCACCAGAAACAAGAGCTGCTATTGCTAAAAGAAAATGTGCTGAATGTGGTATCACCCTTCCTGATTCAGTTATTGATTATATTGCAAATAACATTCGTTCATCAGTTAGAGAGCTTGAAGGTGCTGTTAAGACATTAAAGTCACAGATGGATGTTGAAAAGCGTCAGATTACATTTGATGAAGCAGTAAAAACTTTATCAAATCTAGTTAATTCAAAGAGTCAGACAACAACTTTAGATGCAATTAAAGATCGTGTTGCTAAAGAATTTGGTGTTACTGTTCAGGACATGGATTCAGCATCAAGAAAAAAATTAACATCTACCGCACGTTCTATAGCTATGACACTTGGACATCAGCTTATTCCTAAATTATCATCTACAGATATAGGAAGATCTTTTAATAAAGATCATTCTTCTGTGCATGAAGCAATTAAGCGAGTTGAACAGCGTCTGCTTGAAGACAGAGAATTAGCTGATCTCTATCAGAAATTAGTATTGTCATTGAAGAAAGAATAAAAAGAATAATAAGTAACGGAGTACATCATGAAATTTAGCGTTTTATTGTCAGATATTAAAGAGCCAATAAATTCTGTTACCTCAATAGCCGGTTCTTCGCTTAATAAAGATGACATTACTAAGAATATTTATTTTGAAGTAAAAGATAACAAGCTGATTTTAAAAGCAAATAACTATAACATCGAGATGCAATCATGTGTATCTCTTCAGAATGTTGAATCTGAAGGTGTTATTACTGTAAACGCTAATAAGATTAAAGATACTCTATCTAATCTTGATCCTTCATCTCTAGTAGACTTTTATTTTAATGAAAATAAAAATACATTAGAGATTAAGACATCTAAGGTTTCTTATGAATTAAGAACACAGAGTGCTGTTAATTTCCCTACTTTTGATAGAGATTGTGTAGTACAGACAATCAAATTAAAGCAAAAGCAGTTGAAGTCAATCATTGATTCTTCTCTATTCTGCGTTATCACTGAGGATTTCCGTGATTACTTAAAAGGTATCAGATTCGAATTTAATGGTAAGAATTTAGATATCTATACTTCTGATGGTCACAGATTGACAATGCTAAGAACATCTGTTGAGCAGGAACAGACAGTAGCAAGTGGTATTTTCGGCGCTATTATTCCAAAGCAAGGTGCAGCTCAGTTAGCTTCAATAATTAAGGATGATAGTGAAGCAGAAGTAGAATTAACATTTTCAAAGAATAATGTCTTCACATCTTGCAATGGTTATGTATTAGCTTCAAAGCTTATTAATTGTAGCTATCCAGATATTCGTAAAGCTATTCCTGATAACATTCAGACTGAATACTTACTACCTAAAGCTGAACTTACAAATCTTATTAGGCAGGTTTCTGTTTTAGCATCTAAGAGAGTAAATGGTGTAACATTCAACTTCTCAAGTGGAAGATTAGATCTACGTGCCGAAAATTCAGAGCATGAGCTTTCATGTGCAACACTTGAAGATCCTGGTATTTCTGATGTAACAGAAATTTCTTTAAATGGTTCTTACGTTGTAGATGTATTAAAGATCATTAAATCTGAAAAAGTTAGACTATGCTTTACTAATCCAGCCTCTTCAATTTTAATCAAACCAGAAACTGATGAACTTGAGGAAGGTATTACCGGAGCATTTGTAATTTCACGTGTAGTGGTTTAACAATAGATGAAAATAGAAAGGCTCAATATTACGAATTTTCGTAATTTATCTTCTCTTTGCATTGAGCCTTCTCCTAACTTCAATGTTATTTTTGGTAACAACGGAACTGGAAAAACATCACTTCTCGAAGCAATTTCTTATATTGGTCTTGGTCGTTCCTTTAGGCAGTCTAGGTTTCAGTCTTTAATTAAAGAATCTGAGCCATTTTTTGCTATAAATGCCCGTATCCTTAATGATGACTCATCTTATGTCGATGAGGTTGGTCTTTGCCGTTTCAGAGAAAGAAATAAGCCCTTACAGATAAAGATAAATCATCAGTCATCAAATAGGATTTCTGATATTGTAAGCAAATTATCTGTACAGGTTATTCACCCTCAGTGCTTTGAGCTTATTCTAGGTGGCCCTGAGTATAGAAGATCCTTTATTGATTGGGGGTTATTTTATTCTGAAGCTGGATACATTGATTTATGGAATAAGTATCAAAAGATACTTGTTCAACGAAATTCTTTGTTAAAACAAAAAGCATCAGATGAATATATAGAATTCTGGGACAACATACTCTCTGAAACAGGAGAAATAATATCAAAAAAAAGAGAAGATTATTTGAATAAATTACTACCATTTTTGCAAAAAAATTTATTAAATTTTCTTCCAAATTTTTCCTTCGATTTTGTTTATCAAAAAGGTTGGGAAAACGGCTCAAATCTAGGCTCTATGCTAGCCTTAAATATTGAAAAAGATAGACTTTTAGGGTATACTTTCTATGGTTGTCATCGCGCAGATTTAAAGATTAAATGCAACCAGTTTGCGGCAAGTGAGATGCTTTCTCGAGGTCAGTTAAAATTACTTGTTTGTGCTATGAGTTTGGCTCAAGGTCAGCTTTTAAAAAGTTTATCATCCAAGAGCTGTATTTATCTGATCGATGATTTAAGTTCCGAATTAGATCTCACTTCAAGGCAATTATTATTAGAACATTTAGTTTCTGGTGATAATCAAGTTTTCTTAACTAATATTTCTAAGGATATTGAGCTTCCACAATCTTCAAGTACTTCTTTTCTTGATATTGCAGCCTCTATTAAAGACTATATTAGTTAACACCGACAGACAGAGGATTTATGTCAGAAGAAAAGAACAACGATTATAATATCGGCAGTATCAAAGTTTTAAAAGGTCTGGAAGCTGTACGTAAGCGTCCAGGTATGTATATTGGTGATACTGACGATGGATCAGGTCTTCATCATATGGTTTTTGAGGCTGTTGATAATTCTATCGATGAAGCATTAGCAGGCTTTTGTGATCATATTGAAGTGACAATTCATGAAGATGGATCCGTTTCATGTACCGATAATGGTCGTGGTATCCCTGTTGCAATTCACCCAGAAGAGCATGTTTCAGCTGCAGAAGTTGTAATGACAGTTTTACATGCTGGTGGTAAATTTGATTCAAATTCTTATAAAGTTTCTGGTGGTTTGCACGGTGTTGGTATTTCTGTTGTTAATGCCTTATCGGATAGATTAGAGTTAACAATTAACCGTGAAGGTCATATCTGGGAACAGGTTTATTTAAACGGTGGTAATCCTGAAGCTCCTTTACATCAGATAGGTGATTCTGATACCACAGGTACAAGAGTTCGCTTTTGGCCATCTCCATCTATTTTCACAAATACCACTTTTGAATATAAAATATTAGCAAAACGTTTAAGAGAGTTATCATTCTTAAATTCAGGTATCAAAATTACATTAACTGATTTAAGAGAAGATCCTGTATTAACTGAGACTTTCTATCATGAAGGTGGTATTGGTCAGTTTATTCAGTTCTTAAATAAAGGCAAGAATCCTTTACATCAGAACGTTATTCATTTTAAGAAAAACTGCGATGGCAACATTCAGGTTGAAGTTGGTATGCAGTGGACTGATGCTTATACAGAGAATGTATACTGCTTTACAAATAATGTTCCTCAAAAAGATGGCGGTACTCATTTAGCTGGTTTCAAGAGAGCATTAACTTCTGTATTTAACTCTCATCTAGAGAAAGCTGGTTACATAAAGAAGAATAAAGTATCAACATCAGGTGATGATGCACGTGAAGGTTTAACAGCTGTTATTTCTGTAAAGATGCCTGATCCTAAGTTCTCTTCACAGACTAAGGATAAATTAGTTTCTTCAGAAGCTGCTGGTGCTGTTGCAAATTCCGTATCTGATGCTGTAGAAGCTTTCTTATTAGAGAATCCTAAAGATGCTGATTTAGTTTGCTCAAAGATCATTGAGTCAGCTCGTGTTCGCGAAGCAATGAAACGTGCTCGTGATATGTCTCGTAAGAAGGGGGGAATTGAACTAAATGTTACTCCTGATAAGCTGACTAAGTGCAGATCTAAAGATCCTGAGTTATCAGAAATCTTCTTAGTTGAGGGTGATTCTGCAGGTGGTTCTGCTAAAGGTGGCAGAAATTCAGAGTTCCAAGCTGTTTTACCATTAAGAGGTAAGATTCTGAATGTAGAGAAGGCTCGTTTTGATAGAGTCGTTGATTCACAGCAGATTGGAACACTGGTAAGTGCATTAGAGTGTGGTATTGGCAAGGATGATTATGATCCTGAAAAGTTCAGATACCATAAAGTTATCATCATGACTGATGCTGACGTTGACGGTGCTCATATTAGAATCCTTTTATTAACATTCTTCTACAGACATATGCCTGAACTTATTGAAAGAGGCTACGTATACGTTGCACAGCCTCCATTATATAAGTATCAGAAAGGAAAGCAGGTTGTATATGTTCTGAGTGACAAAGAAGCTTTGCAATATAAGACAAATATGGCTGTAAGCTCAGGTCAGATTTATGTGAATAAAGAAGCAGCTCCTATCTCTGGTGCACCTTTAGAGTCTTTATTTACTGAATATAATAAGATCATTACTAAGCTTCCTAAGTTAACTCAAAAGTATAACAAGGACATCATTATTAACTTGATGTATCATTCTTTATTAACAAAAGAAATGATGTCATCTAAAGATGATGTTAAAGCTTGGGTTGATTCTTTTATCAAGAAGTTACCTGACAATATGTCAGAAGGTATTTTCTTTAAATCTGACGTTCTGCAGGATCCTGTTGAAGGATTGTATTATCCTGTAGTAATTCATCATGTTCATGGAATAGATTACAGCTACAATTTAGATCTTCATTTCTTCAATTCAGCAGATTATATTATGCTGAAAAATATGAATATGAAGGTAGCTGATTTGATCGAAGATACGGGCTATGTCTTTGTACGATCAAAAGAAATACCAGTAAAGAACTTCCATGAGGCATATGAGGTACTTATGAAAGAAGGCTTTGCTGGAGTATCGATTCAGCGATACAAAGGATTAGGTGAAATGATGGCTGAACAGCTATCAGAAACAACTATGAACCCAGATACTCGTTCTCTTCTAAAAGTAAGTATTACCGATGCTATGGAAGCTGATAGATTGTTTAATGAACTTATGGGCGAGGATGTTGAAAATAGAAAGATATTTATTACTGAGAATGCAGCTAACGCAACATTAGATATCTAATACTCTTTCTAAACAACAATATATAACCATTAGTAAAAGAGGCCTGTTTTTTAAACAGGCCTTTTTAAATAACAAACATCAACCATTCTTTATCTAAATAAATCTATTTAGATCTATAGTTTTAATAAAGCTCTGATGTTATCACTAGAATTACCTAACTGGATAACCTTCAGAGATAACCTTCAAAAATAACCAATGCGATTTTAATCTTGTCAATTAATGAATTAATGTTCCACGTGGAACATGGTTCGCTATTTATGATTCGTTCTATCGTTGAAATAAAAATCGTATAACCGATAGCATCTTTGGTATTGATAATCAGAAAAGTGTTACTTTTTAAGTATCAACACGTGTGTTGAAAATGTTCTATGTGGAACAAAATAATTAATGACAAAAGTTCTATGTGGAACACTGTAAGAAGAAAAATTTTAGCGTTTAAGAATTCTAATAAAGTATGAGAATATTGAACTGAAAAAATATTTGATTTTGAATTTTCTACTCATAGCATCATATACTGTTTTACAAAAAAAATTGATTAAATAAAATTAAGATTTTTCTTAAATGTGAAACAAATTATACCAAATTTTAAAATTGCAGAACTCACTTTGAATTAATGAAAAACGTTCCATGTGGAACAAATACATTTTCGAATTTGAATTTTTACTGTAACTACTCAGAACCTACCCCTAAAATAATCTTCTCAGCCTTACCATTAAAAGCAGAGGTCAGAGCAACAAATGCATCTATACCTTGTTTTCTTGCTGTGCTGAGAAAGGATGTAATCGTCAGGTAGTTCTGAGCACCTTTTACAGAACGAAAACATCCTGAAACCTTTGATTTAGTTTTTACATTGCGAATATCTCTTTCAGCCTGATTATTATCAAATGGCACTGCAAAGTTATGGATAAACAGACACACCGATGCCTTGAGTTTAATCAGTCTCTCAATCAGTGAACGCTCTTTACCTTTCTTTCGTTTCCCTCGTTTTTTTGGCTCTGTATTATCCGGTGGAGGACACTCCATATTGGCATAAGCCATTATCTCATCATATTCTCGCTCTAAAGCGATAATTTGAGATTCATTTAAACCTGACTTATCCTATTCTATCGCATTTTCTTTAGCTGATTTCATAGTCAAAAGCAGGTTTTTCAGTCTGTTTGCCCATATATGAGATGGATTATTCTCACTTATGG
>NZ_JAGFNY010000023.1 GCF_019448115.1 Succinivibrio faecicola | reverse complement strand
AATCAACAACTCATTATGGAAACCATTGATAATCGTTGGCATATTGAAAGTGGTTACCACTGGTGGAAAGATGATTTCTTAAAGGAAGATGAGTGTACATTCATGGATAAAAATGCAATTAAAGTAATGGCTACATTTAATAACATTACCTATGCATTGTACAGAATCGCTTCAGCTATATTTGACGATTCTTGCATGGCTGAAACAAGAATACGCTATGAGGAATGTCCTGAGAAGATGTTAGAGAAATTAATCCCGCTGATGGAAAAACAGAATCTAACCATGCTTCTAAAACAAAACATGAAAGGCAGAAAAAAGTCTTAATCTCAGACAGAAAAAATAATTTATCCTCACTTTTCCAAGACATTAACAGATAAGGTTATAGACTTTATCTGTCGATGTTTTTTACTCAATTTAAGTCAAAATATCGAACGTTTTAACTTTTTTCTGTTTTAGTATCAACAGTTTAAGAACTTTGGCTAGTTTATTAAGTATTAAAACTTAAAATATTCAGTGATGCGTAACTTCTATTATAAAGATATACACATTTATGTGCCTTTTGTCACAGCTTTTTTAAGTAAATCAAAAAGTTAATGATTTTGTGAGAATTTGAGAATATTTTGAAATTTACCTTGACCTATAATTCAGTTAAAAAAGTAGGTAGTGACATATGAAAAAAACATCAAACAGATCTCTTGTATACAGACTTTCTATCATCATTCTTTCGTCAGTATTTTTTATCCTTATTGTTGTCTGCTCCTTATTTTATGCAAATTCATCTTCAATTGTAGAAAAAGAGATATTAAATAAGCAGCTTCCTACACAGACAAAACTAATTGCTACAAATATTAGAGGTTTTATCGATCCATATATTATTCAGTCAAGATCAATGGCTGAAAGTCAGTATACGATAGACTGGATCTTAGGTGGAGAGAGTAATGAATTCTATCCTGTTTTTAAAAAGGACAGATTAAAACTTATTGAAAAGTATAATCTTTTCAGTACCTTTTTAGCATCCTTCAAGAGTAATTTATATTATTACAAAGGTGAGTCAAAAGGAAAACTTGATATCAATGGTCGAGATTCCTGGCTTAAATATACTCTTGAAACGAAGGCTGAATGTGATGTGAATATGGACTTTGACAGAGTAACTGGTAATCTTGCAATGTTCATAAACTACAAGATGTTTGATGATTCTGGAAAACTGATTGCAATTACAGGTACAGCTGCAAAGGTTAATACTCTTTTATCTTTGTTAAACTCACAAAAACTAGGTAAGAGTGGGTATTTCTATGCAATAAGCGATTCAGGTCTAATTCAGCTTCATAAAAACTCAGACTATATATTAAAGAAAAATGTAAACGAGATTGAACCAGATCTTCTGTCTTTAATTAAAAAGGCTAGCCAAAATCAGTATCATTACGAATTTTATAATTCAAAATCAGATGGCAAAGATTATATTCTAGTGGCAGTTCATGATCCAAAGCTTAACTGGATTATTGTTGGAAAAATAAGAAAAAGTGAAGTATTTGAACCTTTAAATACTCTTATTTATGAGACTGTTGCAATTGCTTTAGCAGTTGTTGCACTTATGGTTCTTTTGATTATTTATATTTCAAAGATCCTAAAATCAAGACTTGGTCTTCTTCGCTTCAATCTTAAGAAGTTTTCTGAATATTTTGAGAAAAAGAGTGGTACTCCTGGTCTTAAGCGTCCACGCAATTTAGATGAAATAGGTTCTGCATCAAAAATACTTTGCGATATATCAGATGAAATTACCAAAGGAGTGGAAAATGACAGACAGGCAATTGAATCTGTTCATCTTGCACTTAACAGAGTAGTAAATGGTGATTTTTCATCAAGAGCTGATTTTATCTCATCAAACCAGACAGTTCAGGAGCTGATAAGTTCTTTAAACAATGCTATAGACAATATAAATCAGGTATTCAAAGATGTCTCATTTGTACTTGAGTCATATACATCAAATGACTATACAAAGAGAATTTCATCAGATAGATTAAAAGGTCAGTTCTTAGATCTTACTCTTGGTATTAACAGACTTGGCGATACCATGTGTTCTGTGCTTCACTCTCAAAAACAACTGTCAGATGATCTTAAAACCAAGTCTAATTTACAGACTGATTCTGTAACTTCTGTTGCTAATGCATTAAATGAGCAGTTATCATTTATTGATAGAACAGTTGATGCAACCGATCTTATCGACAGCTCAAACAGAGATGTTGAAAAATGCACAGATGAGATTGCCAACAATATTACAAAAATCGAGAATGTTGTTGATGGTATTAAGGATGTAGCTGAAGAAACCAATCTGCTTGCTTTAAATGCTGCAATTGAAGCTGCAAGAGCAGGAGAGCATGGAAGAGGCTTTGCTGTAGTTGCAGATGAAGTTCGTTCATTAGCATCTGTTACACAGAGTAGATTAAGTGATATTGAAAATCTTGCAAGGACACTTGTAGATAATATTGAACTCTTGAAAAAATCTGTTGAGGTACAAAGCTCATCTCTTGAAAAAATCAAGAATTCATCATACGAACTTCGTCAGAATTCTACAGAGAATATGTCACTTGCAAACGATACACTCAATATTACAGGTGAGTTAAATGTAATTGCAAATAGAATTTCTGAGGATGTGTCATCAAGGAAGTTCTAGTAATCAAAAAATTAAAGCCTCATTAGAGGCTTTAGGTAATTTAGAATCCTTTTGATTCGGAGAATTTTTGAGGAGCAATACTTGAAGAACCTTCAGTCATATCCTGAATATTTTTGTTCTCATTTTCTTTTTTAGCAGGATCTTCATTTACAGAATCTTTGTTATTTGCTGATTCCATGTTTTCTTTCATTTGCTCTTGCTTTTCTTTTTGAACCTTTGCATTTGCCTCATTTAAACGTCTTGAAGCATCGGCAGCAACAGAAAGATCTTTTGATGATGGCTGAGCAGGAGCCTTAGCAGCCTTGATTATAATTCGCATTTTTTCAGCTGTTTTTTCTGGTGTATCTGCATCACTAGAATCTATGTTGACGCTTCCTGCAACTGCATATTTTTTACCGTCAGGCCCAGTTTCATACTCATAAGATGGAGCACTTGTATAAGGACTTCCAACTCTCTGATGGGTCTGCTCATGCTTCTTTACTTCAATATCTCTGCTTTTAAGTTCCTGAAGTTGTTGCTTTTCCTTGTCAGATAGTGTCTTTCCATTAGCTCCTTTCTCCTCAGATACAGAGCCTTTTTCATTATCTTTTGACTCATCGGTGTTTACAGTTCCATCAGTTACGTTTGTCTTATCTTCATTGCTATCTGTTTTAACGGTTGGATAGCTAACCTTTTTTGCAATTCCAAGATAGGCCATTCTTGCTTTAGAACGATTTGATGAGT
This sequence comes from Succinivibrio faecicola, assembly GCF_019448115.1. Taxonomy (GTDB): domain Bacteria; phylum Pseudomonadota; class Gammaproteobacteria; order Enterobacterales; family Succinivibrionaceae; genus Succinivibrio; species Succinivibrio faecicola. Next base: position 31,235 of record NZ_JAGFNY010000023.1, on the reverse strand, counting down.
ATTGATGCTGGCTGTTCTGTCCGTCATTACACTGACAGTTATCTTTTGATAGAGTAACAGTATCTTCTTGAAGTACTAAAATTCTGTTCTCATTATTTTCATTAGAGTAATTTTGGGCAATAGAATTAGAGCCGGTAGCGTAATTGCTAGATACCGGAGACATACCATTAAGAAGATTAATTGTACTCATAATCTATACCTCTACATAGAGATCGGCAGACTATATATCTAACTTTAGTAAATTTTCAAAAAAAAATTAAATTTTTCTTTGAGATTAATTCTTAAAAAATAAAAGCCAGCATATATGCTGGCTTTACATGATTCTAATTAGAATTAAGCTTCTTTTTTCTTCTGAGCTCTTCTGCATGCTGCTGCAGTAAAGATAACATCAGTTGAACTGTTAAGTGCAGTTTCGCATGAATCCTGTATAACACCGATAATAAAGCCGATGCCGACAACCTGCATTGCAATGTCATTTGGAATACCGAAGATTGAGCAAGCAAGTGGGATAAGCATTAAAGAGCCACCTGCAACACCTGATGAGCCACATGCACAAAGAACTGAAGCAATACACATTAAAAGTGCTGAAGCAAAGTCAATATTGATTCCAAGAGTATGAGCTGCTGCCATAGTCATGATAACGATAGTTACACCTGCACCTGACATATTAATAGTACAGCCAAGAGGAATAGAAATAGAGTAGGTTGCTTTATCAAGCTTCATTTCTTCACATAAAGCCATATTTACAGGCAGGTTTGCAGCAGATGATCTTGTAAAGAATGCTGTGGTACCAGATTTTGCAAGGCACTTGAATACGATAGGGAATGGATTTTCTCTTGTTGTGATGAATACTAAAAGTGGATTTACGACAAAAGCGATAATGAGCATGGTTGCAACTAGAACTGCAACAACATGAACATAATTTAAAAGATTTGCAAAACCACCTTCTTGTGTACATGAAGAGTAAACAAGACCGAAAACACCTAATGGAGCACAGCGAATAACAAATCTGATTACACCTGAAACAGATGCAGCCAGATCGTCAAGAACGATTTTTGTAGTTTCGTTTGCAACTCTGAACATTAGACCTAATGCAATAGACCAGAAAAGAATAGCTACATAGTTACCGTTGATAAATGCTGCAATAGGATTTTCAACTGCCTGGTTTACGAAATTTACAAGAACCTCTTTAATTCCTGATGGAGCTGAAACATTGGCATTTAGAGCAAGCTCTGAGAAAGTGCTTGGGAAAATATATGACATTGATAAAGCCAGTGTGCCTGAAATAATCATGCCGATAAAGTAAAGTGCAATGATTGGTTTCATGGCTGTTTGCTGACCAGTCTTATGTTTTGCAACAGCAGATGTTACAAGAACAAAAATAAGGATTGGTGCAACAGCTTTTAATGCTTTAACGAATAGTGTTCCAAGTGTAGGAATAACAGATTTGTCATCAGGATATACATAAGCTGCAACAATACCTAAAAGAAGACCAACAATGATCTGAAGAATAAAAGGAACCTTATTTAAGGTGTGATAGAGCGGAGCTCTTGGGTTTTCAGTTTCTAACATATCTAACCTTATTAGTGTTAACAATAATTGTTATGAAAAAAATTTTGATAATTATAAGGTGACAGATAAAAAATAAAAATAAAAGTTTTAATTGCACCAAAAATAGATAGTTATTTTTTGAATTACTGCACAAAAAATAAAAAATGAAAGATCTTAGTGCATTGACAATAATGATAATTGATTGTTGTCTACTATATTAGATTTTGTTTTTGTATATAAGAAAAATGCTCAGTAAAAATTTTTACAAACTCAATGCTGTGTATTATAATCTTGTAGGTTAGTCGCGAAAAACGGCTATATTTACGTAATTTAATATATTAATTTAGGTACCACAATGATCTATTCTAAAGAAGTAGAGAATATGTGCCCAGTTACTAAGGGTGCATATCATGGTCCTGCTCCAATTCCTGAAGAGGGTAAGTGGGTTCAGGCTAAAGAAATCAAGGATATCAGCGGTTTAACTCACGGTGTGGGTTGGTGTGCTCCTCAGCAGGGCGCTTGTAAGATGACCTTAAATGTTAAAGATGGCATCATTCAGGAAGCTTTAGTTGAGACCATCGGCTGTTCAGGTATGACTCACTCAGCTGCTATGGCTTCTGAGATCCTGATCGGTAAGACCTTACTTGAAGGCTTAAACACCGACTTAGTTTGCGATGCTATCAACACTGCATATCGCGAGCTTTTCTTACAGATCGTTTACGGTCGTACACAGACTGCTTTCTCAGAGGGTGGTTTACCAATCGGTGCTTCTCTAGAGGATTTAGGTAAGAACTTACGTAGCCAGGTTGGCACTATGTTCGCTACTAAGGATAAGGGCCCACGTTATCTAGAAATGACTGAAGGTTATGTAACTCGCGTTGCATTAAACAACAACAACGAGATTGTTGGTTATGAGTTCGTAAACTTAGGCAAGTTAATGGATCTTCTAAAGGCTAACCCAGAGATGTCTGGTAAAGAAGCTATTGCTAAGATCCAGGGCCACTATGGTCAGTGGGATAATGCCGCTAAGTACATTGACCCAAGAAAAGAATAAGAGGTACTAAAAGATGGCATTATTTGAAAGTTATGAGCGTCGTATTGAGAAAATCAATGGTGTTTTAGCTCAGTATGGCATTAAGTCAGTTGAAGAGTGTAAGGATATCTGCGCACAGTATGGTTTAGACCCATACAAGACTGTAGGTGAGATCCAGGGTATCGCTTTCGAGAACGCAAAGTGGGCATACACTGTTGGTGCTGCTATTGCAATCAAGAAAGGCTGCAAGGTTGCTGCTGATGCAGCTGATGCTATCGGTATCGGTTTACAGGCTTTCTGTATTCCAGGTTCTGTTGCTGAAGACCGTAAGGTTGGTATCGGCCACGGCGGTTTAGGTGCAATGCTTCTACGCGATGAGACCAAGTGTTTCTGCTTCTTAGCAGGTCACGAGTCATTCGCTGCTGCAGAAGGTGCTATCGGTATCGTTCGTAACGCTAACAAGGCTCGTAAGACCCCATTACGCGTTATCTTAAACGGTTTAGGTAAGGACGCTGCTCAGATCATTTCTCGTATCAACGGCTTCACCTATGTTCAGACCAAGTTTGATTACTACACATCAGAGTTAAAGATTGTTAACGAGATCAAGTACTCAGACACAGAGCGTGCTAACGTACGCTGCTTCGGTGCTGACGATGTTCGTGAAGGTGTTGCAATTATGCATCACGAGGGTGTTGATGTTTCTATTACTGGTAACTCAACCAACCCAACCCGTTTCCAGCACCCAGTAGCTGGTACTTATAAGAAAGAGTGCGTAGAGCAGAACAAGAAGTACTTCTCTGTTGCTTCAGGTGGTGGTACCGGTCGTACCTTACACCCAGACAACATGGCTGCAGGTCCTGCATCATACGGTATGACCGACACTATGGGTCGTATGCACTCAGATGCTCAGTTCGCTGGTTCTTCATCTGTACCTGCTCACGTTGAAATGATGGGCTTCTTAGGTATGGGTAACAACCCTATGGTTGGTGCAACTGTAGCTATCGCAGTTCAGGTATCACAGGCTTTAAACAAGTAATTTAAAGTTTTGATATCTATAAAAGGGGCATTCTTTGAATGCCCTTTTTTGATCTTCAGAGTCAGTGATATAAACTGAATTCTTTGTCATTTTTGTCATGAGTTTTCATAATAACCTAATTATACAATAGCAAAAAATATTTATATTTGAGTTGTTTTTGACATCGATATCTTCTGAAGTTAGAGTCGTATGTCAACACAAATGAAATTAAGTTTTGATAAATTAGCTTTGATAATTATGATGTCTGTATCATTTTTTTTCTAAAGAAATTTTGTTTTTCTCCGATAGCTTATGTAAAGGTTTTATAAACGGCCAGTGAGCTAAATATCAGGAGAGAGACAGAGGAAACTCTGATAGCTTTTCTGCCGTTTGGCAGAAAAGCGACCTGATTTCATATTCATTTTCCTGATAATCATCAATTAAATCTGATAGAATAGCGCACAAATGAAGGTGCGTTATGAATTATTTTTTTCATCTGTTCAAATCTAATACCGATCTTGTAGTTTCTTTTTTTCTTGCACTAACAAGCTGTTTTATACCTAAAACAGATCCTGTAAATACAGTCATCTCAATAAACTATGAGATTCTGTTTCTTTTAATGTGCCTAATGATAGTTGTTGCAGGATTTAGAAAAATCGGTGTATTAGATGGAATATACAAAGGATGTTTTAAGTTTGTTGATAATACACGATCGTTGTCAAGGATCTTTATTTTCATTAACTTTTTCATCTCAATGCTCATAACCAATGACGTATCTCTAATCGTATTCGTTCCTGTTGCAATAAGAGCATTTACCTGTATAAACAGAAACGATCTGATTATTCCTGTAGTTTCAATGCAGACAGTGGCTGCAAATATGGGCAGTATGCTTACACCGATTGGAAATCCACAGAATCTTTATATCTATTCTTATTTTAACTATCAGTTTACAGATTTTATTTTTGTTACATTTCCTGTATTTTCAGTTTGTTTTGTCCTTTTGTATATAGCAACACATTTTATTGATAAGTCATCTTTAATAATTGATACAGATAACAAGATCGTAATACCAAAGAAAAAGGCAGTGCTGTTTTGTGTTTTGTTTATTTTCTGTCTTTTATGTGTTTTAAGAGTTATAGACATTTATATACTATGTCTGATCCTGTTCCCTGTATGTTTTATTAGTGACAGGAAGTTGTTCTTGAAAGTAGATTACAAACTTCTTTTACTTTTTGTCTTTTTATTTATTCTTGTTGGTAATCTCTCAAAATACGATCTTGTAAGTTCACTTGCCTTTGAATTTGTAAGTGAATATGAATATTTCGTATCTTTATGTTTATCTCAGATAGTATCAAACGTTCCTGCTACAGTTATGCTTTCATCTTTTACATCAGATCCTGATCCTCTTTTAGTTGGTGTGAATGTAGGTGGTCTTGGAACAATCATTGCCTCTATGGCATCACTTATTTCATTTAAGTACTATGTGAAGATTGATGGTGCTAAACCTCTTTATTATCTTAAGAAGTTTACAAAATATAATTTAAGATTCCTGTTAGTTCTTGTAACTTTGCATTTTATATTTCCAGATTACTTTTAATAAATTAGAATTTTTAAAGTTTTTCTTTTGAAAATAAAAGGTTATTCTTGTAAGAAAAAATGTAAAAAATAGCAACAAAAGAGCTTTTAAAGTATAATGTCCTAAGATTTTTAGGAGCTCTTTTTTATGGCACTTTCCTTTTTTGCAACATGTCCTAAAGGACTAGAAACTCTTTTATTTAATGAACTTAACTCAATAGGCGCATCTTCAGCTAAAGAAACAGTTGCAGGTGTATCCTTCAAAGGTGATTTTGCCTTTGGTATGAAAGCATGTCTTTACTCAAGATTTGCATCACGAATTCTTCTAGAGTTATCCGAGTTTTTCTGTGAAACTGACACTGAACTTTATATCGGTGCAAACGGTGTTGCATGGGAAAAGTATTTTGATAAGAGCAATACTATTGCTGTAACATTCTCTGGTACAAATGAATCTATCAGAAATACTCAGTACGGAGCATTAAAGGTAAAGGATGCTATCTGTGATAGACTTCAGACAACTCAGGGCGGAAGACCTGATGTTGACAGAGAAAATCCTGATGTTGTAATCAACTGTCATCTAGATAAGAAAGGTAGTGCAAATATCCTAATCGATCTGTCTGGTCGTGCATTATTAAAGCGTGAGTATCACAGAGGCACTGGTGATGCTCCACTAAAGGAAAATCTTGCTGCAGCTATGATTTACAGAGCTGGCTACAACAAGGAGAATTTTCTTGATCCTATGTGTGGTTCAGGAACATTGCTTTTAGAGGCTGCTTCATATGCAACAGATAGAGCACCTGGCCTGTTAAGAGAGCATTATGGCTTTTTTAATTTAAAGCAGTTTGATAAGACTGTATGGGATGCACTTGTTCTTGAGGCAAAGCAAAAAGCTCAGGCTGGTCTTGAAAAGTGTATTGAAAAGGGCGTTAAGATCATAGGTTTTGATCTTGATCCTTACATTGTTGATATTGCAAACGAGAATGCTAAAAAGGCAGGCTTTGACAAGATTATTGAAGTTTTCAATACACCAATTGAGAATGCTTACAATCCATTTAAAGATGAGCTTAAGGTTACTATTGTAACAAACCCTCCATATGGTAAGAGACTTGGAAATTTCAATGAGCTTATCTCTCTTTATACAAAGATTGGCAATGTATTCAAGGAGCACTTTAAAGGCGCAAGATGTGCTGTAATCTCATCTAATACTGAGCTTCTTTCATGCCTGAGACTTCACTCAACAAAAATTTATAAGCTTTACAACGGTGAGCTATTATGTCAGTTAAGAGTATTTGATATCAATGAAAATGCCATAGCAACATCATCTGATACTGAAGAGAAGAGCATTGCAACTGATTTTGCAAACCGATTGAAAAAGAATCTTACATTCATGCAAAAATGGGCAAAGAATGTAAATACAAATGCATATCGTGTATATGATGCCGATGTACCTGAATATTCAGCAGCAATAGATTACTACAATGGTTTTTATGTAATCTATGCTTATAAGGCTCCTTCAAAGGTAAATCCTGTTATTGCAAAACGCCATGAACTTGATATGGTAAGTGCAACTGTTGATGTAACAGGTGTAAAAGGTGAAAGAGTAATTTTAAAGAGCCGTGAAGTTAAAAAAGGTGACAGCCAGTACGAAAAAGCTCAGGAACAGAAAAATGAGTTTATGGTTGTAAATGAGGACAACGCTCTTTACCGGGTAAATCTTTATGATTATCTTGATACCGGTCTGTTCCTTGATGGCAGAATCATAAGAAAGATGATTAGAGATGAAGCCAAGGGCAAGGATGTTTTAAATCTTTTCTCTTATACATGTACAGCATCTGTTGCTGCAGCACTTGGCAGTGCTAAATCAACTGTAAGTGTTGATATGTCAAAGACATATCTTGAGTGGGGAATAGAAAACTTCAAACAGAATGCCTTATCACTTGAAAATAGTGAGTTTATTCAGGCTGACTGTTTATCATGGTTATCAAGCGATCATGGTAGATTGTTTGATTTAATCTATATTGATCCTCCAACCTTCTCAAATTCAAAGCGCATGGAAACAAGCTTTGATGTAAAAAGAGATCATGTAGCTTTACTATCAAATCTTATCAGACACCTAAAAGATGGTGGAAAGGTTATTTTCTGTACAAATCACAGAGGCTTTAAGCTCGATGAAGAATCATTATTAGAGTATGGCTTTGAAATTAAGGATATTTCAAAGACAACGCTGCCTCGTGATTTTAAGAGAAATGAGAAGATCCATTCATGCTACACTCTCGTTTATTCAAAGCAAAATCAGAAAAAAGATATCTCTCCTATGGTTAGCCTAAAGTCAGCTCCAAAGTGGCAGAAGACTTTAAATGAAAAACCAAAGAGCACTTATCACAGCTATTCAAATACAACTAAATCATCAAGAGATGATGATTTTTCAAATGAAAGAACAAATCGTGTATGGGGTAGTGCTACAAAGAGTGTAAATCCAAGAGCATTTCTTGCAAATTCTGACAGACAAAAGAGCTTTAAAAATGATTTTAAAAAGCCATCAGACAGACAGAATAATGTAAGAAGAAAGCCAAGAGTTTTCGGTCCTGATGGAGTTAAGGATATCTAATGGCTTTAGTTTCTATAATTGATGCATATTTAAACAATGGTGCCGACAGAGTTTTTGAAGGTGCCTGTTTTGCAGTCGAGGAAGGAGAAAGGATCTGTCTTGTTGGCAGAAATGGTACTGGAAAGTCCACTCTTTTAAGCGTCATTGAGGGCAAAAGAGAGCTTGATTCTGGAAGAATTATCGTTCAGTCAGGACTTAAAATCGCTTCTTTGTGTCAGGATCCGCCTGCCTATGAAAGTGGCTGTGCGTATACTCTTGCTGCATCTTCATATCCTGTTGTTGGATTGGCGCTTGCAGAATTTTATACCTGTACTGATCCTAAAAGACTAACAGAGCTTTCAGAGTTTCTTGAAAAGCACGATGGTTTTGTTGTTGATGCTACTGTAAAGAAGGTATTAAACAGAATCGGTCTTAATCCTGATACCCCTTTAAAAAGTCTATCTGGCGGTAACAGAAGAAAGGCTGCCTTAGCTGCAGCTTTAGTTTGTCAGCCTCAATTACTTCTTTTAGATGAACCTACAAACCATCTTGATATTGAATCTATCTCCTGGTTTGAGGAAGAAATAAAGAATTTTAAGGGTACTATCATCTTTGTTACCCATGACAGAATCTTTGCTGACAATCTTGCATCAAGAATAGTTGAGCTTGATAGAGGTAAGTTATATTCATATCCAGGTTCATTTAACCGCTATATTGAACTTAGAGATGAAAGACTTAGAAAAGAAGAGCTTGCAAACATTGAGTTTGACAGAAATCTTGCACAAGAAGAAGCATGGATTAGACGTGGTGTAAAAGCAAGACTTGCAAGAAATGAAGGCCGCGTTCGAGACCTCATGCAACTAAGAGAAATCAGAGCTAACAGACGTGATCGTATGGGCAATGTGATTATGGAAGCTAATGTATCAGAACGCTCTGGTAATCTTGTATATGAAATAAAAGATATTACTCTTGGCTTTAATGACAAGAATGTTGTTGAGAATTTCTCTGCAACTGTAATGAGAAAAGACAGAATCGGCATTACAGGTCCTAATGGTGCTGGTAAAACCACACTTATAAAGGCATTGCTTGAACAGATAAAACCAAAGACTGGAAAGTTAAGAGTTGGTGTAAATGTAGCAGTTCAGTATTTTGATCAGTATCATGAAGCTCTTGATCTTGAAAAATCTGTCGCTGACAACGTAGCTGATGGTCATACTGAGGTTTGTATAAACGGAAAAAACAAGCATGTGATTTCATATCTTGCCAATTTCCTATTTACAGGTCGAAGAGCCAGATCTCCTGTTAAGGTATTATCAGGTGGTGAAAAGAACCGTCTGCTGCTTGCAAGACTTTTTGCAAAGTCATCAAACGTGCTCATTATGGATGAGCCTACAAACGATCTTGATCTAGAAACACTAGACTTACTTGAAGATCTGATTTCTTCTTATGAAGGAACTGTTATTGTTATCTCTCATGACAGAGCATTCCTTGATAAGATAGCTACAGAAACATGGGTATTTGATGGTGAAGGGCATATCGAATCTGTTGTAGGTGGCTGGTCAGATGTGCTTGCCTATTATCAGAGAATTAAAAAGGAAGATACTGTTAAAAAAGCACAGACAGTTCAGAAAAAGGAAAATGAAAAAAAGGAAAAGAGCAGTAAATCAGGACTTTCCTTTACGCAAAAGCATGAACTTGAACAGCACCCTTTGAAAGTAGAAAAACTAGAAGAAGAGATTAGCATACTTGATGAAGAGCTCAATAATCCTGATACATATTCTGATGGTGGTCAAAAGGCAAGAGAACTCAACGAAAAGAGATCATCACTTCAGAGTAAGCTTGATGAGCTTTATTCAAGATGGGAAGAGTTAGAACTTCTGAATGCACAGTAACAGGAGTAAAAATGGCAGCATTTTTTTCAAAGTTTGATTTACATACACACTCAAATGCCTCAGATGGTGCACTTTCACCAACACAGCTTGTTCAAAGAGCATACAAAAAGGGAATTACTCATCTTGCACTGACAGATCATGATTGCGTGGATGGAATAAATGAGGCTAAGGAAGCTGCAAAAGGATTGCTTACACTGATTGAAGGTGCTGAGCTGTCAGCATTATTCAATAATGAGCAGATCCACATTGTAGGTTTATTTCTTGATACTCAGGCTCCAGCATTAAAAGAGTATCTTAAAAATCAGAAGATAAAAAGAATTGAAAGAGCAGTTGCCATTGGTGAAAAACTTGAAAGGCAGGGATTTAAAAATGCTTATGAAGAGTGTAAGAAAAGAGCAGCTCCTGGTGCATCTATAACTCGTGGCAACTATGCTCGATATATTGTTGAAATGGGAAGAGCGCAGAGTGCTGATGAGGCATTTTCTGTTTATCTTAAAAATGGAAAAAGCTGTTATGTAAAGACATCATGGCCTGATGTAAGTGTAGCTGTAAAGGCTATTCTTGACTCAAATGGTGTTCCTGTTTTAGCTCATCCAAGACGCTATCAGATGACAAATACAAAATTAAGAGAGCTAATTGAGTATTTTAAGTTATGTGGTGGTATTGCAATGGAAGTTGGTTCAAGTCAGATGAGCCCATCGGACAGAGATTTTATTGCAAAACTTTGTGAAAAATATTCTCTGCTTGCATCTCTTGGCAGTGATTTTCATGTTGAAGGTGCCTACAGAGAGCTTGGTTACAATCTAATAATTCCTGATTTTGTTAAGAAAGTATGGGAACATCCTTTAGCAAAGCCATATAATTTTCCAAAAGAAAACTCTTAATTTATAAGGAGAGCCTTATGAAGCGAACTTTAAAGTGGATCAGCATCCTTACGCTTTCTATTGTGGCACTGTACTTTGCAGGTGTTTATGCAACAGGATATGCTATAAGATATGGTCTTAAGAATATTGACCAATATGTAAAAAAAGGTTTGAATGTTCAAACAAATGTAAAGAATGTTGATGATATATTTGAGCTCTCCTATACAAGTGAAAAATCATCCTTATTCACTGAAAATGGATATATTTCCCTAAAGATTGATAAATCAGTAAAAAAGACCCCTGTTAATTTTTTAATAGGATTTGTAAATGCAGAATTTTTTGCTGATACAAGTGCTGTAAATTCAACTGTTTTCAAATTATTTGACGATGTATTAGAAGATTTCTTAGGTCAGAGTATTGATAGAAGCATAAAGCTAACCTCATCAAAAAGCTCTATTAAAGGCAGTGTAGGTATCCTTAAAGGTGCTCAAGTAGATGTTTTATTTAATGCACCTTATAAATCAAATAAAAAGAAATTAACATTTGAAGCTTTGGTTAATGCATCTTTGAGTAAAAACATAAGTGCATATGTAAATTCATCAGATCTGTTTTTTGCAGATTTTAGTGCAAAAAAGCTTGAGTTAAACCTTGGTTTTTGCGGTTTTGACAGGCTAGAGCGTTTTGATTCATTCAATCTTAGTGCTGATAATCTTAGCTTATCAAATTTGAAATTTACCGATCTTAATTTAATAGCTACCGGCATTAACAATACAGATGAATCATTTGACGTAAAAATAGATCTAAAATCTAAAGAAATAGTAAATTCAGTCAGTGATGTTAAAGCTGTTATGATAGCAAAAGGCCTTTCTTATGATGAGATAAATTCAGCACTAAAAGAAGGTGATTTAGACAGGTGTTTTGATTCATTAAACCGTATTGATATTTCAAAATTTGATGCTGTTTTAGATAATTCTCTTAAAACATATGTTGGTGTTTTCAGAAAAAATGCAATCAAATTTAGTTCAAACGGTTATTTAAAATTTGATTCAAACAATGATGTATTCTTGCAAGAAGCATTTTTAAGTGTAAAGACTAATGATGCAAAAGGCGCTGAATTTCTATTTAAAAAGAAGAATGGCGAATATGTATGTAATTTAGAATATAAGAATGAAAGGCTGTATATAAACGGAATGAGATTATAGGAGCAAGCTGTTTCATTAGTTGAAGATTAAAATCTGTTAAACAATAAATATTAAAAACTCGTATCAAAAAACACATTAAATTAAAAAAATTAATTTTTTCATAATATACAAAGCTGTGATAAAATGCGCACAGCTTTTTATACTAAATAATAGGGACTTCTATGAGTTGGTTTGAGAATCTATTACACAAGACTGCATCTTCAATTTCATCAGGTGCAAAGCATGAAATTCCTGAAGGTGTTTGGACAAAATGTTCTGCTTGTGATCAGGTTTTATATAGAGCAGAGCTTGAGCGTAATTTAAATGTATGTCCAAAGTGTGGTCATCATATGCATATCAAAGCTCGTGTACGCCTAGATTCTTTCCTTGATAAAGATGGTAGAGAAGAGATTGCTGGAGATTTAGAGCCAAAGGATATCTTAAAGTTTAAGGATCTAAAAAAATATCGTGATCGTTTCCTTGCAGCTCAGAAAAAGTCTGGTGAAAAAGATGGTTTAGTTGTAATCAAAGGCACCTTAAAGGGCTTACCTGTTGTAGCTTGTGCTTTTGAGTTTGATTTTATGGCAGGCTCTATGGGTTCTGTTGTTGGTGCAAGATTCTGTGCCGCTGTTGAGGAGTGTTTGAGAACTCATCGTGCACTTATCTGCTTCTCAACCTCAGGTGGTGCCCGTATGCAGGAGTCATTGTTCTCTCTTATGCAGATGGCTAAGACATCCGCAGCTCTTGCAAGACTGTCAAAGGCACATCTTCCATTTATCTCTGTTATGACTGATCCTACAATGGGTGGTGTTTCAGCTTCACTTGCAATGCTTGGTGACATCAACGTTGCAGAGCCAAATGCACTTATTGGTTTTGCCGGTCCTCGTGTTATTGAACAGACTGTTCGCGAAAAATTACCAGAAGGTTTCCAGAGAGCTGAGTTCTTAGTTGAAAAGGGGGCAGTTGATATGATTGTTACCCGTGCCAAGATGAGAGATGAGCTTGCAAGCCTTGTTTCACTGCTTCTTGGCTGTCAGGATCCATCAGTTCCTATGGTTGAAGTACAGTCACGTTATGCAAACAAATCATTATCTGACGGTTCAATTCCAGTAGAGGCTGAGCTTGTAAATCCTGATGTTTCAATCTAGTGATTATCAATGGTTATAAGTAAGTCTGAATTAAAGCCAGGTTCAATCGATGCCTGGCTTAGTTTTCTTGAAAAAATCGATCCAAACCGTATTAAACTGGGACTTGATAGAGCAAAAAAAGTCCTTGAAAATCTTAATCTTCAAAATTTAAAAGATATCAAGATTGTAGAGGTTGCAGGTACAAACGGCAAAGGCTCCACTGCTGCTTTAATTGCTAATTCACTCTCATGCTCAGGAATTAAAACTGGTCTTTATACATCTCCTCATCTTAAAAGATTTAATGAGAGAATTGCTATAGATGGCAGACTTATTAGCGATGATGATCTCTGTATTGCTTTAAGTTATGTTTATGATCATTCAAAAGGTGTTGATTTAACATACTTTGAATATACAACACTTGCTGCAATTTATCATTTTTACAATCAAGGCTGCAGTGCAATTGTTCTTGAGGTAGGTTTAGGCGGAAGACTAGATGCTGTAAATATACTTGATGCTGATGTTTGTGTTATTACATCTATAGGTCTTGATCATACAGCTATTCTTGGAGATACAATTGAGAAGATCGCAAAAGAAAAGTCAGGAATCATTAAGAATAAATCTTCAGTTATTACAGGCTTACTACCAGTAGATGCTAAAAAGGTTGTATATAACATAGCAAAAGAGAATAATTCTGAGTTGTTCTTTGAAGGTGAACACTTTGAAGGTCGCTTTACAGATGGCTTTACCTTTGTTCAAAAATCACCAATAGGCACCTTTGAGTCTTATTCTCTTGCAACACCAAAAATACCTCTTATCTGTGCACCTTCAGCAGTTAAGGCTTTAATGGTTTTAAAAGAACGCGGCCTTAACATATCTGTTGATGCAATTAACAGAGCTCTAAAGGTAACATCACTGCCAGGTCGTATGCAGCTTGTTAAGTATCATCCTGCAATTTATCTTGATGTTGCTCATAATCCGCCTGCAGCATTGCATCTATCTAGAACATTAGCAAAAAGAGTTATCAAAACAAAAAGATATGCTCTTATTGGAATGCTTAAGGATAAGGATATAGAATCAGTAATTTCAATTATAAAAGACTGCTTTGATGGATTTTATGTGGCATCTTTGCATACACAAAGAGGAGAGTCTTGCTCCCGTATTGTAAAAGCCTTAAAAGAGTGTCAAATATCTGATTCTCTGATAAAATCATATGAAACCGTAAATGAAGCCTTAACTGAATGTGTTAAGGATGCAGACGATGATGATGAGATTATTGTTCTTGGCTCATTTGTAACTGTTTCAGAGGCTGTAGACTGCCTTATAGATGACAGTTTTATAAAAAAAGCCAGAAATAGACAGAATAATAGTTAACAGCTAAGGTTGTGCTGTTAGAATAAGAACAGGAGGCGCTCTTTTAGCGATATATATGAAATTTGATACAAGTTTAAGAAATAGAATTGTTGGATCTTTGTGTGTAGCTTCACTTGTGCTTATTCTTATTCCATTTTTATCAGACAGTAATGATTCTTCTGCTAAGAATAATAGCTCAAATGCGATAGCAATTACTAAAAATGGAGCAATGACTGATGAGTCAGGTCAGCTTGTTAGTGCTTCATCAGATATTGCACAGGCACAAAGTGAGCATGACTATTCAGATTTATTAGCACCAGTTGATGATACACCAAAAACGACACAAGTATCTCCATTTGATGCTTTAAAGCAGAATGAGCAGCAGTCAAATACTGTTCAGAGTGCACTGCTTGAGCCTAAAGAGCCAGTTTCTGCTACAACTACTTTCCCAGATACAAATCGTGAAAGTACAACTACAAGAGAAGTTTTAAAATCATCAAGAAAGAATGCAAATCAAAATGCATCATCTGCAAAGATCACACAGCCAAAAGTAAATTCAGCTTTAGCTTCAGGCATGTATGCAGCTCAGGTTGGTGTATTCTCTAAAAAGGCAAATGTTGATGCTCTAGTTTCTGTTTTAAACTCAAAGGGGTTTAAAACTATAAGCCAGAATATTAATATCAATGGCAAAGCCATGATTAGAGTATTTGCAGGTACTTCAAAAACCAGAGAAGGTGCTCTTGCAATCTGCAACAAGGTTAAAAAGAATACCAAAGAGCAGTGCCGTATTGTTGCTCTTTAATTAGCCAGGAGGCTGTATGCTGTTATCTGAACTTGTTTCATATATTGATGACTATCTTGATGTAAAAAAAATTCCTGATTGTTCTTTAAATGGATTACAGGTTGAAGGCTTTAAGGAGTGTCAGAGCATAGCAACTGCAGCCACTGCTTCTCTTGAGGCAATTGATGCTGCTATTGAATCTGGTGCAGATACTTTAATTGTTCATCATGGTCTGTTCTGGAAAGGTCAGATAACACCAGTTGTCGGTGCATTTAAAGACAGACTTAATGCAATTTTAGAGTCAAATATAAATCTTTTAGCTTACCATCTTCCACTGGATACTCACCTTGTAGTTGGTAACAACAGATATTTATCCGATCTTATTAAATTATCAGAGATTGATTATATTGAGCCTGGTAATCCAAACTCCGGTGCTTTGGTTGGCATTCTTGATGAGCCTCTTACTGTAGCTCAGATTGCTAAAATTTATTCAGAGTCTTTAAACACTCCTGTAAGTGTCGTAGGCGACTGTGATGAGAAGATCTTATTATCAAAGATTGCAATCTGTTCAGGTTCTGGATCATCTTTTGTTGATGATTGCATGTCACATCCATTTGATGCACTTGTAACAGGTGATATTAAGGAGCAGACATATCATTTAGCAAAGGAAAGCGGTACCCCAGTTTTTGTTCTTGGTCACCATGCATCAGAGCAGGGCGGTATTAAGCGTTTGGGTGATCATCTTGCAAGAAAATTCTCTTTAGAACATCACCATCTGCATTTCAGTATTGAAAAGGAAGTTAAAACCTATGACTGCTCAGCAAACTGATGAACTGTCAAATGAGGCACTAATGGTTCGCAATGCTCTTATTGCCTGCGGCCTTGAATCTCCATATGTGGAGAATTCTTTATCATCAGAGGAAAAAAAGAGCATTATTGAAGATAAGTTCTCTCAGATTATGTCCACCATGGGACTTGATCTGAATGATGATTCTCTGTCACAGACTCCAAAACGTGTTGCAAAGATGTTTATTGATGAGATCTTTTCTGGCCTTGATTACAGAAATTTTCCTAAAGTATCTGTCTTTGAGAACAAGATGCATTTTGATGAAATGGTAAAGGTTTCAAATATTACTGTAACCTCAACATGCGAACATCATTTTGTTGTAATGGATGGTGTTGCAAAAGTTGCTTATATGCCCTCAGACAAGATTATAGGTCTTTCAAAGGTAAACAGAATTGTTCAGTTCTTTGCAAGACGCCCGCAGGTTCAGGAAAGACTTACACAGCAGATTAAAGTGGCACTACAGACTCTTTTAAATACAAAAAATGTCGCAGTTACAATTACTGCTACACATTACTGTGTAAAATCACGTGGTGTTAAAGATCAGATTTCAAATACAACAACAACTGCATTAGGTGGATTCTTTAAGACAAATCCATCTTCAAGACATGAATTTTTAACAGATTAGGACAGTTAAAATGGTAAGAGCAGATTATAAGGTAGCCTTGGTTGTTCCTGTTTATAATGAAGAAGAGACAGTTGAAACATTCGTTTCGACAGTTAATGAGAAACTTGCAAGTGAACTTGAACATATTGAGATTGTTTTTGTTGATGATGGCTCTAAAGATAAGACTGTTGAAATAATTAATAACATTCAGAAAACAGACAGTAAAGTCAGCCTCATAAAGTTTTCAAGAAACTTTGGCAAGGAAGCAGCCATGTCTGCTGCAATAGATCTTGTTAATGCTGATGCTATAGTACCTATTGATGTAGACTTGCAGGATCCTCCAGAGCTTGTACTTGAATTTATCAGAATATGGAAAGAAGAAGGTATTGATAACGTATATGGTATAAGAACTGACAGATCACAGGATACAAATGCAAAGCGTGTTTCTTCAGGTGGATTCTATTACGTATTCAATAAACTTTCATCACGTGTTCAGATCCCTGCAAATGTAGGTGATTTCAGACTAATTGACAGAAAAGTAATAGAAGTTTTAAAGCAGTTAAAGGAAAGAAACCGCTTTATGAAGGCCTTGTATGCATGGCCTGGCTTTACATCAAAGGGTGTTGGCTATTCAAGACCAGAAAGATCAGCTGGTAGCACAAAGTGGAATTACTGGAAACTTTGGAACTTTGCTCTTGATGGTATTTTTGCTTTCTCATCTCTTCCACTAAGAGTGTGGTCATATATTGGTGGTGTAGTTGGTCTGTTTAGTTTAATCTACATGGTTTGGAATTTCTTGAAAACCATTTTTGTTGGAAACAGTACTCCAGGTTATACAACCTTAATCTGTGTTATCCTGTTTTTAGGTGCAGTTCAGCTCATTTCAATTGGTGTTTTAGGTGAGTATATTGGTCGTCTGACTGTTGAGATGAAAGGAAGACCTGTTTATATTGTTTCTGATGTTGAAGGTCCACTAAAACAGGAAGTTCCCGGTGGAATGTCAAAAACTGTTGTAGGTGTTACATATAACACACTTTCACAGGATGAAAAAGCAGAAAAGACTCCTTCTCAAAGAGGTAGAAGATCTGTCAAGACTGCGCAGAATTCACAAAGATCTTAATTCTTAGTTTAATAATTAGCTCAAAGGAGAGTACAGCGTGCGTGTTGCTTTAGGTATTGAATATGAAGGTTCTAATTATGCAGGCTTTCAGAGACAGACAACACTCAAAACTGTACAGGGCGAGCTTGAAAGAGCTCTAAGCATTGTCGCTAATGAAAAGATTGAGATTCAGTGCGCAGGCAGAACTGATGCTGGTGTGAATGCAACAGGTCAGGTTGTTCATTTTGATACTAATGCAGTTCGTTCAGAAAGAAGCTGGATTATGGGTACAAATGTTAACCTGCCTGATGATATTGCAGTCACTTTTGCAAAAATTGTTGATGACTCTTTTCATGCCAGATTCTCTGCAAAGGCAAGACGTTACAGATACATCATTTCTAATACAGTTTACCGCCCTGGCATTTTAAATAAAGGCGTATCAGTCTATCAGGGAAATTTTGATATAGAAAAAATGCAGGAGGCTGCAGACTATATCATAGGAGAGCATGATTTTTCATCATTTAGAGCTGCAGATGATGAATCACGAACATCAATGCGATGTGTTCATTTTGTAAAAATTTCAAGATTCGGCCAGTATATAGTTTTTGATATTGCAGCAAATGCATTCTTAATGCATATGGTCAGAAATATCGTAGGCTCGTTGCTAACTGTTGGAAACGGACAGAATTCTGTTCAGTGGTTCAAGGATATGTTCGATGCAAAAGACAGAAATCAGGCAGGTCCCACTGCAAAACCATATGGTCTTTATCTTGTGGATGTTACATACCCGAATGATTTTAATTTGCCAAAAAGGGACTGCATCGGCCCTATTTGGATGTTATAGTGATACAATATAAATAAAAAAATTGCACCTGAAATATCAAAGGTTACGTATGCTGAATTTACCTAATATTTTAACACTTATAAGACTAGTACTGATTCCTGTTTTTATAATTCTTTTCTATCTTCCATCAGACAGATCAAATTTCTATGCAGCACTTGTTTTCATTGTCGCAGCCTTTACCGATCTGCTTGATGGTTATCTTGCAAGAAAACTTAAGCTTACAACCAAATTCGGTGCTTTTTTAGATCCTGTTGCAGATAAGATCATCGTCTGTACAGCTCTGGTGCTGATTGTTGAGCATTACTCTTTATACAGGGATATCTTATATCCTCACTTAGGCAAGTTCATTACAATTCCTGCGATGATCATCATTGCAAGAGAAATTACTGTATCTGCTTTAAGAGAGTGGATGGCTGAACTTGGCAAGAGAGCAAATGTAGCAGTAAGCTGGGTTGGAAAATGGAAAACAACTATTCAGCTTGTAGCAATTGCAGGACTTATTTGGCGCCACAATGAGTTAATGATTTACTCTGCAGTAATTGCACTTGGCGTTGCCACAATTCTTACTATCTGGTCAATGATAATGTACTTAAAAGCCGGCTGGCTTTATATGAAAGAGTAGTGCACTCATAGATTTCAATAAAGCTCCTGCATTATAGTAAGGAGCTTAACCATTTGATCAAAAAAATCATCTTCATGCAATACCACCGTCACATTGTGGTTAATAAGATCAACGTCAACGGAATCTACTTTATAGCCAAAAAACAAATCAAAGCTACCATTAAAGCAGGTTATCGACTGATTTACTTCTAATGCGTGCTTTAATTTTTCATCAATAAAATACTTTGAATTATCATGATCTGATGATAATATTCTTATACGGTTACTCATGTTTATTACGCCTTGAAACTTGTAAAAACTTGAGTAACCTTTTTACTTTATATTCAGCCTAAAAGCAATTCATTTATTACGTGTTGATCCTAATTTTTGAGCTTTGATATTTGCTCTCTTTTCAACATGTTTTTATGAAGATCTAACTTTTAAGACAGTGGCTGGATATCGGTCTTTGTGGCCTTATAGTTATGCCAACAGAGAAATTCACTCAGTCATTCTTGCAGACTAATCTTGATATACCAGTCATTCAGATTGACAGATGCTTTGATGTGGATAATTCTGATTGCGTAACAGAGGACAATGTATATGGAGCATCACTTGCTGTTGATTATCTGACATCATTAAATCATAAAAAAATAGCCTTTATAAGTGGTGATCAGAGTGTCTTTACCTTTTCTCAAAGATGTAAAGGTGCAATGCAAAGTGGTAAGAGCAAGGTTGAAATTGTTTCATTATCTTCAAAGGCATATGAAGATCTGTTTATCGGAGCATTTGAGAAAACAAATTTTCTGATGATGAGAGACAGATCAAGACGCCCTACAGCTATTGTAGGTGCAAACAATGCAATAACAGCAGGCATTGTATATGCACTCAATCTTAAAGGAATAAAAATACCAGATGATGTCAGTGTAATTTCTTACGGTGATAGCAGATGGTGCAGATTTTTCAATCCTCCTGTAACTGCAATTGTTCAGCCTGTCGAGCAGATAGGCTCAATTGCTGCAAATAATCTAATAAAAAGGATAACAGGAGAAAATACAAAGGTAGAGCAGGTTTGTCTGCAGTCAATGCTCTTAACAAGAGCATCAACAGCAGCCATATAACATATGGAGATAAAAATGTTGGATTTTTCAGTTTATAAAAGCAAAAGAATTAAATGTGCCGGTCTTGGAGAGGTTCTGTTTGATGTATATCCAACAGGTCCGAAGATTGGTGGGGCAACCGCTAATTTTGCCTTTCACTGCAGACAAAATGGCATTGATGCAGCAGTAATAAGCTCTGTTGGAAATGATGCACTGGGCTTTCTATCTCGTGATCTTCTTGCAAAGAAGTTCTTACCTGCCCTGTTAAGTGTATCTGACAGACCTACAGGAACAGTGAATGTTACTTTATCTGATAAAGGGATCCCAAGCTATACATTTGCATCTGATACAGCTTATGACAATATCAATGTGAATGATGAAATGTGTGCAATGGTAAGTACACTTGATATGATTTGCTTTGGAACACTTGCACAGAGAAATCTAAAGTCACATAAGGCAATAATGCGTCTTTTAGATATGACATCAAAGGAGTGCTTAAGAGTTTTTGATGTAAATCTCAGAGGTGATTTTTATACAAAGGAAATTATTGAGGAATCATTACACAGAAGTGAAATTGTTAAGTGCAATGATGATGAATTACCATATCTTTGTGATATTGCGGGTATAAAAGAGGTAAATCCTGATAATTATTTTGAATATCTAAAATCAAAGGATATTTTCTGTTTTATCTATACTGAAGGTGCAAAACAAAGCACAGTATATTTAAATGATCAAAAATCTGTTCAGAATACATTAAAGGTAGAAGCTGTAGATACAGTTGGTGCAGGTGACTCTTTTACAGCTACACTTGTAAGTCAGCTTATGAAGGGAAAAGATCTTAAAACAGCACATGTCCTTGCAGTAAAAGTTGCTGCATTTGTATGTACTGAAAAAGGTGCAATGCCTGAAATTCCTTATTCGATGTTTGATTGATATTCTAACTCATGGTATTTATAGCTCCATATTTGGAGCTATTTTTTTGATTTTTTCAAAAAAAACTTGAAATATGTTTTTATGACCCCATGTATTCAGACAGAAATATTTTAAATTGCCAAAAACAAAGGAGACTTTAAAATGGCAGCAACTGTACATGGTTTTCAGACACAGGTAACCAAGCTACTAGACTTACTTGCAAACTCTCTTTACTCAAACAAGGAAGTTTTCTTAAGAGAGCTTATTTCAAATGCATCTGATGCAATCGATAAACTGCATTTCATGTCACTTACAAATCAGGATCTTATAAAGGATGATCCAAATTTCAAGATCCAGATTAGAGCAGATAAGGATTCAAAGACTCTTACAATTTCTGATAATGGTATCGGTATGACTCTTGATGAGGCTAACAGCCATTTAGGTACCATTGCAGAGTCAGGTACTGAAGCTTTCATGAAGAATCTTACTGGCGATGCTAAGCGTGATTCTCAGCTTATCGGTCAGTTCGGTGTTGGTTTCTATTCTTCATTTATCGTAGCAGACAAGGTAACAGTTGTATCACGTTCAGTAAATGCTGCAGAAAATGAAGGCGTTCGCTGGGAGTCAGATGGTAATGGTACCTTCACATCAGAGAATATTTCTGTTCCATTCCGTGGTACTCAGATCATCCTGCATTTAAAGGATTCTGAAACTGAATTTTTGGATACCTGGAAACTACGTGACTGCATTACCAAGTATTCAGATCATATTTCAACACCTGTTGAGCTTTATGAAGAAAAGTATGAGCCAAAAGCTGAAGGTGAGGAGAGCAAGGATACTGAAAAGAAATTTGAGTACACTCAGGTAAACAATGCAAAGGCTTTATGGACACGTACAGCTAAAGACATTAAAGAAGAAGAGTACAACGAGTTCTACAAGCATATAAGCCATGATTATCAGGATCCTATGACCTATGCTCACAATAAGGTTGAAGGCGATCTTGAGTATACCTCTTTACTTTATATTCCAAAGAAAGCTCCATGGGATCTGTACAACAGAACCAATGAACATGGCCTTAAGCTTTATGTTCAAAGAGTGTTCATCATGGACAAGGCAGAGGCATTCTTACCAAACTACATGCGCTTTGTAAAAGGTCTTGTAGATACTAATGCTCTTCCACTTAACGTATCACGTGAGCTTTTACAGGAAACTGCTGTTACAAGAAAATTAAAGAAGGCTTTAACTAAGCGTGTCTTATCAATGCTTGATAAGTTATCTAAGGATAATGACAAGTACAATGAGTTCTATGCTCAGTTTGGTAATGTTCTAAAGGAAGGTCCTGTAGAGGATTATGACAACAAGGATGCAGTATTAAAGCTACTTAGATTCGCTTCAACAAATTCTGATGATGCAACTGCAAAGGTTTCTTTTGACGATTACATTAGCAGAATGAAGGAAGGTCAGGATAAGATTTATTATCTGACTGCAGAAAGCTATGAGGCTGCAAAGAACTCACCATATCTTGAGACCTTAAAGAATAAGGGTATTGAGGTTCTTTTAATGTGGGAGAGAATCGATGAGTGGCTGATGGGCAACATCACAGAGTACTCAGGTAAGGAATTTGTTCCTGCAAACTCACAGGATCTAAAGTTAGGATCTCTTGCTGATGAGGAAGAGAAAAAGCAGCAGGAAAGTGCTGCAACAGAGCACAAGGATCTGATTGAGCGTTTCAAGACATCTCTTGGCGACAAGGTTAAGGATGTTGTTGTTTCAACAAGACTTATTGATTCACCTTCATGTGTAATTTCTGATGCAAACCGCATGATGACCTTACAGATGAGAAGAATTCTTGAGGCTTCAGGTCAGAGTATGCCTGAGGAGAAATATACTCTTGAAATCAATCCATCACATAAGTTAGTTCAAAAAGCAAATGCTGAAACTGATGATGCGCGTTTTGCAAAATGGGCTCAGCTAATCCTCGATCAGGCTCTTCTGTCAGATCAGGGTGCCTTAAAAGATCCAAGCTCATTTGTAAAATCAATGAATGAACTGTTATTAGGTTAATTTATTGAATTAATTGCTTATTATGAAGGCTGCATTCTCAATATAATGTGGCCTTTATTTTTATTAACAATTCATTACCTATCCTTAACACAATACACGTCATTACAATCCTATTTTTTACATTCTCTTTTTAGAATTTTCTGTGTGCAATAAAGCACGGTTAACAATTTAAAGAGAATATTATGAAAAAATCATTATTAGCACTATTTGTTGCTTCATTAGTTTCATCAACTCAGGCATACAGCGCAACTGTATACGATAAGGATGGCACTTCATTAAAATTAGACGGTAGAATTCAGAGCGTTTTATATCATTCAACTGAGACAAAGCAAAAAGCAGGTGAATCAGACAATACTCTTGTAAATTCAGCAAGATTTGGTATTGGTGGTGAAACCAAGTTAAAAGACTTTAAATTTAAGGCATATACTCAGTGGGATATGGCTGATGGTTCAAAGAGAACTGGTGACAATATCAAGGCTCGTGATCAGTATCTTCAGGTGTCATATGGTAAGTTTGGCTCATTAAAGTTAGGTCGCTTTAAAGGTGCTATGAATTATGTAACCTCAGTAACCGATGTTTTTGATGATTACTCAGCAAATGCTCAGAGTGCAAATGATGAGCGTAACTCAGGTCGTATTGAGTATGCATATTCAAATAAAGGTTTTGATGCAAAGGTTGGATTACTAACATCAAATGATGAGTACAAGCTTGAAAATGGTTATTCTGATCATAAAAAAGCTGCTGTTGAGAATGGTGCCTCAATTGCTTTAGGTTATACATTTGATCTTGCTTTACCATTATCAGTAAAGGCTGGTTATGAGTTTATCGGCGCTCAGGATGATAAGAAATATGATGCTTTAGGTTTTGCTCATTACACAACCGATCTTGATAAGGTGAATACTGCTGCAGCATCTGTAACATTAGGTAGCATCGATAGTGGTTTATATGCAGCATTAACTGTAAATAACCGCACCTTCTCATTCCGCGTAAAAGATGGTAATGATAAGGCTGATGAAGATTTCAAGGCTCGTGGCTTTGAAGCTGTTGTAGGTTATACCTTTGAATCAGGTATTGGCTTGCGTGCAGGTTACAACCAGATGAATTACAAGCAAGATAGAGTAGTTCGTTTAAATGATGTAGATACAAAGGTAGATGCAAAGTTAAAGACCTTCCCAGTATACGCATTCTACCAGGCAAACCCAAACTTCATCGTATGGTCAGAGGCCAGATTTGATGCAACAAGTGATAATGATAGAGCTCTTATGAAAAAAGCTAATATCAACACTCCATACAGCACTGACAAGACTGCTGTATCATTAGGTGCTAGATACCTATTCTAATCTGACATGATAAAGATGCTCCTAGAATTATTTTTTAGGAGCATTTTTTGTTTTTAAGCCTTATAACTGTGACCTAGAGCCTCTTTACGTGTTATAATTTTCTTATTGTTTTCAACTTTTATTCAAGGAAAAAAAATGCGTATTATCCTTTTAGGACCTCCAGGTGCAGGTAAAGGCACACAGGCACAGAATCTAACAGTTGCTTTCAATATCCCACAGATTTCAACTGGCGATATGTTAAGAGCTGCAATCAAGGCTGGTACTGAGCTTGGTTTAAAGGCTAAGGCTGTTATGGATGCTGGTAAGCTTGTATCTGATGACATCATTTTAGGCCTTGTTAAAGAAAGAATTGCAAAGGATGACTGCAAGAACGGTTTCCTTTTTGATGGTTTCCCTCGTACAATTCCACAGGCTCAGGCATTGGTTGATAATGGTATTGAAATCGATGCTGTTGTAGAGTTAGAAGTACCTGATGAGAAGATCGTTAAGAGAATGTCAGGCCGTCGTGTTCACTTAGCTTCAGGCAGAACTTATCACATCGTTTACAACCCACCTAAGGTTGAAGGTAAGGATGACGTAACAGGTGAAGATCTTGTGATTCGTCCTGATGATGAGGAGAGCACAGTACGTAACCGTCTGAAGGTTTACCACGAGCAGACTGAGCCTTTAGTAGCTTTCTACAAAGAGTTATCAAAGACTGCTAAGACTAAGTATGTTGCTTTTGATGGTAATCGTGACGTTAAGGTAATTTCTGACGATATTATCTCAACTTTAAAGAAATAATATATGTTTAAGTTTTCACGATTATTTCTAGGCCTTGTATGCAGCATGTCTGTTTTTGCAGTTAATGCAGAACTGATATCATCTGAATATGTGGTAGAGAAATCCAAAGCACAGCAAGAGTCAACAATTCCATGTCCATTTGGTTTTAGTGTAAAACTCAATCCAAGTGTACCAAATTCACTTGTATACAAGGATGAGGGCTCTAAACTTGCTATAAGCGTAACAGCTATTAAGCAGCTTGAAGATAGTCCATCAAGTCCTGAGGCATATGCTAAAGCATCTGCAAAGCAAATGGCTTGTTCTGTTCCTGTGCTTTCATCTTTAGTTGCCGACGGTTATAGCTTTGTCTGCGAGAATGATGGTATTGAAGCCATTGTATATGGTGATGATGCTGAACTCGTTCTGCTTGCTATTTCAGGAAGAGATCGTGCAAATGAAGAGAAACTTGAACAGTTTATTAAATTTTTAGATGATGAAGCTAAAAATAATTAACTGATTTAAACATTCTTTGTAAAGGTACCTTCATTGGTACCTTTACTATATCTAGAACAAGAGTTATTGAACTCTTGATATTAAGTCAAATCAGTTTATCGAAATATCTTTAATACACTTTGCCTTGTTCAGTGAATGATTAAACATTGCAATTGGCAGGTTTAAAAAATCCACTTTTCTTTTCAGATTTATATTCTCTGTCTTTTTTATAAAATTATGATCTTTATCTACAATGAAACTCTCAGGAGCAATTCCTGGTGATAGTGTAGTAATAACGGTCTTTCCATCCTCTTTTTCAAGATATGCATATGTATAGTAATAGATGATAGGAGCTCTTTGAACAATACCATCCTTTGTAAGATCCTGTCCTGCAAGTGGCACTTTTGCTGAAATACCGCTTAATGACAGAATTGTTGGCAGTATGTCAATCTGACTTACAAGTCTGTTGTCTTTTTTAGGTTTTATATCGCTGTCTATAATAAATGCAGGTATATGGAAGTTTGACAGAGGAAAGTGAGAGTAGTTTTTTGCTCGACTGTCATGATCTGCAATTACAACAAATATTGTGTCCTTATAATATGGCTCTTTCTTTGCCTTTTCAAAGAATTTTCCAAGAGCGTAATCAGCATACTTCACTGCCATATGTCTTTTTACATCATTTGATTTAATATTTGAAATATCAACCTTACCTTTAGGAATATCAAATGGATCATGAAATGATGATGTAAATATAAGTGAGCAGAATGGAGTATTGTTTTTGTATTCTTCAGAAAAATACTCATTTGCCTTGTTATACAGATCTTCGTCGCTTACGCCCCAGGATGCTGTAAATGATGGAGATTTGTAATCCTTCTGTTCAATAATGGTATCAGCGCCATTATTGAAAAAAAAGGTTCTCATATTGTCAAAATGACTCTCACCGCCATAAATAAATGAAGTCCTGTAGCCGACCTTTTCATATATAGAGAATAAGGTTGCTAGTTTTTCTTTGTTGCTGAGTTTTACAATGCTTGGTAGAGGACTTGGCAGATTAGATGCAGTTATTGCTTCAATTCCACGTACTGAACGGTGACCTGTTGCAAACATATTAGTAAAGAACCAGCCATCTTCTGAGAGCTTGTCAATGTTTGGTGCAAGATCAAGTCCACCTAATGATTTAACATATTGAGCTCCGAAACTTTCAAGAAGAATTACAACAACATTCTTTTTGCGTTTTACTTCAACAGATGGTGTTATCTTCTGAAGAATAGGACAGTTTGAATCTGATGTTATAAAGTCAGCTTTTGATAGATTATCAACAGAATCAATTACTTCATTGACAGTTGCAAAAGCATATATTTCAGATGAATTTACTGAATTCTCACCTAAATGTTTTGAAACATAAAAAAGATTGAATGCTGAGTTAACAGGAATGCTGTTTGCTGTTTGCGATTCACAAAAGGCCGCGTTAGACGGATTGAGTGGTTTGTGTGTCAAGCTTCCACGTGCTAAAAGCGGAAGTACAATTAAAACAAAAAGAAATTGAATTGCTAAACTTTTTAAAGAGCTTGGCTTATAGCTATTGGTTAACTTTTTAAAGAGTTTAAAAAATAGGAAAAATGCTAAAGCAAAAGAGAGTAAACCTATGATTGAATCAAACTTGTGACCTGATAACATCATATTGAAAACTTCTTTTGGATAAATAAGATATTCAAGGAATATATGATTAGGTCTAACACCATACTCATTCATGAAAGGTATGGTAACAACTTCAAGAAAAGTAATAAGAGCGAGTATAAAAGCACAGTAAATAGTTACTGCTGTATTGAATACAATCCTTAGTTTTTCAATTTTACTTATTGCGACAATTATAAGGACAAGAGGTGCAAATATAATAGAGAGTATAGAAAGATCGTATCTAATGCCATATAAGAATACAGATAAAAGATTTGCTTTTGTCTCATCAAAATGCCATAAGCAAAGACCAAATCTTGATAGATTGAAAATTATAATTGCAATAATAAAAGAAACTGCAACTGGAAATAATCCTTTGTTTAACATAATATTTTTCTCAAAAAATGTAATTTGATCTTTAGAGTGCAGACTTGTAAAAAAGTTTAAAAAAAATTGTTAAATTTATGTTAAGTTATTTAGCTTTGACATTTCTTAGATATTGAATTGATTAAAAAAAGCGGCATTGCCGCTTTTTGATTATAATATTTCTTTTTTCAAAAGATTTATAAGAGAGTTTTTGTCACTTTCAGTACCACTTAAGAGCACTTTTCTCTTATAAACAAGAGCAGGTGTTTGCATTACGCCATACGCAGCGATTTGTCCAAAATCAGTAACATGGCCAACAGACAGATTAAGATCCATTTCTTTTAGAGCTTCAATAAGACTATTTTCAAGGTTATGGCATTTTTTGCAGCCACCGCCTAAAACTAGCAGGTCACAGCTTGCATCATTTGATGTTTTATTATCAGAACAACATGAATAGCAGCTTTTGCTATCTTTTTCATCTTTTTTTCTAAAGTTAAAGAATTTCATATAAAGTCCTATAAAAGGTATAGTTCAATTGCGTTGAACAAATAACCACTAATAATTATTCCAATTGTGCAGGTTGCTACAAACATAGCTAGAAGAGGCATTTTTATAGCTTTTTTCAGCATAAGCATTGAAGGTAAACTCAATGTTGTTACAGCCATCATAAAGCTTAAAACCGTACCTAAAGAAGCTCCTTTTGCAAGTAGTGCTTCTGCAATGGGTATGGTTCCGAAAATATCTGCATACATTGGAATGCCAACAATTGTAGAGAGAATTACAGAGAATGGATTTGAGCCTCCAAGAATATCAGATACAAAATTCTCTGGAATACAGTTATGAATAAATGCTCCTATAGCAACACCAGCCATAATATATACAATTGTTTTTTTGTATGTTGATAACATCTGATTCTTTGAATATACAAGCCTATCTATCTGAGTTGGTTTTGCAAATTCAGAACTATTAAAAGCTGCATTTTTAATAAAATCCTCAATATATCTATCCATATTCATTCTTTGTATGAACATGCCGCCAAGTACAGCAATTACGATACCAGATACTACATAAATAGCAGCAATCTTAAAGCCGAACACTGAGGATAGGATCACAAGACTGCCTAAATCTACCATTGGTGATGATATCAAAAAAGAAAAGGTAACACCTGTCCTTACTCCTGCTGCTGTAAATCCTATAAAAAGAGGAATTGATGAGCATGAGCAAAATGGAGTTACTGTTCCTAAAAGTGCTGCAAGAATATTTGCTTTTACACCTTTGAATTTTGAAATGATATCTTTTGTTTTATGAGGAGGAAAATAGCTTTGTATATATGAAATCGTAAAAATCAGCACAAGAAGAAAAATTGAGATTTTAATAACATCGTAAAAAAAGAAATTTAGTGCACTTCCAAATGCTGACTTTGTATCAATATTTAATAAACATAGCAGATATTCTATAAAGCCATTGAGCCATTCGAGCTTCAAAAATACCGATTCAAATGAATTAAAAAATTCAGTCATATCAGATCTCTTTATACAGTTTGCAAATAAAATCATTGAACTTGTCAAATACCGCAGTATTTATTGAATAATGCTGCCACTTTCCAGATTTTCTGTAGTTTACAAGTTCAAGATCGGTTAAAAGTTTCATATGATGCGACAGAGTTGGCTGAGTAATATTTAATTCCTCTAGGAGTCTGCAGGCACACTTTTCTCCATCTGATAGTAATTCAATAATCTTAAGTCGGTTCTGATCTGAAAGCGCTTTACAAATAGCACTGGCTGTTTTTATATCCATAACATTCTCATATTGATGATTATCAATATATAGAATACAAGAATATATAGATGAATGTCAATATATTGAGAGACAATAAAGGGCTGCACTGCAGCCCTTGTAAAACTTAAATTAAATTAGTAGTTTTCTGCACGAACCTCAAAGTAGCTCTGTGGATGGTTACATACAGGGCACTTATCAGGAGCAGTAGTACCGATTACAAGATGACCGCAGTTTCTGCACTCCCATGTAGTGATACCTGCTTTTTCAAATACCTTCTTGTTTTCGATATTTGAAAGTAGAGTACGATATCTTGTTTCATGTGTTTTTTCGATAGCTGCAACGCCTCTGAACTTTTCTGCAAGCTCAGTAAAGCCTTCTGCATCAGCATCCTTTGCCATCTGGTCGTACATATCGGTCCACTCATAGTTTTCGCCCTCAGCAGCTGCTTTTAGGTTTTCTTCAGTTGTACCGATACCGTTTAATTCCTTGAACCACATCTTAGCGTGTTCTTTTTCGTTGTCAGCAGTCTTTAAGAAGATTGCAGCGATCTGCTCATAGCCTGCTTTTTTGGCTACTGATGCAAAGTATGTATACTTGTTTCTTGCCTGAGATTCGCCAGCAAATGCTGTCTGCAGATTCTTTTCAGTCTTTGTTCCTTCATATTTGTTTTTCTTCATAGCAGTACATCCCTGTTCTATAAAAACACCTTTCTTGTGACAAAGAGGACACTCTTCAGGTGCCTCTGGTCCTTCATAAACATATCCGCAAACTTTACAAACAAATGCCATTATATAACTCCCTATAAAAAGCATATTGAATTAATTTATTCGTCTTCATTTTTGCAGATAGGGCAGATACCTTCAACGCTGATACTGCAGGATGTGACAGAACCTTTAGTATTTTTCTTGATTATGTTAATTATGTCACCATACTCATTGAAAAATATGTCAGAAACCTGTTTACACTTTGTGCAGTAAAAGTGAGCATGAGGTTCTGGATTTGGATCGAAATGTGTTTTTCCATCACCGACATCTAGAGCCTGGATCTCACCGCTATCTGATAGCAACATCAGGTTTCTATATACAGTACCTAAAGACATTCTAGGGTACTGAACCTGAATTTCTTTATATAAGGTTTCAGCTGTGGGATGGTCTGTTCTACCACGAAGGTATTCACGCAACACATTTCGCTGTTTTGAATTTCTTCTCTGAAGCATACAACCTCTTATTAAGAATTATTGCTAATAACAATTATATATCAAAAATTAAAAATTTTGTAGTTATTAGTAATTATTATCATTAAAGTTAAACATACCTCAGCAACGTTCTATATACTTTAAGAGTACATTAAATGTGCTGACATAAAATCTTATGTGATAGTTTTAATAATACATAATTATTTTTTATTGATATTATTTATTGATTTATAAGTTAATTTTGATGACGCTTTCGTCATTAACATTATAACAATATCACGAAAACGATTGCTGTTAAATATTTATTTTTAAAAATCAATTAATAACTCTACTTCTGCACTTCAAAAAGTGAGAATTTAGAGAACAAAAGTTTTATACATTATACAAGCAGTCTAGCGCTGCTGATGCTCTTTAAAAATACGTTTTTGACAGATTTTTCAGGAAATTTGTTTTTTGATAAACATTTTTTGCAGGAATTTAGTAATACCTGATGCCCATTGGTCAATAGTTTCATCTATTACTTGTTGAGCTTCAGCTATCTTTGATTCAGCCAATAATCCTTTATTTACTAGGATTTTTGGAATATCAAAGCACATTCTTACTAA
>NZ_JAGFNY010000022.1 GCF_019448115.1 Succinivibrio faecicola | reverse complement strand
TACCTACAGATTGGCTGTCAGGTAGTAATTTTATAAATACCCTTGATTTTCAAATAGTTACTAAGATCTTGGGTATGATTTACTAATTGCGCTCTTTGGATGTGCTCGGAACAATATATGAACATGATCTAGGTCGTGGCCCCTCTCCTGCAGAGTGATATTGTAACTTGGGGCAATTCTGGAAAATATTTCTTTAGCTCTCTGCGATATTCTGTTATCAAATACCTTTCTTCTATATTTTACAACCAGAATCAAATGATAATTCAATAAAAAGACTGAATGAGCATTACCATCAAATTCCATCGAATAATAACCTATTCACAATATATCGTCTAATTATATTTTAATATAATTCAATATTATTTACAGCCACTATGGAGCAATTCATCCCAACCGCCTATAGAGGCGGGGGAATTCTTGCTAGATAAAGTTAAATAGGTGCATTCATCCTCTAATCCATCGTTTACAGTAATTACCAGATCTGCATATTTTTTTAAATATTATAAAAGACAGATCAACTTCGACTGAGATCGACGGATCACTTTCGAGATTTTCAACAATAATGAATTGTACTTAATAAAGACCATTTAGGAGACATTAAAAAGCTCTACTTTTTTGAAGATTAAAAAGAAATCTGAATAACAGGCTTATAAAATTTCCACACAAAAGACAAAAATGCTACATTTTCACCATAAGTGATCTCAATGCACTAATTTTATGCATGATAATTTTAAAATTATATCATTGATTTATAAATATTTTTATTACTATTTATCTTAAAAATGCCTGAATATACAACATTTTATACATAAAAGTGCACCAAAAATACACTTTTCAATAATAGTGCAAATGGCTGTGCTAACATTTTTTGCAGATGAAATGGCACCTTTTTTAGCCATACTATAACAACAGCTAAAGGATAGTATATGTGTTCTATATTCGGAATATTTGATATTAAAGAACATCCCGAAGCTCTACGACAGGTTGCACTCGAGAATTCAAGACTACAGCTTCATCGTGGACCAGACTGGGAAGGTATTTATCAGGGCAAGAGCGCAATTATTGTGCATGAGAGACTGTCAATCGTTGACCCTCAGAATGGAGCTCAGCCACTGTATAATGAAAACCGCAAGCACATTCTGGCTGTTAATGGTGAGATCTACAATCACAAGCAGTTAAAGGAAGAATTAACTGTAGACTATAAATTCAAAACTGGCTCTGACTGTGAGGTTATTCTTCCTCTGTATGAAGAGTTTAAAAGAACCGGCAAGAACTTTGTTGATCGTCTAGTAGGTGACTTTGCTTTTGTCATCTATGATGAAGAAGACGATACAATCTTTGCAGCACGTGATCATATGGGTATCAACCCAATGTATGTAGGTTCTGATCGTGAAGGCCGTTTCTACATTGCTTCAGAAATGAAAGCATTGGTAAATGTCTGTGATACAGTAAAGGAATTCCCTCCACGTCATTATATTTACACCAAGGGTGGTGACTACGAATTCAAGCAGTACTACAAGCGTGACTGGTTTGAGTATGATAACGTTAAGAATGACAAGGCTGATGTAAGCACCTTAAAAGAAGGACTTATGGATGCTGTAAGACGCCAGCTTATGTGTGACGTACCATATGGTGTTCTTTTATCAGGCGGTCTTGATTCATCAGTTATCAGTGCTATTGCAAAATATTATGCACAAAAGCGTATTGAAGATGATGGCAAGACAGATGCCTGGTTCCCAAGACTGCACTCTTTTGCAATCGGTCTTGAAGGTGCACCAGACTTAAAGAAGGCAAAGGTTGTTGCTGACTATCTTGGTACAGTTCACCACGAGATCCACTACACTGTTCAAGAAGGTATCGATGCACTTCGTGATGTTATCTATCATATTGAAACATATGATGTAACAACCATCAGAGCTTCAACTCCTATGTATCTGATGGCAAGATATATCAAGGCTATGGGCATCAAGATGGTTTTATCAGGTGAAGGCTCAGATGAAATCTTTGGTGGTTACCTATACTTCCATAAGGCACCTGATTCAAAGGAAATGCACGAAGAGCTGGTAAGAAAACTTGATCAGTTACATCTTTATGACTGCTTAAGAGCAAACAAGTCTCTTATGGCCTGGGGTGTAGAAGGTCGTGTACCATTCCTTGACAAGAAATTCCTTGATATTGCTATGCACTTTAATCCAGAAGGCAAGATGTGCCGTGGCGATGTTATCGAAAAGAAACCTCTTCGTGAAGCTTTTGAAGGCATGTTACCAGAAGAAGTTCTATGGAGACAGAAAGAACAGTTCTCTGATGGCGTAGGATATTCATGGATCGATGCTCTAAGAGATTATGCTGAGCAGCAGGTTTCTGACAGAAAGTTTGCACAAAGAGAAACAAGATTCCCTGTAAATACTCCTGTAACAAAGGAAGCTTACCTTTACAGAGAAATCTTTGAAGATCTGTTCAAACTTCCATCTGCCGTCAAGACCGTACCTTATGGTAAGTCAGTTGCATGCTCTACCCCAACTGCAATTGCCTGGGATGCTAAGTTTGCTCAGATGAACGATCCATCAGGACGTGCTGTAACAGACGTACACGAGCACTCCTATGAAATGGGACATAAGATGTAGGAAACATTCACCCCCACTTTAAGCCCCCCATTATCAATCATGTGATCAATAACGGGGTGCATACTATTTAAGTGGGGACTTCTTGTTTTATTAAACTAACGAAAAAACAACATTAGGCCAAAAAAATGAGGACTTAGTCCTCATTTTGTCTTCTGAAAGAATCTATTTTGATATTCTTATATAAAACTACTTTAGCAATTCAGATCTCTGAATTTTATCTCTTATGTCCATCTTTACATCATAGAGATTTTTTAAAAATACATCTTGCCATAGGCTTCCTGTTGCGGCAAGTGAGCGACGTCTTTTTGTCTGATATACATGGATTTTTTCTGATTTTAAATCATGTTTCATATCAAGTGTAAGCTCTGTATTTGCATATACACTAATAGTCCAAAAACCAGGAGAGAACCAGCCGCTAATTAGGATCTATAAAAAACTATAAAATTATACAAATTGTTAATAATTATAATCTTTTAACCTAATTCCTGCTTCACAACTGCTGGTTGCTATCTCATTTATTACTAAATCAGATAACAGAGCCGTCAGCTCCACAGGCTTAAGTTCGGAGCTAGCTGCTCCTACGTTTTTTATCTGTTGTCTCAGGTTTATTGCTGCATTCAAATCACGGTCTATAGTTATTCCACATTCAGGACATTCATAGACTCGATCTTTGAGTGTTAATTCTTTTTTTAGTGCACCACATTTACTGCAAAACTTTGAGCTTGCAAAAAACATATCAACTTCTTGTAGAAATCGATGTTTACTTTCCATTTTGTATTTAAGATTTTGTTTAATCTTGTAAAAGCCAATATCACTTATTGCCCTGGCAAGTTTTTTGTTCGCCATCATCCCTTTTACGTTTAGATTTTCCATACAGATGTATTCATAGTGATTAGCCAGAATTGTTGTTATCTTTTGAGTAAAATCATTTCGTATATTGGTGATAGAACAATATAGCTTACTTACTTTTTTAGATTGCTTTATATAATTACAAGACACCTTCGTCTTATCACCTTTGGTTCTTGGGTGATTCTTTCGATTAAGCTGTCGTTGTAATTTTGCAAGTTTTCTAAGCTTTTTCCTTAATGGTTTTGGTGCGTCAATACTGATTCTATCTGATAACATCAGTGCGGATTTTATTCCTAAATCAATACCAACTGCAGTATTATTTTGCACTGCTGCCTTATGTGTTCTTTGATATTCTTCTTCAGATATTTCTACACTGAATGATGCAAAAATTCGGTCCGCTCTCTGGGAGATTGTTACACTGTTGATGTGTCCATTGAATCTGAGTTTTTCTTTCAGCTGTACGTATCCGAAGTTTGGTATATTCAAATACTGTTTATTACTGTGATTTTCTAACTTCTTTGAGCATGTTTTCCCTATAACAATTTTTACTTGGTCTCCTCCAATGTAGAAACTGCCTCGATGATAGCTTTTCTTTTGAAATGCAGGAAAACCGACCTTCCTTTTGCTGTTCTTCTTATTTTTTACATTACTAAAGTATTTTGATACTGCTTGTCCAAAATTAATGAAACTCTGCTGTGAGGCATATTTTGTTACCTCGTATGTAAAAGGATATTTTTCCTTACGGATTGCATTAAACTCTTTTTTGTAGTCCTGCCATGTAGGTAATTTTGGTTTTACTGGTGCCTCAGTAGCTTTGAGTGGGGACTTTTTGTACTCACAAAGCTCTTTTTGGTATTGCCTCATTGCAGCACAGTGTGATGCATAATCCTTATTAAACTTTTCTACGCACCAGTTGTAGGCAAATCTTCTGACTCCAAAAGCTTTTCGACAATAAGTAAAAAACTTATTGTTTGCTTTTAGCTCTATAATCTGTCCTACAATCATTCTTTCTATTACCTGTCAGTTTCTGCTGCTTCTTTTAATCTATCTAATAATTTCTTATTCTTTTTACTTCTGCTTCCGTACAATCTTGCTGAAAATACTGTTATGATTTCAAGAACATCTTTTGCTAAATCCTCTTCAAAACT
Source organism: Succinivibrio faecicola (assembly GCF_019448115.1). Lineage (GTDB taxonomy): Bacteria > Pseudomonadota > Gammaproteobacteria > Enterobacterales > Succinivibrionaceae > Succinivibrio > Succinivibrio faecicola. Next base: position 30,771 of record NZ_JAGFNY010000022.1, on the reverse strand, counting down.
TGGCTTATCTTCTCCTCGATTAATAATAACCACCTCTACACCTTTAGCTTCGCAAATTGAGAATATAAGCTCTGCTCCAAATCTTAGTAATCTATCCTTGTGCGTCAATACCAGTCTTTTCACTTCATTATTTAAAATCTTATTGATTAAAGATGTCAGCCCCTTCTTATAATAATTCATTCCTGATCCTAGATCAGTTATCATTTCAAACTGATAACCATGCTCAGCACAGTATAATTCAAGAACCTGAGCCTGTCTTTTTAAATCATCTTTCTGATCGTGACTGCTTACTCTAGCATAAGCGACAGTATATCTGTTATCACCTTGAACTGGTATTTCTTTACCAGATAATTGAAGAATATGTTCAAGGTTGTATCGTCTTGTACCACCAGGAGAAATACTGTCAGGTTTTAATTTACCTGACTTTTCCCAATTTCTTAACGTCTGAACATGAACACCTAATAATTTTGCTGCTTGTCCTATTGAAATAATCTTGTTCATAAATCTAAATCTAAAAAAATAATTTTAGATATTATAAACTATTTATATTTTTAATAAAACTGTTAATTACCCCAGAATTTATCAACAACAATATCTACATGAACAGCTTTGCCATCTGGATCTTCTGTGACAATTCTATAACCAGACTCTACAAAAGCCTGAGAGACAATATTCTTAATTAGCTTCTCACTTGTAAGACCATTTGCTAATACAATATCGCCAAGAGCTTTGCCAAAACCATTTCTTTTTCTTGCAATAATCTTTGATTTTGTTTCATCATCTAAACCTCTGCTAGGATCTTAAATAGTTTTATCCGGTGAGTCTGCGTTTGTTGCAAATACTCTATTAATATCACTTATAATAAGAAGCATTTCTTAGACAATATAGAGTTATATTATGAATTTAAAATCTTTCCTTAATGACATCGACAATGCATGCTTTGATAAAAACAAAGAAACACTGCAATATTTTATTAGAGAATTTGCAAGAAATTTACCTGAAAAAGAAAGAGATACCTTTTTAAAAAAACTCATATCAGAAAAAAATGAATTTTCTAATAAAGTACATCTTGTTGATACTGAAATTGAAAATGACATCTTAAAAGAAATAGACTCCCTCGTTAAATATTTTTCAACACTAGATCCTAAGACTGTTTATATAGACAGTGAATACAATGAAGATTTCGATTATGTTTATGATGGTCTTCCAGATGAGGATTCATTCGATTTTTCTGATGACGGAGAGCTTCTAGACAAGATTGAAAGAGCATGCTACGTCATTCATCAATGCTACGAATATGAATTATTCGACAAAGGTTGGCCTTTAGTTAATACCTTAATAAATCTCAAGATACCAGTTAAAGGTGATTTACCTGATATGCATGGTCTCAATATTCTTACAATAAGTGATTTAACTGATTATGAAATAGTTAGTCAAGATGATATATCAGGTGTACTTAGTGAAGTTTTACCTTTTATCTATTTCAATTTTTCTCCTGAAAATAGAGTAAAAGTTACAATGAACTTGCTAACTGACAGAGACAACTGCTTGTCCTTACCTTTTAATTCCTTAAAGAAATTAAAGCATATAGACTTAAAGGAACTTGATGAATTCTATATTCAAATCATGGCTGAACTTATAAAGGAAAAAGATTCCTATAGCAAATCTTCGTTGATAAAGGATCTAATCGAAAACATTTCAGATCCAATGGTCGTTGTATCAGAAGCAAAAAAATATCTTAAAACATATCCTGAAATAATGTATAAACACATTATGTCACTTGTTGAAAAAACAACAATCTCATCAATACCAGAAGGATCTGATGAGAAAGAAAATGCTCTGTCCTCAGTTTTATCTTTAGTATTAGAATGTGTTCCTGAAATACCACCAAAATTTTATGAAAAAGAGCAGATTACAGAACTTGGAATTTTGTTAGCAAATAAACTGAAAAGACAAAATGATCTTGAAAAGTTATGTGTTGATTTGTTCTCATTAAATGCATGTCCTTTAAATTACCTAAAGCTTCGATATTATTCTGAAGACTTCCATAAATATGATGCAATTATTCAAAACATTTATGAAAATGAACATAAAAAAGATAAATGTTCAGAAAAAGATCTGGATTTTTGTGATCTCCAATTAAGTGGATTTTATGACAATTATTCTTTTAATGGATATCTCTTAATGAAAATCCTCGATGGTAGAGCTTTTGAATTCAGCCGTTGTGAAAATAAACAACTTACATATCAAAACTTCAAAGGATCACTGCTTTATGCTAGTCTTCTGTTAGGATATCTTGTCTTATCAAAGAAATACTGTCCAAAAAGATCATTTGAATTTGCAAGCTCAACGCTATCAAATATATTTACTTTGTATCCTATTTTAGCCTTTAGCGGTTACACTTACACGCTAAAAAAAGCGGAGCTTCTCAATGATAAGTTAACAAGTGAAGTGGTACTGAAGCATTGGCAAAAACATACTTCAATTCAAAATAACTATGAAGAAGAGTTATTCAAACAAATTGATAAAAACTTTAATGCTCTTATTGAAAGCGCACTAGATTCAAGAAGACCAAACCTATATGAAAATATAATCAACTGGATACTAATCCTTCTTAATCTTTACCAAATCAATGAAATGAAAGATAAAAAAGAGAGTCTTTTGAAGTATCTAACGACAAAACACTCTACAAAAAAAGTTTTTATTCAAAAATTGAAGAAGTTTGGAATAATCAAGTAAATTAGGCTCTCTTGTCATAACTTGAAGATGCCTTAGGAGAGGTGAGTGAACTAAGAAAAAATTCTATGTATTCACGCTCATCTCTCCAAAAATAAGGATCATTTTATTTTTCTGCAAGAAACTTCACACTGCTTGTTACAGAAACTGATGCCATAGCAGTAGATAGTATTTATGCTGTCTTTCTTTAAGAATGGCTCGTAATACTTTTTCTTTTCTATCTGTAAAAGAGCATCATTAGTATCCTGTATTAAGTCATCATCATTTTTTGATGCTTTTATCTCAATGATAACTACTTTCTTTTTTCTTTCATTCATGAACATTAAATCAGCATAGCCATTACCTGATTCACTGTTTGATTTAAAGTCAGTTATGAAGTTAGAACAGTTTGTAAATACTCCTGATAAGAACCCATGATAGAAGTTCTCAGGTTTTGCCTTGGTTGCAAAGTCTCTTATTGATACATATGACTTTAAAAGGTCAAATATGTTATCTGATGCACTTTCACTATCACCTTCAAACAATGCTTTTGCTATAAGCTTTGCCTTATTCTCTCCTTGATTTACTATAGTATCAAAGTGAGCATTGATATTTTGTATAAAGCATTCTCTTATTTCAAGGTTTGGAATTCTAAGTGAATAGATAGTCTTTGGTTTTCCACCTGCAACATTCTCTGGTCTATACCCAACTACTGTAAGATATCCTGTAAAAAGTAATAATGTGTAGAAATCCTCTGCTTTGTGCATAGCTAAATCATCATAATTCATTGAATCATTGATGGTGGTCTCTATACACTCACCATCCATAAGCTTTTGCATATTCTCATTATCTTTATCTGTAAGATATCCAACATATGATAATAATGCGTTGCTTGATGTTGAGTTTATCCAGTAGTTTCCTGGTATTATTGTTTTTCCTGAGCCTATCTTATCTAATGACTCTGCTATAAAGTTAACTACATCCCATGGACAGAACATCTCTTTTTCATTGAATCTGTATCCATCATAGTTTTCTTTAACCAGCGTTGTATACTCTTCAAGCTCATAATCCTTTAATATCTTTACAGTCTCTTCTTTTGTAAATCCTATCATTGAATCAAAAGATTGACTTTCTGACAGAATTGTATTCACATAAAGGTTGTTTACACCTGTAAAGATACTGTTTTTTGCTACCTTTAAACAGCCTGTGAGTACTATCTTTTTAATTGGATATTCTGTGCTATTGTTATTAGGTGTGATTTTCATGAAATCAAAGAACTGGCTTATAAGAGTTACCATCTCATCGTGATAACCTTTCTCTGATGCCTTTGCTAAAGGTACATCATACTCATCTATAAGAAGTATGACTTTCTTTTTATAGTGCTTATAAAGACAAGTTGATAGAAATTCTAAAGCTTCCTTTACATATCCCATAGAATTTATATCACACAGAAATTCTCTATTTAGATATTTTCTATAGTTTTCAATCTCATCTTTTAACAGATTCTTACTGTTTAATAAAAAGTCGAAACCAGAAAATAGCCTTACTACGATACGTGCTAATGCATCATAGGCTTGTTCAAAAGTCTCTCCATAAGCGCTTTTAAGAGAAATAGAAATAACAGGGAACTGTCCTAGGTATTTATCTGTAAATTCTTTATCTTTAAAAATCTCAAGACCTTCAAAGAGTTTTTCTTTGTATTCTCTGTTATCACTTCCATCTTCAGCTATAGCTAAAAATGAAGAGAACATATCCATTAAAAGAGTTTTACCAAACCGTCTTGGCCTTGTAAAAAGGATAACGGAAGCTGAGTTTTCAAAAACATTCTTTATGTATAAGGATTTATCTATATAATAGTAATCCTCTTTTCTAAGTACAGAGAATTCCTCTGTACCATATGGTAGTCTTTTAAATTTATTATCACTCATATTCTTTATCCGTAATATTTAACTATCTTCTATTTTAGTGATGTATCACTGCTTAGTCAAAGACGCTTGATACAAAATTCCTAAAATATTTAAGATAAGATGTTGATTTTGGCTAATAAAAAAAAACACCTAAATTGATCTTACTGATCTTTTTTGGTGGTTAAAAAATAAATATTTAAAAGAATCTGTTTTAAGCTTTTGATAATTGCGCTTTAGCACCAAGAATAAATTCTCTGATAGTGAACCAGCGAACAAGGCACCAAATAGAAATTGCACAGTTGTAGATTAGCAAGACTACAATACATAAACCAAGAAACAGGTTTACATCATCATTTTGGGCTTGCAGACCGCCATAAGCAGAATATGAAACTAACAGCACGGCAATAAACAGAACGAAAAATGCTGAAACAAGTGTAATAATGTAATGAAGACGAAGTGTTCGTGTCATTTTCTCTATCATTGCTGCATTTGAATCAAAACTGACATACTTCTGACAGAAGGCTATTACCTTGCACATTCCAAGAATAGTAACAATATAAGAAACAATACAACTCATGATATTTACGTATGGTACGTAATTGAGAAGAGAAAAAATCAAGCCAATTATCATGAGAGAATTGCAGTTTTGAGTCTCATTTATGAGTGACTGATTTGCAGCTGGTACAGTATTTACCTTATTCTCAGGAATTGTAAAGTTTAAAGCATGACCGCACTTTATACAGAAATTTGCACCATCTGGATTATCGGCACCACACTTAGAGCAGAACATAATTTCACCTTATATTTTTGTTTATACGATTTGTCTATCCAAGACAAATATGATCCTTTAAATTCTATTCTTTACAATGTGAATCGTCAAAACAAAATTAAATATCGCATTTAACGCACACACAGTACACACACATATATAAATCAAAACGTTTCTTAAAAAAGATTATCCTTTTTTCTTTTTAATTCAAACTGTTAAACACCATCAGTGCAGATTATGCATCTTTTGAAACAGGCAAAAATAATCAAGTGCAATAATGCCTGCGTTAAAAACAGGTGTTTGTATGTTTGAAAAAGAAAACATTCAGTCGGACAGAATAAGACAGTCACTTTACTCACTGCTAGGAAGAGATCTGGTCAACTCGATTCTTGAGAAGAAAGTTGAAGAGCTTATGCTCAATCCTGACGGAAAAATGTTTGTAAAGTGCAGTCACGGTCATTTAGAGCTGGTAGGCTGCGTTGATACCTATAGGGCATCAGCCATTATAAGAAGCATAGCTTCATTAAACAGCAGGGAAATACCTAACAACAGTCCTGTAATTGACTGCGAAATAGACTTTCTTAAGGTCCGTTTTGCAGCAGTACTGCCCCCTCTTGTTAAGGCTCCTGTTTTTTGTCTCAGATCATTCAATACTCTAACTATCAGTATTGATGAACTGCTAAGTGAGGGTTTTATAAATGAGCAACTGTATGAGGTTTTAAAAAAGCTGATCTTAAGTAAAAAGAATCTTCTTATATGCGGGCAGACTGCCTGCGGGAAGACAACTTTTTTAAACTCACTTTTAAGACTTGTTCTTTGCAATGATGCACAGTCAAGAATTATAACAATTGAGGATACGCCGGAGCTTGAGATAAACGGAAAAAACTGTGTAAGTCTGTATACCTCAAAGAATGCGGATATGTCCTATCTTGTCAAAGCGAGTTTAAGACTGTCACCAGACAGAATTGTCGTAGGTGAAATACGCTCAAAAGAGGCACTTGATATGCTTGATGCCTTAAGTACAGGACATGATGGAGCCATGTGCTCTATGCATGCAGGCAATGAAATCCAGGCACTTGAAAGATTAAAGCTTCTTATAAGCAGAAATCCAAATGCTCCATCAGGCATTGAAAGACTTATAGGAACATCAATCGATGCGATTGTTGTACTAAAAAAAGCACCGTACAGACACGTGCACTGTATTTATCAGGTTAACGGTTTTGAAGATAAAAAATATAAATTAGAACTCCTAGGAGAAAATCTTATATGAAAGGTACACTCATAGCATTTTCGCTAACGCTTTTGTTTTTACTTTTTTTAAATGATGCAAACGCATCTGAGGTAAATTCAACAACACTCCCTTATGAAAGTTATCTTAAGGATATTCAGCTGTCACTTACAGGACCTGTTGCGCGCTCTGTTGCGCTTATTGGCATCGTATCTTCAGGAATGACTCTTATTTTTGCAGGTGGTGAAATAAGCCGATTTGTAAAATCCCTTGTCTATCTTGTGCTTGTTGTCGGCATGATCCTTGGTGCTAACAGCATAATGACCGGTGTTTTCAACGGTGCATGCATTGATGATGGCGTAAGTGTTCATAAAAACAATGATTATAAAAAGGAGAATTTACTAAAAGATCATAATCAGATTGCAACAAAAAACACTGATATTTCCTTATATATTGATTACTCAAAAGCATCAATAGACAAATATTCAAGGATGTGCTGATGGGTACAAAACACGATATCTATCAGTCTTTAATTAGAAATCAGACTTTTTTACTTGCAGACAGACAGCTTTGCATGAGTCTTTTGTTTTTATGCATTGTCATTGCAAGTATAAGTCTGAGTATTAAAGGCTTTTTACTATCATTTTTTCTCTTTTGCCTGGGATATACAGCACTTTATCTTATGCAGCTAAATGATCCTATGCTCTTTAAGGTATATATGCGAAACATACGATACAAAGAGAACTATCTTGCTCATGGAAACATATTCACTACAGGATACAGAAAATAATGGCTCAGTACGTGGTTTTTATGCTTACTATTGGCTTTGTCACAACATTTTTAATTGCTGTACTCTGCCTTAAGGTTCTGTTGTTAAAAGACAAAAAAGCAGTAAAAAAGAATGCTTTTACTGATCTGATTGATTATGCATTATTAGGCCCTGACAATATAATCATACTCAAGAACGGCGCGCTCATGAAGGTTTATAAAATTGAGGCGCAGTGCATCAGCTTTGAAGATCCTATTTTCATCAAAAAGAAACAGCAATCTGTCTGTGATGCCATAAAGGAGGTTAACAGCAGTTTCATTATCAATTTTGATGTGATAAGAACAAAGGATAACGATTATATAAAGCCAGAGAGCACTTATCATGGTCCAGTGAAGGCAAAAGAGCTTTTCTGCTCAAGAATGGACACCTTAAAGCAGGATGTATGCTATAAAAATGATTATTATCTTTGTATAACCTCACTTGCAGGAACTCTTGATACACAGACTCTTACAAAGCTGTTTTCAAATAACAAAGGTGTTGAGGAGGATACAACTATCAGCGAGCTTCTTGAGGCTTTTAAAACACAAACAGACAGAGTTCTTCAGAGAATAAGCACATCCTTTGAATTAAGAGAATGTACCTATAAAAACTTCACCGGCATCAAATCTCATGAATCCTTAAGTTTTTTAAGAGAGTGCATCTGTTTTAACCACACTCCTCTCATGCTTCCAAAACAGGATTTCTATCTTGATATGGTGCTGTCTGATAGCGATTTTGAATCAGGAATGTTTCCAAAGATAGCGAACAAATATATAGGTGTTGTTGCAGTTGAAGGTTTTCCTAATTCATCAGAGTTCTGCATACTGAATGCTCTATCAGAGCTTGATTTTGAGTATCGCTATTCAAGCAGATATATTGTTTTTGACAGATTAAAAAGCAATCTTCATTTAGAAAAATACAGAAGATTCTGGGCTCAGAAAAAAAGAGGTCTTTTCAGTATGTTTTCAGAGTCTCCTGTTACACAAAACGCAGATGCGGTTGAACAGGAGCAGAACGTATCTGATGCAAAAACAGAACTAAATAAAAATGCCAAGATCTTTGGTACTTATACAGGCTGCATAATCATTTATGACAGAAAACTGTATGAACTTAAAAGAAAGGCAAAACAGGCGGCAAAGTTAATTCTCTCTTTAGGTTTTGGTGCAAGAATTGAGTCAGTCAATGCAACAGATGCATATCTTGGCTCACTGCCGGGTCACTGTACAGAAAATGTAAGACGCGCTCTGATATCCAATGAGGTATTTGCAGACTTTCTTCCATTAAATACAAGCTTTAAAGGTGAAAAATACTCTCCAAATACAAAATTCTTTGGAGACAGGGCTCCATCTTTGATGACAGTAAAAAGCTTTGATAACGGAATATCAAATCTTAATCTGCACATAAACGAGCTTGCTAACTGCCTTGTTCTTGGACCTACAGGTGCAGGAAAATCAGTATTTCTAGGATCGCTCATTCCTGCTCTTTTACAGTATGAGGATATGCATATCTTCTGTTTTGACAAGGGGTATTCTCTCAAAAAGCTCTGCTCTCATATTGAAGGTGCGCATATATGCTTAGATGATAGATCGGATATATCTCTTTGTCCTCTTTTCGATCTTGGCAGTGAGGATAAGTTTACAGATGCATTTGAATTTTTGGTAAGTCTTTTTGAGTACAACAGATATGTACTTAGCATTGATGAAAGGCAGGAAATCAGGCTTGCCCTGGAGCTTCTTAGCAAGATGCCAGAATACAGACATTCTTTAAGTGATCTTCTCTCAGTGCTTACAAGCATAAATATAAAAAAGATCATTGAGCAGTATTGTAAAAGCAAAGCAGAAAATGCTCTTTTAGATGGAGATAGCAATACTGAGTTTACAAATGTGCTTACAGTATTTGAATGTGCACAGTTATTCTCAAGAGAAAAGAGTCATCTATATCCAACTTTAAAGGCTGTTTTCAATCTTATAAATGACAGCGTACAAAAACACAGAGCAAGTGCAATCATCATTGATGAGGCCTGGATGATGCTCAAGGATGATTATTTCAACAAAGAGCTAATCATGTGGATAAAAACACTCAGAAAACACAACGTAACTCTAATTATGGCAACACAGTCAATTACAGATTTAAGTATGACCTCCAACTTTGTGGATATTCTTGACTGCGTTCAGACAAGAGTATATCTGCCAAATTCAGCCCTTCAGGCTGCACATATGAAAAAACACTATGAAAAGATGAATCTTAATGAACGTGAAATACATGAAATTGCAAACGGCAGAGAAAAACAGGATTTCTTTTTACAAAAGGGGGATATTTTCATGCCATTTCGCCTGATTCTATCTGATAAGGAAAAGGAGCTTTTGGGTATAGACAAAGAAAGATTGGCAAATGATGAAGACAGCTGTTCTTTGGAGGCTGTATGTCTTTAAAAAAGAAAATCACAAACAGTATTGGAATCAGGCGTTTTGATTTTATTAACTATGAATTAAAGAAGATGTTTCTTCCATATGCTTTAGCCTTTACAAGTCTTATGCTGCTTTTCTGTATCAGTATTGCCTATATTGATGAGTGCAAAAAGGACAGATTCATTCCCTACATTGTAATGCTCGACAAGAGTGGTGCTGTTATACAAACACAGATCATACCAAAAGATCTGAAAATCCCGCCTCAGGCGATAACAGATTTTATCTGCTCATATATTGAATCAATGTATACAAATACATCTGACAGAGAGCAGAACATTGCTCTTATAAAAAAGGTATATGCATCGACAAATCTGAAAAGCGAAGCTAAAGGAAAAATCGACAGACACTATCAGGATAATAGCCTGCAGAAAAATATTCAGGATGTGGCTATTGAAACTGTAAGTGCGTTATCACAAAGGCACTATCAGGTGGATTTTTCAGTAAACAGCAAGGAAAAAAGTCAAAGATACAAGGCTTTCTTGAGTTTTGAGATAAAGAAGGTAAACGCAAAGAATCTTGAAACACTTAGACTTAATCCACTTGGGATCTTTATTAACGATATCAGAGTATCAAAGATAATTTCAAAGGTATAACATGTTAAAAAAATCTATCGTCCTTATGTTTTTATTCTGCTCTATTACTGTTTTTTCAGATACATTAAGAGATGAATATGCAGCTGATAACGGAACATATCTTGATGAAAGGGACAATGCCACATTAAAAAAGCTAAACAGCTTTGACAGAAATTCTAAAGGTGGTTTTGCAATTATGCCGGGAACTGTAAGATTCAATTACGGATCTCAAATCCCAACTGTTGTATGCGCAATACTAGAACTTACAGATATTGCAATGGAGCAAAATGAGCACATAAATTCAGTACAGTTAGGAGACGGTGCAAGATGGTCTGTTGAATATGCAAAATCAGGCAATGAAAGTGGTTTTGTTGAGCATCTTATTGTAAAGCCTCTTGATACAGGACTTAAAACCTCACTTGTCATCACAACAGACAAGAGAACATATCATATAAGATTAAAATCCACCTCATCTGATTTTATGCAGTCTGTTCATTTTTATTATCCTGAAAACGCAAAAAAGAAGTTTTCACAAAACTCATATAATGACAGTTTTGCAAAGGATACTCACATATCAGATGATATTCCCTATCAGAATACTGATCAAACATATAACAAAAATACCATACAGAGTAACAGTAACTTTTCAACAGCGACATTCAACTATACGGTTTTAGATAATAAAAGCTCATTTATAGAAGGATATTTTAGCGGTGGCAGAACCATTATTGAGTTGAAAGACAAAAGCTCACTTGAAGAGGCGCCTTTACTTTTTTGCATTCAAAATGACGGAACAGGAAAGAAGCATAAGTCTTCGGTCAATTACAGGGTATTAGGAAACAGCATCATTGCAGATGGCGCATTTAAAGAGCTTTTACTGCAAATAAAAAAAGACGGGGACGATCATAATATAAGGATTGTCAGATAAAGCTATGAAAACTGTAAGCAGGAAATATCTTTATTCAGGTGTACTGATAACCTTTTTAATCATTATTTTTACCTGTACTACCTTTTATGAACAAAAAGAGGCAGAAACAACAGTAATTGATGAAAACACAGTAAGTCTTGATGAACAGATTGAGAGAATAAATGATATAGCAGAAAATACAATTGACAACATTGAAGATGCTCAATTTGATGAGCAACGCTCTCAAGATACGCAAGATGCTCATTATGAGAATAAAGAAAAATTTGAGGATAGAAAAGCAAAACGACAAAACAGCGAAGAAGAATCTCTTGAAGAATTTTATAAAAACTACACTCTGTACAAGGAGAAACACAGCCTGCCGTTAATTGAAGAACAGACTGATTCAAACAGCTCTTTATATGAAGATGACTACAATGATGAGGCAAATTTTGTACCTGACAACAATCAAAATAGAACAAAAGGAGAAAACAGTAAAAAAGATAACTTTAAGAGACGATCCTATCGAAAACAGGAGTTTTCAAAGGCGTTGAGTGCTAAAAGTACAGTCTCACTGAATACTTTAGGTAGTACTGACGGTACTCTCTTATCAGGCAGCTCAATCATGGATAAAGGAAACAGTATTGAATCCAATCTTAAGAATAATTATGGCAGTGTGAATAATCCTCTATCAGATAAGTACTCAATGTTTGAAAATTCTGATTATGTACTTGATCACAGTGTTGAGCCTTTAAAAAGTCCTTTTGCACTTTTTCAAGGATCAGTTATCAGAGCAAGACTTATAACAGGCATTAATTCTGAACTTCCAGGACAGATAACAGCCATTGTCACATCGGATATATATGATTCAGTAAAAGGCAGATATCTGCTCATACCAAGAGGCACAAAAGTGATTGGTATGTATTCATCTGATGTAAAAATGAATGCTCAAAGACTGTTTGCCGGTTTTTCAAGACTTATTTTTCCAGACGGCAGCTCATTGAATTTAGGTGCAATGCCGGGTCAGTCACTTGATGGATATGCAGGAATTGATGCAAATGTTGATACACACTTTTTAAAAAACCTTTTATCTGGTTTTCTTATATCCACTATTCAAAGCACACAGGAAATAACCGCTGATGAATACATCTATTCAAGGGATCATTCATCCTTTGTAAAAAGGAGCTCAAAAAACTTTGTTGATAATGTTGCAACCTCATCAAGCAAGGCTTTAACAGAGAGTATAAATTTTTCGCCGACACTTGATGTTGAACCAGGATTTATGTTCAGCATAGCAATTACAAAAGATATCTACTTTAAAGGACCTTACAAAGGTTAGTTATATGAAATTAAAACTTTTTTGTGCAATTTTTTTCTCTTTGTTCTGTTCTTTTGCCTTTTGCAGAGAATACACATCATCAGTGGTTGTGGCAAAGACAAGTTCAATTATCAGTCAGTTAAATGAAGGTCTTGATGTTTTAAAGCAGATGTCTGATAAAAATACAAAAGATCTGAGTGAACTTAAAAACAGCATAAATGAGCAGAACAGAAAAAATGAGAAAAACAGCACTTTTTATAACAAGAAATCCTGGGAGAAGGTTAAGAGCCTTACAAAGGATTACCTTTTGCTTCTTGAGGCGAGCTATGCATTTGCAAGAAATTCACAGACACAATCTGAAATGAGTGCTGATGAACAAAGAGCATTGGCCTGGTCATCGTGTTTATCTGACGGAAAGTGCAATTTCAAAAAGATAAATACTCTCCTGCAGAAAAACGATCTTGAGCTTTCAACCTTTATAAAGGAGAATGCAAAGAACACACAGTCAACGCTTATAGACAGCATTGACAAACTGAATGAACTTTCATTGGAGGCTCAGAGCAGTGAAGGTCTGAACAGCTCAATTGACGCACTGACAAAAGTAAGTACAACACAGGCAAATGTCCTTGTATCTTTAAATACCCAGATAAGCAATCTTGCAAAACTCAAAGCTCAGATGATAGCAAATGAAAAGGAAAAAGCTCATCTTACCGACCTTGCAGACAGCAAAGCGATGAAAGCAGATACCAATGTCCGATCTGATCATATGTCTGTCATGCTTGGAGATATAAAATGAAAAGGATATTAAGTCTATGTCTCCTGTTAACAGTACTTTTACTTCCTGGGATCTCATCAGCTCAGGCACTAAATGCTGATAATATTCTAAGCTCTCTGTCAGAGCATTTTATAAATGAGGTAAGACTTACAGCTGAGCCTATAAAACAGGCTGCAACAAGACTGTTTTTTCTTCTTTTGCCAATTGCAATTGTCCTTCAGGGATTAAAACTTATTTTCCGTTCAGGAAACTATATGAGTTTTTCTCTTGAGATGGTAAAACTTACTCTTATAACTGGTATATATCTTTTCTTACTCAACAATGGAGAGACTATTGGCATAAGTATCGTAGACTCATTATGCTCTATTGTTTCTAGTGAAAAGCAAGGACCATCTGAACTTATCGATCTTATATTCAATATTACAGGCAGAATATCAAACATCTTAAATTCGATGGTACTGTCTACATCAGTATCTGTCATGTTCAGAATAATAACATTCGTGTTTATGATACTTCTCTGTCTTGTAGTCATCCGCTACTGTGCAACATTCATTGGAGCCTATGTACTCTGTACTATCGGTGTCATTGTTCTTGGATTTGGCGCATACAGCAAAACAAGGATCTTTGCTGCAAACTATCTGAAAACGGTTATATCCCTTGCACTCTCTCTTATGACCTACAATGTTATATTCAAGGCAACTACATCCTTACTGGAGAGAATAATGTTATCCTTTGAGCAAAGACAGACAAGTGCCGATCCGCTTGTAATTGATGACTTTATCTATCTTCTGTTTACTGCACTTTTTATCTTCTGTGTATCAGGTTATCTTCCATCCTTGATAGGCTCACTTGTCAGATATACAGGAAATGGTGCAAAAGATATGCATATAGGATCCGTTACAGCACTAACAGGAGATGCAGCAAGATCGGCTGGTGTTACATTAACAAAACGTGTGATCTGACAATTGACAGCCTTATTCTGAAAAACATGATGATTCTGATACAGTGGCTAACTGCTAAGAGTGACTGTTTTGCAGAGGATGGCATTTTGAAGGTTCTTCTCTCAAGCCTAAAAAAACTACAGATGTTCTGTTTTGCAATGCTCTTTTGTCATTGATTTTGCTTTTTCATGTTAAGTCATGGCTGTTTTATCAACAGACATTAGATTAAAAGAAAATACCAGTGACTAATATTAATCCTTGGATCATTCATGAATGATCTGGTTTAAGGCGCCTTTTGATAAAACAGGTTAATGCTGCTGAATTTATTTAAAAAAGATCCTAGAATCACTTAAAGAAGTGTGTCAAACTATGCCTATACACAAAAAAATGAAAGTACATAGCTATGACAATGCAGAAAATAACCTGTCTTATGGAATGCTCGGTTGACGGCAGGATTGATGAATCAAGATGGTCTGTTCTTTTTGACAAGAACGGAGAAGGCCAGATTGATGTCTATAACGAAACTTTAGCATCAATAAATCCTGAGGTATGCCTTATTGGTCGTAGTGCTGTATTAAGACACCACTGTAATAAAACATTCTGTAATGATACCTTCACAAAAATAAACAGGGCAAAACCATTTCTTGGGATCAGAAAACACGGAAGAATCGCTGCTGTATTTGATCCAAAAGGAACAATAGCCTATGAGAGCAGCAATATCTTTGGAAACGATCTGCTTGTTGTACTAGGTCATGATAGTGCCAGTGAAGAGTATCTGGAATTTTTAAGAAAAAAAGAAATATCATATACCTTTGCAGGTGCTGATGGTTATCAGCTAAAAGAAGCTCTTTCAAGCCTCTATTCAGATTTTGGTCTGAAAAATGTTCTTTTATGCGGAGGCGGTGTTTTAAACGGATCCTTTCTAAAGCAAAGTCTTATTGATGAACTTTATATAGTTCTTTATCCAGGACTTGACGGACTTTCAGGTGTAAGCTCAATTTTTGAGTACAAAGGAAATTCTGACGAACTGCCATGCAGAGGACAATCTTTAGAGCTTATAAGCTGTGAGGCTTTACGAGCAGGAGTTGTAAGACTGCGCTACCGCTTTCACTACTACACACTTGAGAATTGAACCAAAGCCTGTAATAAGCTTTCTGTGTGATATGCAATCGTGTCTGATTAGGATCATTGTATTGCAGTTCATCTTATTAAACAAACTAAAGATCTGATAAATACAAGCAGAGACAGAAAAGTTCCAAAAGGCTATGAGTCTTGGAGATTTTTTGTTACGAACGGGTAAAAAAAAGAAGAGACTTTCAAGTGCTCTTCTATCTTATCTGGAGCGGGAAACGAGGTTCGAACTCGCGACCCTAACCATGGCAAGGTTATGCTCTACCAACTGAGCTATTCCCGCATCCGATGTGTGCCATTATAGACCATAATTTTAATCTGTCAACATTTTTTTTAATTTTTTTTTCAATCTATATTTTTTAATCCTTTACAAAATACCTTACATCTTCACTCAAATATTACATCTACTTAATAATTCTTAAATATTGCATTAAGACAATATTAGCGAAACAAATTTTGGAGATTTATTTATGTCTAACAATACAACCGACTTGTCTCGTCGCAATTTTCTAAAACTTACAGCATGCGCTACTGCAGTTACCGGTATCAGCTCTCTTTTCTCACCAGCTTATGCATTGAACAATGAAAAGATTGCAAAGATAAAACTGGACAGTATTCCTACAGATCCTGTTGAAATTGCAAGATCATCTGCTCTTGTAGGTTATGCATTCAGATACCTTATGTCAGTGATTGACACCATTCATAATCAGGATCTGAAAAACAAGGTTCTGTCAATTTATAACAATACAGCACCTACATTTGCTTTTAAGTTTGCAGATGAGGATCTGAAAAAAGCTGTTTACAGTCAGCTAAAAAATCAAAATCTTATTGATGAAAGCAAGACTCCTTATGATAAATTCCTGCCACCATTTGATTTATCAGGTGCAGCTCCACAGCCATTTTTCAGTGCTCCTGGCAGTGGTTATCAGAGCCATCACGCATATCCTGGCGGTCTTGTAACACATACAGCTGTTAACGTAATGGTTACATTAAGTCTTCTTGAATCATACAAAAAGTTTTACAAGTACGACGCTATCTATGATGAGGCTGTAGCAGGTCAGCTTTTACATGATCTGGCAAAACCATACGTTTTCCAGTGGAAAAAAGATGGATCATCTTTACATGAATACCAGATTGGTGGCACTGGCGCACATCATATTTTCTCAATAGCAGAATCAATACATCGCAATCTTCCTGCTAATGTTATCGTCGCACAGGCCTGCGCTCACGATCATCCTGGCAGCGAAAACGACGAAAAATCTGTAGTTGATTATATTAAGGCTGCAGCTGTTCTATGCCAGGTAGATCCTGTCAGAATGAAGCTTTTAAGCTCTGATGGAAAGCATCTTAATACTCCTCACAGACAGGCAGGCTTCCTGGTTCATTTAGGTGATCATGACTTTGTGCTCAGCGTTCCTGCTGCAAAAGAAAGTATTGCTGCACTAAAGAAGGTTGCAACTGATGTTTTCGGCATGAAAAATTCTGAGCTTGATGGATTAAGATTCAACTCTCTTCGTAATTATATCGGTGCAAACTACAGTTTCATGAGATACCAAAACGATCTGAGTGTATCTTCTGATCCTTACAGCGCAGCTAAACAAGCAGCTCTTTTATGCATTGAAAAATAATCTTTTCATTTAATAACATTTAATAAAAGGTCGCATTGCGACCTTTATTCAGGAGTTTTTATGGGTACTTTTTCTATTTGGCACTGGGCAATTGTATTTTTAGTAATTGCATTACTTTTTGGAACATCAAAGATTAAGGATCTTGGTAAGGATCTAGGTAGTGCGGTTAAAGGTTTTAAAGAAAGCCTAAACGCAGATCCTAAGAGTACAACTGACAAATCTGAAGACAAAGCATAATGTTTGGATTCTCTTTTCCAAGCCTGCTTTTGCTTGTTGCTGTAGCTTTACTTGTTCTAGGTCCAAAGCAAACAGTCTCTCTTTTCGTAAAAGCAGGTGATTTTATAAACAATGCAAAAAGACAATATATAAAACTTAAAAATGAGCTTAATTTCATAGATGCTTCAAATGATAATGTCTGCTCTTTTAATGATACAAAAAATGATTGTTCTACGGAAACAAACTCTGTTTTTACATCAAAGGTGCAGCCTTTAGGCTCAGAGATTTCAAAAACACTCAGTTCTTTTGATAACACACAAGTAAATTCATCTGCAATCACCAAAGATGTTGATTTTTTAAAGAGGATTGATGCAATAGAGCTTGAGTTAAAAGATCTAAAGGCACAGCTAAAAGAAAAGGATATCTGATATATATGAGCTCGTTTCTTGATAATTTTAATAAACTAAGAGCATCAATTATTAAAATGATTGTGATATTTCTGCTAACTTTAGCTTTATTATCTCCATTTACAAAAGAGCTCTTCACTTTTTTAATGGATCCTTTTTCCCATATTATCTGTACCGACAGACAGTTTCTTAGCGTAGCTGTGACATCTCCTGTTATGGTTCCTGTAAAAATACTTCTTTTTAGTTCATTTTTACTGTCTTTACCATTTAATCTGTATATCTTGTGGAGATTTGTCTCACCAGGTCTTTTTAAGAAAGAAAAGCAGCTGACTGTGCTGTTTGCACTCATATCATTGCTTATGTTTTTTTGTGGTCTGATTTACTGCTATTATGTCGTTTTTCCACTAGTATTCAGCTTTATTGATAATTTTTCACCAGACAATGTTCAGTTTGCACCTGATATTAGTGAAAGTCTTGGTTTTATCCTGCAGATGTTTATAGCTTTTGGTTTTGGTTTTGAAATTCCTGTTATCGTTGTTTTTTTATATATGACAGGAATAGTAAAACTTGCAACTCTAAAAAAATACAGAAGATATGTCATTGTTACTGCTTTTGCAGTTTCTGCAATAATCACTCCACCTGATGTCACAAGTCAGCTTCTTCTTGCTCTTCCTGCTGTTTTACTCTACGAAATAGGTATTGCAGTTTGCTCACTCTTTTGCAAGAAAACAAATGTTCAAATTGCTACAGAAGATATTTGATATACATTCTCTTATACAGCAAAAAAATCTTGTCTTATTATCTGTAGTCATAAAGCATAACAAATCTTAATTTTTCCGCTGTTCATTTTTTGGCATTTGCAAACATGGCAATATGGCAAAAATTTGTGGCAATTTTTTGCCATAAAGCCAAAATGACATATTTTTGAAATCTCTTATCGTACTTAATCTTCAAATTTTATTCTTTATTATCAGTATATTAGCTAATTTTGAATAATTATTTTTAAAAGTTGGCATGAATAATTCATTATGTTTTACACAAATAAAAATGCTCAACAGCATTATTTAGGAGAGAAAAAAATGGCACTATATGTACAGACAAATACATCGTCTATAAATTCACAAAGACGATTATCTAATGCTACTAAAGCGTTAGATACAACCTTCCAGCGTTTATCATCTGGTCTGCGTATCAATTCTGCAAAGGACGATGCTGCAGGTTTACAGATTTCAGATCGTTTAACAAACCAGATTAATGGTTTAAAACAGGGTAATAGAAATGCCAATGACGGTATTGCTCTGTGTCAGACCATGGAAGGTGCGTTAGATGAAACCACATCAATGCTACAGCGTATCCGTACTTTAGCACTTCAGGCTGCTAACGGTACTAATACCACTATTGATAGAAAAGCAATTCAGGAAGAAGTTTCCCAGTTATCACAGGAAATCACACGTATAGCATGTAAGACAACCTTCGGTGGTAGACAGTGTATTGCTGGTGCAAACGGCGCTCATAACGGTGGTGTTCTAAATTCAGAAGGTAAAATCAGCTTCCAGATTGGTGCCTATGCCTTTGATACTCTTGAAATTACAATGTCAAATGGTTTTACACTATCAGGAATTGTAAAAGAGCAAGGTAATATTGTAAAAACTAATATTCCTACTAACTTAGCTGATGCAACAAGTACCGGTCTTTATAAAAATGCTAACGGTAAGTATGAATTCAACTGCTATTCACAGTCTAATGCTCAATATACCATTGAAACCATCGATAAAATTATCAATGTTGTAGATTCTAAGCGTGCTGAGCTTGGTGCTATACAAAACCGTATGGAATCTACAATCAGAAACCAGGAAAACGTTGCAGAAAACGTTTCCGATGCAAGATCACGTATCCGTGATACCGATTACTCTGAAGAGTCATCAAATCTTGCAGCACAGCAGATTATTCAGCAGTCTGCAACATCAATCTTGACTCAGGCCAACCAGAGACCATCAATTGCAATGTCTCTATTACAGGGAGGCTAGTATAAATAGAATTTACGAATAAACCGTAAGAAGGTTTCTCTCCTGAGCATTATAGCTCATTGGCCGGGAAAACCCGGCCCTTTTTGGAGGCAGTCTTCTGAGAATTTGATTATGTGGTACTTTGTGCTGCGTAACGATTTCTTTTTTTTAATAATTCACCACTATTCACCTGATCTATTTCTTTTCATTTCAATCAGATTATTAAATTTGATTGGTCTTGTTTTTGCTATAGAATAATGACATGGAAAATATACATAGCATTATCAAAAGCATAGATGGATCTGACAGTGCAGTTTTCAAGATCCTTACAGAACATGAAGTATGTAACAATGACTGTTATTACAGAGGAATTGTGCTTGATGGAAAAAACGCTGATATGTTTTTTTCAACAGATAAGATAGATGATCTTCTTATAAAAAAGATTATTGAAGTTACATTCGATGAAAAGGTGCTTAATCTTAATGTCACATTCAGTAAACAAAGCGACAGTATAACGCTTTATCCTGCGACAAACTCAAAGAGCTTTACTCTGTCTTCTGAAAACGAAGGAAACGCACTTTTGATTCTAAAAAAGAAAAACCGCCTGACTTTTCATCTAATCAGACAGTTTTCACTTATTAAGAGTATTCTTGAAAATTATTCGCTGTCTACACTAACCTTTGAAAAAAGGCTTCACTAGACTAGTCCTTGTTTTCACCAATATCTCTGTCTTCAAAGGTTTTCTTGCCACCAACAATAGCATTTAGATAGGAATTGATAAGCTCAAGAGCAACAGAATTGTAATCACCTGCAATCTCTATCTGATACATATTATTTGGCTCGCCAACAATTACAACATCGCGGCCAATATCAGAACAGGAGGCTGTATAAAAACCTTTACCAAGTTTACTTGGCTCTTTGCATTCATGCTTTTTTACATATTCAAGCATTAAAAGCTCTGCATTCTTATTCTCTGTTCTTTTTGTATATGTAAATAAAATCTTTGTTAGAGGTGTTGTCTGTTTCTTACTGACAGGTGATTCATAAATAACAGTATTACCCTCGATTGTAACAGACCAGGACTCAGGAACAGGCGGATAGGTTGCAACTTTAAAATCTGCCATTGCAGATGATGCGACGACAGATGCTGCAAGTGCGCACAGTAATTTAATTATTCCAGGATTCATTTTGTTCCTCAGATTTTATCTTTTCTTCTAATAATTCTAGTCCTTCCTTAATATTTTGACATCTGCAGAAAACTAAAAAGAAAGGTTTTAACTCAATTCTGTGAGCTCTTGCATATCCTAAAAACTGTTTTGCCCTATCCATTACAACTTTTTGAGTTCTATCAGTTTTAGAAAAGGTTTCTATTACTTCAATATCAGTCTTAAGGATCTGACTCAGGCTGTAAGGTTTTGCCTTATCCTTGATAACAGCACCAAGATTTGGAACACTAAAAGCACCTCTTCCGCACATGAAGCTGTCACACAATGTCTGCTGCTGACATAATAAAGAATCCTCATAGGAATTGATATTACCGTTTGCAATGAGTTTCACTCTGCCTGCAATCTCATGAAGATCCTTTAGTGCAGACCAGTTTAAAGCATCATCCCTGTAAAGACCTTTTCTTGTTCTGCAGTGAACAGTAATCTCTGATACACCGTCAATAGCGATGCTCCTTATAATTTCAGGTGCTTCGCTCTGATCAGAAAAACCAAGTCTTACCTTTACACTTAATGAACAGTCATCAGGTAGAGTCTGTCTTAATTCACTTACAATTGAATGCATAAGTTCAGGCTCTTTTAAAAGCATAGCACCGCCGTGATGAACAAATCTTGATGGGCAACCAAAATTCATATCAATAAAGCGGGCGCCAAGGTTATAAGCTTTTAAAGCAGATTTTGAAATAGTATCCTTGTTGTCACCTAAAAACTGAATACCGATAGGGGTACCATCAGCAGTTTTACATCCTGTATTGAATTCAGGAACTTCTCTAATCATTGTCTTTTCAGGCATTACAAGATCGGTTACTCGAAGGAATTCAGAATAGCATCTGTCATAATGACCATGTCTGCATAAAACTTCTCTCATAGGAGCATCTGCAAGACCTTCTAAAGGAGCTAGGTAAACTGTCTTTGCCATTTGAATATTTCCGATACTTATGGTGTTTTATTACTGAAAAGTTTGATTAAGGTTAATCTTCAATACAAAAATTAAGCATATTTATGCTACAATCTGTTGATCAAAGGAGTCTATATGATAATTGCAACTCACGATGGCAGTTTCCATGCCGATGAAACAACAGCCTGCGCTATTTTAACATTCTTACACGAAAACAGCACTATTATACGTTCAAGGGATGAAACTGAACTTGAGAAAGCTGATATTGTCATAGATGTTTCAAACAAAAATGACAGCAAGCATTTTGACCATCATTCAAAGGAATTTACCCTCTGCAGAGATAATGGTGTCAAATATGCCACTGCAGGTCTTATGTGGAAAAAGTTCGGAAAAGAGTATCTAAAGAAGGTTGCAGCAACAACCAGTCTTAAATTTACTCCATCTGCAAAAATTATCGATATGGCTTTTGAAAGAATCGATAAAGAAATCATGATCCCAGTTGATCTGAATGACAACGGCCAGCTTACATCATATGTACATGATATTGCAGCTCCTAAAACAGATGGTGAGTTGGAAGTTTTAAACAGACTGTCAGATTTTCATTCATCTACCCCTGATATTCCGTATCTTGTAGCTATGATGAATCTTCCAAGCCAGGTTGGACAGGATCAGGATAAAGCATTTTTACAGACAGTAAAAATACTAAAAACTCTTCTTTTATCTGCTTCAATTAATGCTATTTGTACTGAAAGTGGCATTGCAAAGGTTCTTGAAATATATACAGGCGGACAGATCCTGATTATGCATGAAAAATATCCATGGACACAGGCTGTACTAAATTATCCTGATGTTTTCAAAGACTGTCTTATTGCCGTATATCCAGATAGAAATAATCGATGGAGAGTTCAGTCACTACCTTTATCAAAAGCTCAGCGCTTCACCAACAGACTTCCTGCCCCTGCTTCATGGAGAGGACTTAATGACAAGGATCTTGATGAAGCAACCGGTCTTAGCAATATGACATTTATTCACAAGTCCGGTTTCACAGGTGGCGCAATGACCTATGAGGATAATCTTGAGCTTGCAAAACTGTGGCTTGAAAAAGGTCTTGAAGAAAAGCAGGCCTGATATTAAGAAAATTACTAGTTTGATAAAGACAGACCCTTTATAAAGGTCTGTTTTTCATTTTTAGTGACCTTTGCCCACAAGAGAAAATACTCACCCAGCATGAAGTTTTCAGGGATCTCATCAAATTCAACAAAAAGAGCATCTTCCTGCTCATCATGAAATTCATAGACAAGCTCATCGGCCTTGCTGAAGAAATATCCTTTGAGCATAACGTAATCGCCAGGTCTGGCAACCTCTTTTACGCCACGGACTGAATTTGGAAAAACGCTCTCCTCTACAGGAGTATCAAGAATACTGCTGTCCAGAATATCCAGATCTTTATCAAATTTTGTGGAGATAAACTTAACGTTTTTGGAAATGGTCTTTGTTACTCTGTATACGGTACTGTAACCATTGACGAGATCTTCTTGCAGAAGATCCTGATTGTCGTTTGCATAGGTATTTGAGCAAACTGCAATTAATGGGAGAAAAATACTTAACCTAGCAATAGATAAAACTGTGTTAGATGTCATATGATCTCCTAGAATAATTTTGCTAATTCTCCCAAATATGTCTTATTGTAGACTTATGAAGAGAAAAAATGCCAGACATATTTTACTATGACTGGCATCTCATACTATGCTGAGTATGAATTAGAAGGTAAATGAGCCTGAAACAAATACCTTTAAGTCATCATCAACATCGTATCTTGCGATCTCATCACCATCAGCGTTGTAGTACTTGAGCTTTCTGTCAAAGGTGTAACCAACGCCTGCCTTTAATGACAGTCTGTCAGCAGGTGAGAATAAAGCTGCAACAGATACTTCTCTTGACTTGTCAAGCATGTATACATCGTAGTTTCTGTAGTAATTTTCCATGTATACCATAGGCTCTGCAGTAGCAAATTTTACATCTGCTGCAACAGCGAACATATTTGAGAATCTGTAGGTTAAAGAAGTGGTTGGAAGACCAGCGATAAATGATAAACCAAGATCATTTGAATTTTTGTACTTGGCCATTAGAACTGGGTAGAAGAAATTCTTTGGAGCAGTTAAATAAGTACCTAAACCGCCAACTACAGACAGACCACTACCTAGATCATATGTTAAACCGCCAAATGCATTTACATTGTAGCTCTCAGTAAAATCAAATTCCTCATCATATGAGAAATCGAGACTACCACCAACAAAGTAACCTAGTTTTGAATCTAACTGTGCACGGTATTCACCACCAAAGAAGATATCCTTAGCCTCGATATCCTTTGCGTGGTCAATATCATAATCTCTAAAAGAGAAACCACCGTATACATACTCATTACCAAGTGTAACACCAACTTTTGAATAAGATAATTCATCTGCAGATGAACCAGTATAGGATGGAGTTAAAAAGAACGCTGCGTTAGCACTTCCTGATAAAGTAGCTGCAACAGTTAAAGCTAGTAGACTTTTTTTTACTAATGCCATTTAAATTTTTTCCTAAAATTAAAACCGACACATACCAGTAAGTTATTCTTATGAAAAAAATTATAGGAATGATATGTGAGTATGATCAAGAAAAACATGTTAAATACAGACACATTTTTAATATGTGTATGTAATAAGCATAATCTAATAAAGTAATGATATATATACAAAAAATTTAAATTTTTCTAAGCAAATGCTAATTTTTTTAATAAAAAAAAAGCTACAGTATTTTTTTTACTGTAGCAAAGATTACTATGTGCAAACTTTATAAACTGTACAGCACGATAGTCTGATTTGTTTTACAGGTGCATGTGCTTTACTCTCTGTGACTCTTCAGACTTCTTACCATCGTTAAATCTGTCTAAGGTACCAACAAGATAACCTGTCACCCTTCTGATTCTCTGAAATTTAACGCCTTTGCCTACAAATCCTTCACGATTTGCTCTAAGGTGACAATAATTGTTCATATATATAATACCCCTGCAAGAATAAAAGACTGTTTTCAAAATGCGCTGATTATACAGCAGTGAAAACACTTTGTTTCAAAAGTTTTCTATTTAAATAATACAAAAAAATTTTTCATTTTCAACTTATTGATAACTATTCTCAATAAGAAATTAAATTATAAATAAAGTATTAAGCCATTCACCAATATTTGTGGTATATTTTGCTCAAAAATAACAATACATTTCTGGCCTTAAAATGAATACTAGAAAAACTATAATAAAAACACTTTTATTTACATGTGCTCTTGCTTTTGCAGACACAACTTTATGTGCCGAAAAACAGGACATAAACGATAAGCTAATCACATTAAGCGGAACTATAGACAGCATTAACGGAGAGCTGTCAGATCAAAGAGCAACTATCGGCGCTATTAAATCGCAGGTTGAACATTCAAACAATCAGCTCAAAAGACAGATGCTAGAAGAGCTCAAAACCCTTCAGAGACAGAATCAGTATTTATACGACACACTTCTTGCACAAAAAGAAAGAAATGGTGAAAGTATGAAAATCAAACCTCTTAGAAACTATGATCTTCAGACTCCTGATGGAAAAATGATCCTCGGAGAAGATGAATATGTTTATGTAAAAGAGGCAGATTCAACAATCGTTGCCCGTATCGATACAGGTGCATCACAAAGCTCTATTTCTGCAAGCGATATTGTAGAGTTTGAAAGAAATTCCAAAAAGTGGCTTCGCTTTAAGATTATCCACAATGACAGAACAATTGAAGTTGAAGCTCCATATGTAAAACAAACAAAACTACGTCAGTCATCTATTGATGGGTACAGCTACAGACCTGTTGTTAAACTCAACATCAAAATCGGTGATTTCTCTACAACTGCTGAGTTCAACCTGATTGACAGAACAAAGATGCAGTACGCACTGCTTATAGGCAGAAACCTGCTTACTGATATTGCGGTTGTTGACGTTTCCCGTCGCTATGTTCAGGGCCGTTCTGACAAAACCGGTCTTTTAATCGTATGCACCGATGACTATATCGAGGCTGTAAAGAACGGCATCAATCTGAATGCTGAATATGACATTCTGCAAAAACTCAACAAAGGCGGTCAGATTGCAAACAAGGCAACAGATGGAGCTGAAAGTCTTGGTACAAACGCACAAGTAGCATTGCCATCTGTAAACAATCAGATTGAACAGAAAGAAGGAAAGAAGCCTGCATTAAAGCTTGATAAAAAACAGCAAAAGAAAAAGGCTGCAGAAAAAGCCTTACAGGAAGAAGAGGAAAATGAGGCTTCATCCTTAAAAGCAAATCCATTTTTAAACAAGAAAAACAATAAAAAATAATAAGTTCAGGATAAAAGAATGATTTCTCGCGGTCTTTTTTACTTTGTAACAGCGGTTCTGCTTTTTGTAGGTATTCTATTAGTTGCATACCAGAAAATAACATTTGATGTACCATTTATCCCTGACGTTCAAAAGAAGATCTGGACTGTTGAGGCAAGAGTTGAATTTGAACCAAGATCAGAGCAGGCTGCTGAAATCAAACTTGCTCTTCCTGCAGTTCAACCTGGATTTACTCAGTTATCACAGAACACTGCATCCTTAGGTTATGGTGTTAACTATCTAAAAAAAGACGGATCATCATATGTTGAGTGGACAAAGCGTGATGCAAACGGCCTTCAGATCCTATACTACAGAGCAGACATTCTTGTAGATGACAGTTCAAACAATTCATCAATGATTGTTCCTGCTCTTGAACCAAATGTTGAGTCAGAGCCATACAACACAGCAATGATTGAAATTGCACAGACTGCTCTATCAAGAAGCTCATCACCTTATACATTTGCAAATCAGGTAATACACGAACTCAATCAGGATAATGAGATTACATCTATGCTCTTTGCAAAATACAAAAGAGCTGAGCTTCTGGTTCATATCCTGCAACTTGGCAAGGTTCAAAGCCGTGTTATAGGTGTGCTTGATCTTAAAGACGGCAGAAGAAATCAAAAATTAAAACCTTATGTTGCTGTATTCAATGGTACAGAGTATAAGGTATTTAATCCTCAGAACGGTACAACTGGTCTTACAAAAAATCAGCTTATCTGGACAGATAATGGTAATTCTCTACTTGATATTTCAGGTGGTAAAAACGCTTTAGTAAGCTTTACAACTATTTCAAATTCTGTTTCTGCAATCGAAGCTGGTCAAAGAAAGGCAAATGTTGATATGGCTGCAGGAGAGGAGCTTGTGCCTTTATCATTATCTGCTTTGCCAGTTGAGGAGCAGTCTCTGTTTAAAGGATTGCTGCTGCTGCCTATTGGTGTTGTGATAGTCGTATTCTTGAGAATCATCGTTGGTATTAAGACATCAGGTACATTTATGCCTGTACTTATTGCAATGTCATTTTTGCAGACATCACTAACATTTGGTCTTGTAGGTTTCGTATCCATAGTAGGTGTAGGTCTTATAGTAAGATCATGGCTGTCACATCTGAATCTGTTGCTGGTAGCTAGAATTTCAGCTGTTATCATTACTGTTATTGCCCTTATCGGAATGATTTCATTCTTCACATACAAGATTGGTCTTACAGAAGGTGTCAAGATTACTTTCTTCCCAATGATTATTCTT
This sequence comes from Succinivibrio faecicola, assembly GCF_019448115.1. Classification (GTDB taxonomy): domain Bacteria; phylum Pseudomonadota; class Gammaproteobacteria; order Enterobacterales; family Succinivibrionaceae; genus Succinivibrio; species Succinivibrio faecicola. Next base: position 3,191 of record NZ_JAGFNY010000022.1, on the reverse strand, counting down.
TCATGGACTATTGAAAGAATGTCAATTCTCTGGGAAGAGGAAGGATATAAGGAAGTAATTAAACAAGGTGGCGGCTCACTGTTTGTTGCAGTATGCGCTTATCTGTCTATGAGCAGCTTCTTTATTCAGCACCTGACATTCAACTTCCTGGGTATTCAGCTCATTCTGCTCTCTTTAGTACTTATAATGGGTAATTACACTGGTTTTAGACTCTCAGAGCTTAAGAGATTCAAGCCACTTGCTGAGCAGATTAAAATCTACCAGAATGGCGATCAGACAGAAAGAGAAGCTTCAAGGCTGTCGAAGGAATTAGCCAAGATAAAAGCAGATCCACACAATACCTACAGAGAGTGGAAAAACGAGGTAGTACAAAAGCTAAACAATGATCAAAAGTCACAAAACGATCAGAAATAATCAGGGCTAAAAATGAATATATTAAAAGCTTTAAAAGATTTAAAGGATCGTTATGCCTCACCTTTTGAAATGACAAAAGACGGCATTATGGGTATGAACCAGAGAAACGTCAATTACATCAGCAGATATAACAGACGTGATCTTTACCCTCTTGTTGACAACAAGCTTTTGACAAAAAAGATTGCTTTAAAGAACAATGTGAAAACACCTGTTCTTATCGGATCTATTGAGAACCAGCATCAGGTATCAAACGTACTTGAAATAATAGGTGATCATAAGGAATTCTGCATAAAACCAGCTCATGGCTCAGGTGGTAAAGGTATTCTTGTTATAAAGGATAAAAGCAAAACCACAGGTAATTTTATCAAGACATCAGGTCAGGAAATTACAGAGCACGAACTTAAAAGACATGTTACAAACATTCTTGCAGGATTGTTCTCTCTTGGTGGAAAGCAGGATATTGCACTTATTGAAGATCTGATCCACTTTGATAATGTTTTCTCAGGTTACAGCTATGACGGTGTTCCTGATACACGTGTTATCGTATTCCAGGGCTTTCCTGTAATGTCTATGATGAGACTTTCAACATCTGCATCAGATGGCAAAGCTAATCTGCATCAGGGTGCAGTAGGTGTCGGAATATGTCTTAATACAGGAAGAGCTGTAAGAGCTGTACAGCACAATGAGCCTATTACAATTCATCCTGACACAGACAAGGTTCTCTCAGAACTTCGTGTCCCTCACTGGAGAGAGGTTTTAGAGCTTGCTTCATCCTGTTATGACATGTCAGGACTTGGGTATATAGGTACTGATATTGTACTTGATAGAGACAAGGGACCTATGCTTCTTGAACTTAACGCAAGACCAGGCCTTGCAATTCAGATCTGTAACAATGCAGGATTACTGCCAAGACTCAGACTGATTGAAGCTATGACTAAAAAACACCGTCTTAGTGTTGAACAAAGAGTAGCTTTCTCAATGCAGCACTTTGGTGTTTTCAAAGATTAAATTCTATTTCCTTTTTGACATGCTCCTCCTGCAAAAGCAAGAGGATGCAGTTGCTAACTGCCTGACTGTAGGAACAACCTTTTTAAATTTGTCATACAGTTTAATGCTGCATTTATCTGTTGGACTGTATATGCCATAGATCACCTCGTTTAGGTATCCAGGATTTTGTCCGCATCCCCCAAAAGAAATGATTGTTGAGTTGTCTTAATGATCGTCTGTAAGCTCAACTTTGTTTAGAAGTGACATTAGAAGTGACAAAAAAAATGTCACTTCTAATAAGATGTTGTGGATTTTAGCATCAATTCTTCTTAACTTTCCAAATAGAATTTTGTTTTGCACCTTCTCTCTCAATTAGTCCCTGATCTTTTAGAGTATTCAGTGCACGTTGAATAGTTCGAACAGTTTTAGATGTTTTTTCCGCAAGATCTTCTCTTGATGAGTTTGGCTTATATTTCAATAACTCTAGAATTGTTTTTTCTGTATCGTTTAGTTTTTTGATGGCTGCATAAGTTGTTGTCTCAACAGTTGCATCTGCAGTAATAGCATTACGATTTAGCACAAATTTGAACCCATTAGAATCGTTAACATAAGAATAGCTTACGCCTGAATCCTTACAGAGACTATCAATTCGTTTAAATCCACTTCCAAATTTTTCTATAGATTTATTTAAGAATAACACCTTGGAAATAGTTGGATTTCTTATCTCTGATTCAATATTCTTCTTTATATATTCTTCAGGCTTGTGTCTGCTTGCAAATTCTCCTGGGTTATAGATTGTAATCTTTCCTGGATGAATACATATTTCGTGACTTGTTCTTCCTGCATACATAGCATGAGCAAAGCTATTAGCAAGAACCTCTCTTATAACTGCAACAGGGATCTCTGGGGTTTCTGTCCTTTCCATCTCGATTATTTCAATTTTCCAGCGTATGTTTTTAAGAATATAATCTTCTGCAATCTTTAAAAGATTGAAGATATTATCTTCATAAAACTGCATATCTAAAATTGTGAGCTTTTCATCGGTAGCGAAGATTCCTGCTTTAAGAGATATAGGATGATTATTTCCAAATAAAGCTTCACCTGCTTTGGTTAAAAAACCGTTGTTTATCAAGCCGAACCTTTTAAGAATAATAGGACATGTATATCTGCCTTCTGGTAGTCTGCCTGCTGCAATAGCATTTTCCCAGAATTTTTTCATTGAGGCGTGATCAATCTGTTTCTCTGTAGATTCGGACTTCTCTTTTTCCCATTTTTCACGATACTTATTAACTCCAAAGAATGCTTTGAGCTCTTCAGGTGTTACCTCTCGATCTTCATCTGCTGTTCTTAGATAATAGCGTCCTGCTGCAGAATATGGGGTGTTTTCACCACTGAATTCGACTTTTATCGTACTGCGATCATCGAGTATTTCTTCTTTTATTACTGGATAAATTTGCGGTTTAATTGATTCGTATACAGCTCTGGAAACATCTCTTAGCGATGATTCAGATACATCCTGGCCAATCACGTCTCCATTTGGTTTTACGCCAAAGTATATTGTCCCGACACCGTGTTTATTTAAGATTGCTGCTATCGACACCATTGCTTCCCTGATTTCGCCGGTAGTCTTTTTAAATTCCAGCATTTCTGTTTCTTTTCCTAAATTCACGGCTTTATCCTCATAATTATCCAACTAATAGAATTATACAATACAAGTGACATTAGAAGTGACAAAAAAAATGTCACTTCTAAAAGAAGTAAATAGATTGTATTAGTTATATTTTGTTTTA
>NZ_JAGFNY010000021.1 GCF_019448115.1 Succinivibrio faecicola | reverse complement strand
TGAAATAAGAAAGTCCCTAATTCAAAGGGACTTTGCTAAAAACTCCACTAGATCAGTAAAATCTAGCAAAGTTTGGGGTAAAAGAAAAATCCTATGACAATAGGTATGTAACTGTTTTCATAGGATTTTAGAAAATTCAAGACTGGTATTTTACTTTTTATCAGCAACTTTTGTAATTTTGTTTGCAGCTGCAGTAAGCACCACGTCAGATGAACTGTTCAGAGCTGTTTCAAAAGAATCCTGAACAACACCGATTATAAAGCCAATACCTACAACCTGCATTGCAATGTCAGATGAAATACCAAAGAATGAGCAGGCAAGAGGAATCAGCATTAAAGAACCTCCTGCAATGCCAGATGTACCACATGCACCAAGAATAGCTGCTACGCACATTAAGAATGCTGTTGCAAAATTAATATCCATATTTAAAGTATGAACTGTAGCCATGGTCATGATTACGATGGTTACTGCAGCACCAGCCATATTGATAGTACAGCCAAGAGGAATTGAAATGGAGTATGACTCTCTTGGAATATTCAGTTTTTCACATAAAGCAAGATTTACAGGAATGTTTGCAGCTGATGATCTTGTAAAGAAAGCTGTAATACCTGAATTTGCAACTGCTGTGCATACTAGAGGATATGGATTCTTTTTAGTAACAGCAAATACAAGAATAGGATTTATTATAAATGCAACAATCAGCATTGTTGCAACAAGAACCATTACAACATGTACATAGCTTAACAGGTTTGAAAAACCACCTTCCTGTGTGCAAGATGCGTATACCAAACCTAAAACACCTAATGGAGCAAAACGAATAACAATTCTTACAACACCAGAGATAATTGATGCAAAATCTGATAAAACTGATTTTGTGTTGTCAGATGCTCCTCTGAATAAAATTCCAAAGAGGATGCCCCAGAGTAAAATTGCAAGATAATTGCCACTGATAAGAGCATTTACTGGATTATCAACTGCCTTTTTAATACAAGCTGTTAATACTTCAGATACACCAAGTGGAGCTGTTGCAACAGCCTTGTCAGCCAGATGCGGAAATGAACTTGGAAATAATGTTGCCATTACAAGAGCAGTAGCAGCTGACAGAATCATTGCAATTATATAAAGCATGAAGATTGGCTTTAACTTTGCGTTAGTTCCTGACTGATGCTTTGCAATTGATGCTGAAACAAGAACAAATACAAGTAGTGGTGCAATTGCCTTAAGGCCTGATACGAACAGATCACCGAGCAGTGAAATGAATGCCTGTCCTTCTGGCACAAGCATGGCTAAAAGAATACCTAGGATCATGCCAATAATAATCTGCATGATAAAAGGTACTGCATTAAAGAATTTGTATACGGCACCTTTTGGATTTAAAGCGTGGATCATAAAAACTCCTTTTTTGTTTAATCTTTCGGATTATACAAAAAGTAGGAATAATTGTTGTTATCTTCTAAATGACACTATTACAATCTTCACAAAAAATTTCTCTTATGCTCTCTTTTAGACACTAATGAATAATGATATGCACAAATAGAGCATAACCGTAATCTTTTCAAGCAGATTTAAATTTTGAGAAAATATCTATGCTAAAACTTTAATCGAGTAGGTAAGATGTGTCATTCTACCTGCTGATATTCTCTAATAGCTCTTACATGTGGATCAGCATTGTAGACTGCAGCAATTCTTATAAGCTCTTTTTGTGGCAGTACATTGCCATAATCACGATTCTTAATCTGCTCAATTGCTTCATTAAGTTTAGTTTTTGCCAAAGGATCACTATCGGCATACTTAAGCTCAATGACAATTCTTCTGTTGAGTCTTTCAATAACCAGATCAGCTCTTCCTTTTGAAGAATGTACTTCAGCTGATACTTTAGCTCCTGCAGCTTTTAGATAAATACAGATATATCCTTGAACAGATGATTCAGAGTTTAAAGGAAATTTATCATATGAAACTGTATTTAATGCTGTATTGAACAGGTCAATAATCTGTTTTGCATTACCTTCGTCAAGTATGTTCTTGCCATCAACATTAACAGATGTTTCCTTCTTTAAAGCTTTTATAGCCATAAGCTGAGTTAAAGAATCATAAACTTCTCTGTTTGGAAAACCTAAACTTATGATACTATCACCAGATGAAAGAGGTGAGCGAAGAGTCAGATATCCTGTTTGACATAACAGAACATTATTATCAATATCAAGTAACGAAGTAGGATTTAAAAAACTGTTTCTTGAAACTTCAATTAAGTGATCTTTATTCAAGTATTCAAAAGGGATTATTTCCTGTTTTTCAATACTTTTGGCAATAATCGAAGGTAAACCTCCATTATCGTACCAGTAATCTCCAAATTGTATATAACCGTTAGATTCAATATCTTTAAAAAAGTTGTTTACAGACCATGATGAGAATACTTTTTTAACACAATTCTCATCAAAACAGTATCCATCATAGTTGTATGCAATTTTATCAAGCATTGTATTAATCTGAGTATCAGTTACTCTGTCAACTGATACGTTATTATCATATGAAGCGGCAAGTTTAAGGTAATCAATATAAAAAGTTTTTATCTCATCTCTTGTAAAACCAATAAGCTGACTGTATGCACTTTTATTTGAGATATCGACGATATCGGAGCCAACAGAAAAGATGGTTGCATCTTTTAACCTAGTAACACCTGTAACTGCAAGAAACTTTATAGAATCACAACTTTTTAAAGTGGCATAAATGCTTCTTATGATTTCGCAGAATTTTTCATAGAGCTCTGGATTGTTAATGTTTGCAACTAACTGTCTGTCGTATTCATCAATCAAAACTACAACCTTATAGTTTTTAAGTTCAAGTAAAGTTAGTAGTCTGTTAAGTGCTCTTTGAGGCTCTGATGATTCTTTGTAACCTTCAATATTATAGGTATTAGCAAAAACTGAAATTAGTTCAACAAGATCTTCTTTAAAATCATCAATGTCAGACACAGAGCATTTTAGAAAATCAAGATACAAGACTGGACATGTAGGGTCTGTCCATTTGTCATAAATCCATGTATCCTTGAAATATGGATCGACACCTTTTTCAAAAAGAGTTCCAATTGTTTTTAATGTCAGTGTTTTTCCAAATCGGCGAGGACGTGAAATAAAAACCTTATCTTGCGTCATTAAAAGTTTATAGATAGTCTCTGTTTTATCAATATAGATCCTATTGTTATCATAAAAATTAGTAAATGCACCAGAATTGCTTATTGTTTTCATTATTTAGCTCCTACATGCATTATAGTTTGTTTTTACTTTCTCTGCATAAAACAGGAGCTTAGTGCTTATTTTAAGTATGGTTTTCTTCTTTTATAAACAAAAAGTAAGAGATTAGATGATGGTTACACCTGCTGATATTCTCTAATAGCTCTTACATGTGGATCAGCATTGTAGACTGCGGCAATTCTTATAAGCTCTTTTTGTGGCAGTACATTGCCATAATCACGATTCTTAATCTGCTCAATTGCTTCATTAAGTTTAGTTTTTGCCAAAGGATCACTATCGGCATACTTAAGCTCAATGACAATTCTTCTGTGGAGTCTTTCAATAACCAGATCAGCTCTTCCTTTTGAAGAATGTACTTCAGCTGATACTTTAGCTCCTGCAGCTTTTAGATAAATACAGATATATCCTTGAACAGATGATTCAGAGTTTAAAGGAAATTTATCATATGAAACTGTATTTAATGCTGTATTGAACAGGTCAATAATCTGTTTTGCATTACCTTCGTCAAGTATGTTCTTGCCATCAACATTTACAGATGTTTCCTTCTTTAAAGCTTTTATAGCCATAAGCTGAGTTAAAGAATCATAAACTTCTCTGTTTGGAAAACCTAAACTTATGATACTATCACCAGATGAAAGAGATGAACGCAAAGTCAGATAACCTGTTTGACATAACAGAACATTATTATCAATATCAAGTAACGAAGTAGGATTTAAAAAACTGTTTCTTGAAACTTCAATCAAGTGATCTTTATTTAAATAATCAAATAGATTTATTTTGCTCTTTTCTATATTTTTTGCCAGTATTGATGGTAGACCTCCATTATCAAACCAGTAATCACCAAAGTGAACTTTTTCTTTTTCTAATATAGACTGAAGAAAATTGTTTACAGACCATGTTGAGAAAACTTTCTTTTCATAGTCTTCATCAAAACAGTATCCATCATAGTTATAAGCAATTTTATCAAGCATTGCATTAATCTGAGTATCAGTTACGTTGTCAACTGATACATTATTTTCATATGCAGTGGCAAGTTTTAGGTAATCAATGTAGAAAGTCTTTATCTCTTCTTTAGTAAAACCAATAAGCTGACTGTATGCACTTTTATTTGAGATATCGACGATATCGGAGCCAACAGAAAAGATGGTTGCATCTTTTAACCTTGTAACTCCAGTTACAGCCAAAAATTTGATAGCTTCGTTGTAGGTCTTAAAGGTGGCATAAATCCTTCTAATAATTTCTCTGAATTTTTCGTAGAGGTTTGGATTGTCAATGTTTGCTACAAGCTGACAGTCATATTCATCAATTAAAAATACGATAGACTGATTATGCTCTTTTAGTGCATACAACAAAGATGCAAGTGAGCCATCAGTTTCAATATCTTCTCTGTATCCTTCAACATTATATTTTTTTGCAAAAGTTGAAATATCTTTAATAAATCTTCTTTTAAATTCATTTATATCAGTAACAGAGTAATCAAGAAAACTGATTTTTAAAACAGGATAAGTTGGCTCAGTCCATTTGTCATAAATCCATGTACCTTTAAAGTAAGGAGCGACTCCTTTTTCAAACAGAGTCCCTATAGTATCTAAAGTAACAGATTTACCAAATCTGCGAGGACGTGAGATGAAAACTTTTTTTTGCATTTTTAGTAGCTTATATATAGTTTCTGTTTTGTCTATATAAATATAATTTCTACTAAAAAAGTCTGTAAATGATCCTGATATGCTTATTGTTTTCATCGTTATATTCTCATGTATGCTCATATTATAGCTATTTCTGTGAAAAATTAGATATTTGAAACTCTTGCAAATTTTTGTGAAGATCTTTCTTGGAATATTTAAAATTCATTGATCTATTAGCTCTGTTAGCATATACTAACATTAGTTAATCTATGCTAACTTAGGAAGTATTATGAAAACTTTAGACAAAATTCCTGTTTTATCAAATGCAGTTGTTAAAAAAGTGCATGCAAAGGGAACATCATTAAGAAGAAGACTTCTAGATATGGGAATAACTCAAGGCTGTCAAGTAACTAAGGTCAGACAGGCTCCTTTAGGTGATCCTATAGAACTTAACGTCAGAGGATATTCTCTTATTATAAGAAATGAAGATGCCATGCTTATCGAGGTAGAGTGTTAAAATGAACTGCAGAAAATGTAAAGGCTGCGAAATCTCATCAAATGTCTTAATTGACCGATTTGCTTCAAAAAGAATCGCCCTAATTGGAAATCCTAACTGTGGTAAAACCACATTATTTAATCTTCTGACAAAATCACATCAGTATGTGGGTAACTGGCCTGGTGTTACTGTTGATAGAGTAGAGGGCCATGTTAAAGACTACAATTATGCAATTGTCGATCTTCCAGGACTGTATGCATTGTCTCCTTATTCACCCGAGGAAATTGTATCAAGAAATTATCTTCTGTCAGATGAGTATGATGTAATCGTCAATATAGTTGATGCTTCACATCTTGAGCGATCACTTTCTTTAACACTTGAACTAGCCTCATTCAATAAGCCAATGGTAATTGCGCTTAATATGATGGATGTGATTGCAAAACAGGGTATCAGCATCGATGTAAAGGCACTTGAAAATGCTTTAGGTGTTCCTGTTGTTTCAATGAGCGCGTCAAAAAAGAAAGGTGAAAAAGAGCTCTTAAAGACAATAGCAAAAGCAAGAGTACCTGAAATTGAAAAGTATTATGACAAGAATGTTATAAGAATAATTGATTCAGTTGCTAACAAGATAACAGATGAAAAATCACTGTTTTCAAGAAGATTTATTGCAACCTCTCTTTTACAAAGTGATGAAGTATATTTAGAAGAGCATGAGTCAAATCAGGCGATAATGGACAGTGTAAAACAAGGAATTAAAGAACTTGAAGAATACACTAATACAGATTGCCAGGCATATTTTGCCGATGCTCGCTATAGTGCAATAGGCAGAATTGTAGATTCTTGTAAGAAAAAGCAAGAGAAAGGTAATTCTAATATTACAAAAGCAATAGATACTGTTGTTTTAAACAGGATCTTAGCCCTTCCAATTTTCTTTATTGTGGTTGGTTTTGTATATTTTGGGGCGATGTATTTTACATCCTATCTTGAGCTTATACCTCACACTGCAGATGGCGAAACAGAGTATCTGAATATTACTGATTATGTAAACGATGTTGTATTCGGTGAATTCGCTACCTCAATTGTTGAAAATATGCTAACAGCTGTAAGTTCTCCTGATTGGTTTGTTTCACTTATGGTTGATGGTGTTGTAGGTGGTGTAGGTGCTGTGCTTGGTTTCCTGCCTCAGATTGCATGTCTGTTTTTATTTTTGTCATTTCTTGAACAGTCAGGATATATGACAAGAGTTGCTTTCATCCTTGATAGGATCTTCAGAAGCTTTGGCCTGTCTGGTAAAAACTTCATACCTCTTGTGATTGCAACTGGTTGCGGTGTGCCTGCACTTATGGCAAATGCTACTATTGATAATATCAATGAAAAAAGAATAGGTCTTATCACTACCACATTTATTCCGTGCTCTGCAAAACTTCCAATAATGACCATGATCTTTGCGTCCGTTATGAATAATGCATGGTGGTTTGCTCCTTTTGTATATGCAATGAGTATATTTTCTATTGTATGTACAGGCATCATTCTTAAAAAGAGCAATGCATTTAATGAAAGTGTATCTCCTTTTGTAATGGAGATCCCTGATTATCATATGCCATCTTTATTCTCAGTTCTAAAAGAGGTTTATACCCGTTGCAGAGCGTTCGTTGTTAAAGCTGGTACTATAATTTTCACAGTTGTTGTACTTGTCTGGCTGTTGTCAAATACTGGTGTTGAAAACAAGAATATTGGTTTTGTTGAGAATGTTGATAATTCTTTCCTTGCAATGATAGGTGGTCTAATTGCATTTATCTTTGCACCTATCGGCTTTGCATCATGGCAGAGCGCGGTTGCTATGGTAAATGGCTTCTTAGCTAAAGAAAATGTTGTAAGTACTATGGCTGTTGTTCTTGGTTTATCAGAAAATACCCTTGAAGAAGATCAGTCTTTGTCTCAAGCATTAGTATCATTCTTTGCTAGAATTAACGGATGTGATGAAAACTCCTATCTTCTGCCAATTATTGGACTAAGCTTCCTGTCATTCTGTCTATGGTCAACACCATGTGTAGCTGCATTAGGTGCAATGAAAAGATCGCTTGGCTCAAACAGATGGTTTTTATTTGCCATCTTTTATATGACAGCATGGGCTTATGGAATTTCACTTGTTATCTATCAGCTGTTTGGATATATGTATGGAGTAGTTCCATTCAATACATTTACAGTTATAGCTATAGCTGTATTACTTCTGTTTATTGTACTTTTAATAAGGCCATCAAAACACAAAGGTGTATCTCTTTCTATTCCATCTAAGAGAATAGACTGATGTTAACAGTAGGGCAGATAATAAAAATCTGCCTTGCTCTTTTTTTGCGCAAAAAATCTTTGGATCTGATATAAAATAGTTGAATAATTGCTCAACTATTGTATACTTAATATAAAGAATGAGGAGATAATTATGCGCTTAAGATTTGATATTAAAGGTATTGACTGCCCACACTGTGCCTTAAAGCTTGAAAAGATGATAAAGGATAAATTTGAAAATGCTGTAATTAACTTTGCAGCATCATCCTTAGTCATTGATGCAAAAGATACCCTTTGTGAAGAAGATGTTTTTAAGATTGCGTCAGATATAGCATTCAACTTTGACAGTAATGTAAAGATTAGTTTAAGAGACTAGTGAAGTTCTTTATATCTGTTTTTATTTGTGTAAATTGTTGCATATATGCTCATATATAATTAGGTGATTTATGAACAGCAGACTTAAATTGATTTTTTCATCTACTGTATTTATCGTACTTGTCATAAATGAATATCTGTTTGACAGTTATTTACCTGTATCTGTTGTTCTTCCCCTTACACTGTTAGCTTATATTTTTTGTGGATTAGATGTTGTACTTGATGCTGTGAAAATGCTGATAAAGCAAAAGCGCATGACAGAGCAGCTTTTAATGACCATCGCAACATTTGCAGCTTTCATTTTAAAAGACTTTCCTGAGGCGCTTGCAATCATGGTCTTTTATAAGATTGGTGCAAAGTTTGAGGATTTTGCTAAAGCAAGATCTCATAGTAACATCATGCATCTGGCCTCAATACGACCACAAATAGCTAGAGTTGTAATAGATGGTGAAGAGAAAGATATAAAACCTAGGGATGTAAAAATTGGAGATACCATTAAGGTATTAAAAGGAGAAATTGTTCCAGTTGATGGTGTTTTGCAATCAGATTGCTGTGCACTTGATACCAGATCACTTACAGGAGAGAGTAAGACTCTTGTAGTGAATAAATCTGATAATGTACTGTCAGGATCAGTTAATATGTCAGATGTCATATATATAAAGGTAACAAAACTTTATAAAAACTCATCTTTGACAAAACTAATAAATCTTATTGAAGATTCAGCAATAAACAAATCAAAAAGTGAAGATCTGATCCGTCGTTTTTGTACCTATTACACTCCATTTGTGGTAATAACTGCCATTTTGCTTTGTCTTGTTCCTGTTTTTCTTGAGGGGGCTGTGTTTTCTGACTGGATTGAAAGAGCATTGGTGTTCCTGGTCGTATCCTGTCCTTGTGCTCTTGTGCTGTCAGTTCCATTAACATTCTTTGCAGGTATTGGTGCCTTAAGTAAAATCGGTGTTCTTGTAAAAGGATCTGTGCATATTGAAACAATCAGCAGATTAAAGGCAATTGCCTTTGATAAGACAGGTACTCTTAGTACAGGTGAATTCAAACTGTCAGATGTAATAACAAGTCTTGATAAAAACTATCTTTTTTCTATTATCTTTGCACTTGAGAAAAATTCAACTCATCCAATTTCAAAGTCTTTATTACAGGCAGCAAAGTCGTACCCTATAGAGCAATTAGACGTTTGCGATTTTAAGGAAATATCAGGATTTGGCCTTACAGCCTTTATAGATAAAAAAGAAATTTATTTTGGTTCATATGAGTTTGTTAAGAAAATCTGTAACTGTGTTAATACTCATACAGATGATGGTTATACAAGACTTTATCTTGTGATAGATAAAGAACTTAGTGCAACTTTGTTACTTGAAGACTGCATAAAGGATGATGCTAAAGCATTAGTTTCATACCTTGATAGTAACAACATTAAAAGCACAATTATTTCAGGTGATTTAAAAGGCTGTGTACAGCTTGCATCAAAAAAAACCGGTATAAAAGATTATTATTATCAGACTACACCAGATAAAAAAGTTGAAGTATTTAAGAAAATTAAAGAGCAAAATCATATAGTAGCTTTCTGCGGCGATGGTTTAAATGATGCTCCTGTAATAAATCTGTCAGATGTAAGCTTTGTTATGGGAAAGAAAGGATCTGCTCTGTCAGTTGAGAGCGCGGATATCATTGTTATGAATGATTCTCTTGAAAGCGTAAGAAAGTGCTTTGTAATTTCAAAGAGAATTTACAAAACTGCAGTATTCAATATTGCTTTTGTCATATTCATAAAGTTCATGGTGCTATTTTTAGGTGCTTTTGGATTTGCAAATATATACAGTGCAATTTTTGCAGATGTCGGAGTGCTGATACTGGCCGTTCTCAATGCAATGCGAGCTCTGACATTCAGATAGAACTATTTTGATTTTATCTTGTCAATCCAATATATTAGATATTAGTCTAATATATTGGATAATTATATTTCTCATCTGTATTCACATTTTTATTAAATAAGTTATCATTTGTTTGCACAGTATTGTGAGAAAAATATGGTTAATTTAGATACAGCAGATATTCAGATCCTGTCAGTATTAAGAGAGGATGGAAGAAAGTCACTTAGAGATATAGCTTCAAAGGTTGGACTGTCTGCTCCAGCTGTTAGCAGCAGAGTCAAGCGTCTTGAAGATCTAAAGATTATTGAAAGTTATGGAGCGAAAATCAGTTCTCAGGTTTTTGCTCTATCCTTAGAAGCTCTAATCTATGTTCAGGTGATAAATGCTGATGAGGATAAATTTTTAGAATATGCAAGAAGCCTTCTTTGTGTAAATTCACTTTATAAGATTGCATCTGATTATTCATATATAATTAAGGCTTCATTTGAGAATACTGCAAAACTCAATAACTTTGTAACCAACCTTCAGACAAACTATGGTAAGTGCAAAGTAGAGCTGATTTTAAAAAGAGAAATAGAGGATAGAAGCTCTCTTTCTTTTACAGATTTTGATAAATAGAGGATATTTTTATGTGGGATTATTCTGATAAAGTAAAAGATCACTTTTTAAATCCACGTAATGCACGTGTTATTGAAGATGCCAATGCTGTTGGTGATGTAGGATCTATTATCTGTGGTGATGCTTTGCGTCTGATGTTAAAAATCGATCCTGCAACTGAGGTAATTGAAGATGCTGCATTCCAGACATATGGCTGTGGTTCTGCTATTGCTTCATCATCAGCACTAACAGAAATGTTAAAAGGTAAATCTTTAAAAGAGGCTGAAAAGATTTCAAATCAGGATATCGTAGATTATCTAGGTGGTCTTCCTCCTGAGAAAATGCACTGTTCAGTTATGGGCAGAGAAGCATTAGATGCTGCTATTGCAAATTATCATGGTCAGTCATATGAAAATTCTCATGATGACGGTGAGCTTATTTGCCACTGCTTTGGTGTCGGTATCAACAAGATTAAAAAAGCTGTTTGGGAAAATCATCTGACAACAGTTGAAGAAGTTACCAACTATACAAAGGCTGGTGGTGGCTGTTCAAGCTGCAAGATGAGAATTGAAGAGATTATTGATGATGTCTGGGTTGATCTTGAAAAATGTGGTGTGCCTCGTCCTGGTCATGTTCCAACACCTATTCCATCAATTACAATCAGCACTGCAAACAACAGCTCATTCTCATCATTAAATACTGTAACCTCTGCAAGTGCAGCAACCAAGGCTGTTCAAAGCTCAATTGATGAAAAAACAAAATCATCACCAATTTACAACGACGTAAATGAGGTTATTGATGAAATTGTTAAAGGCTTTACTGACGGTTCTGCTATCAAATTACTGTCAATTGCTGGTGCAGATGTAAGTGTTGAGTTCTCTGGCAGTATTTCAAATGGCATGTTAAAGGAAATGACAGTAGGCTTTTTAAAGCAGAAACTGTCAGATAAAACAGGTCGTCTGATCAGCTTAACTGTAAGGTAGTATATGAATACAATGGATTTAGGTGTAGGTTTAGGTGGCACCTACCTTGATAACAATGCCACAACACAGATTGATCCTAAAGTAATTGATGCAATGGAGCCTTATTTACGCGTATATTTTGGTAATGCCTCATCACAGCACGGCTATGGTGTACCTGTTGAAAAGGCTATTGCAAGAGCGCGTGAGCAGGTTGCTGATTTTATCGGTGCTCAGTATGATGATGAAATTATTTTTACATCATGTGCAACAGAATCAGATAATACTGCTTTATGGTCAGCTCTGTGGTCACAGAATGGTAAAAATGAGATCGTAACAACTCCTGTAGAGCATCCTGCAATTATGCAGACATGTGATTTTCTTGCAGCTCATGGTGCAAAAATAAATTATCTTAAGATGTCAAATAAAGGCGATCTTGATCTTAATGAGTTTGAGTCTTTATTAAATGAAAGAACAGCTCTTGCAACAATCATGTGGGCAAATAATGAGACTGGAAATATCTATCCAATCGAAAAGTTAGCTCAGATTGCTCATGATCATGGTGTTATGTTCCATACTGATGCTGTTCAGGCTGCATCAAAAATCAATATTGATGTAAAGAACACCAAGATTGACATGCTGTCTTTTGCAGGCCACAAGATCCACGCTCCAAAGGGTATTGGTGTTCTGTATGTTCGCCGCGGCACAAGATTTGTTCCATTCATGAAGGGCGGTCATCAGGAAAGAGGAAGAAGAGCTGGAACTGAGAACGTACCATTTATTGTTGGTTTAGGTGTAGCCTGTGAACTTGCCAAAAAGCATTTGAGTGAAGTTTCATCAAGAGTAAAGGAGCTTCGTGACAGATTAGAGGCTGGTATCCTAAAGTCAATTCCTGAATGCTTTGTTACCGGTGATAAGGAAAATAGAACTGACAATACACTTAATGTTGCATTCAAGTTTGTTGAAGGTGAGGCAATTTTACTTATGCTAAATGAGTATGGTATTGCTGCATCATCAGGTTCAGCTTGTTCATCTGAATCACTTGAGCCATCTCATGTTATGAGAGCAATGAATGTTCCATTCTCAGCAGCTCATGGCACAATCCGTTTCTCACTGTCTCGTTTTACAACTGATGAAGATATTGACAGAACTTTAGAGGTTCTTCCAAAGATTATTGATAGACTTCGTGCAATGTCACCTTACTGGAAACAGGGTAAGGCTCAGATTGCAGGTCTTGATCATGATTTTGATGAGAACTCAACTGAGGTTAGAGCTTAAGGTTGCTTTTGGTTAATTAGTTTCTCTCTTTTTTAAACATTCTACAAACGGTAGTTAAATTTGGCTACCGTTTTTTATCTCATATGCATCGACACCATTTATGTCTGGTCTTTTGTCTATTCTTTTATAGATAGATCTCATCATTTAATAAATATTGACTAGAAAGTATGCTGCCAATATGGAATAACAATGACATCTGGATTGATTTTATTAATTTCATCAATAACAGAATCAGAATTTGTTAATGTAACGGCACCACAAGATGTATTTACTCTAGCTCTGTAAACATCTTTTGCACTTGTTGCCATAACCTTTGAGAATGTTTCTACAAAACTGTTTGCATATACATAAACTTTAAAGTCGGTAGCCATGCGGTTGTGCAGATGAATATTAGCATCACACTTAGGATCACGCTTTATTGTCACATCTTTTAAATAATTATCGGAAAAGGAGTACATTGGATATTCAACTGGCTTTGCAAAATTGCCTTTCTTAAATCTTTGTCTCATTCCAAAAATCATTCCGTAAGTCTGACCATGACACAGAATAACATTAGGATTATCAATAAATTCACCTGAAGCAATCTGCTTTAAAATAGGCTTATATCTACTATCTATATTGAAATTAGCTTTTAGCTTTGAAAATGCAGGTAGATTGTTTATAAGGTACTTAATAATTATATAGTTTCCATATTCAGTCATATGGTGCTCATCCTCAAAATACAGAAGAGCATCAGGATTTGATTTTTTTGCTTCAACAAGCAGATTTTTTACATTTATGACAGTTAAATTATCAGCTTTGATTTTTGAAAACTCGTCATATGCATAATCTGAAAAATACCATAAAGGATCTTTTTTTTCTTTAAAAATTTTTACTTTTTCAGGATAAATTTCTGTTTTTAAAGGATTTACTAGCAGTATTATCTGTTTGTTTGTTCTTTTTACAATCTCTTTTAAAAGAGTGGTATCTGGTGCAAATTTTTTCTGTCGGTCAAAGATGCACATCTCAGTTTCGCCATCTTTATTGTTTAAAAAACACCAACCGTCAGACTGGCAGAATGCTGAATTCTCTTTATTTATAAAACTAGATAACAGTCTATTTAATGATGACTTCTCAGGGAGCTGTTTTAGCTTTATAAACTGATTTCTAAGACCGAATCTGTCGTTAAAGTAGTTTTCAAAATCCTTCATGAAGTTTAGGTTAATCTTAAAGCTAGGATCTGTTGTATATGCACTTTTATAAGAGCTTAACATTCTGTTTTCAGATAGATCTTTTGCATTCTCTTTTGTATTAAGTAAAAGAACTGGTATTAAAAGAGTAATAATTACAGCAATAATAAAGAGAATATCTGAGCTTTTCGCCTTTTCTGTTGCTTTTCTTGACAGTAAAAAACGGATTAGAAGATATGAAATTGAAAAAACAGAGAAGAAAATTATAAATATTCCAAAGAATGAATAGTTTCCTGACATTGGATTTGCTTTTAACTCATCTAAAATGCAGATAGCAATATTGCCATCATTTAGCTTAAATAAAAATCCATTGTTAAGATCTATTGTTTTGCTATCCGAATTCTTATTTACTTTATCTAAAGTATAAAAACCATCTTCAAAAGCTTTAACGCTATATAGTTTGACTGGTTTTTTATTAACTTTAAGATTACTTATTTTCAGTACTTTTTTGTCTGTATCTATCAGATTTATTTTTATTGTCAGCTTTTCTATTGAGCTGACTTTTTGTGCACTTAGCTTAAAAAGGATGTTATTATCAGAAAATTCTTTTGTAAATTCCTTTATATGTGAAGATTTGTCTGAAAAACTGATAGCTCTTTCATCAGTCAGAACAAGAGTAACTTTTTTGATAGCTTGTCTATCATCAAGATTTAAGCTTACAGAAAAATAGCGATCTCCAGTGAGGTCTTTTGCAAAAAAAGTTATGCAAAGTGCAATAACAGTTGCGAAAAATACTGCTGTAAGTTTTTTTATTTTTTTGAAGTTTTCAATCTTTATAATCATGTCAATTCGGTCAACTTTAATCTAAAAATCTTAAAACCTGAAATATATAAATGGATTATATGTACTGCCTGCTATCTGTGCTGTTGAAATAATCAAAAGAATATATGTACAGATATTAACAGCAACAGATAGTAACGTGCTGTTTTCAGAACGATAAAGAATATTTTTAAATACAGGTAGACATACAATAAGAGCAAATATTAAAAGAAGAGCATCCAAGGCACTTATATAGTATTCAAGAATATATGGTTCATCAGTATAATCAAGACAGAAGAACATATTGGATATATAGTTTATTGCATATTCAAGATCAGGTGATCTGAAAAGAACCCATCCAATAATGAATGCAAGAATGCAGTATATATGTAGTAATCCTCTCTGATAGAGTGGTCTTGTTTGTGTATCTTTATTCAGTTTAAAAAGTCTTTCTATTATTACGAAAAATCCGTTGTAAATACCCCAGATAACAAAATTCCAGGCTGCACCATGCCATACACCTGTTGCAAGGAATACCAAAAAAAGATTTAGATAGGTTCTCTTGTTTCCTTTTCTGTTTCCTCCAAGTGGAATATAAAGATACTCTCTAAACCAGGATGATAGTGATATATGCCATCTTCTCCAGAATTCTGAGATTGTTTTTGATATGTATGGATAATTAAAGTTTTCAGGAAATTTAAATCCGAATATAGCTCCAAGTCCTATAGCCATGTCTGAATAACCTGAAAAATCAAAATATATCTGAAGTGTATAGCAAACAGCGCCAAGCCATGCAATCTGCGGTGAAAAAGAATCAGGATTTGATGCAAATACCTTATCTGCTATTTCTCCAAAAGTATTTGCAACAAGCATTTTCTTTGAAAGACCAATGATGAATCTTTTTATTCCATAACTCAAAGTTGAGAAGTTTACTGATCGTGATTCAATTTGAGCTGATATTTCATGGTATTTGACAATAGGTCCTGCTATAAGCTGAGGGAAAAGAGCAATATACAGCGCAAGCTTGTACAAATCCTTTTGCGCACTCTCACCTCTGTATACATCCATTACATAAGAAATTGACTGGAATGTATAAAATGATATTCCGATAGGCATAATAACCTTAATAAAATCTACATTTGTTTTAAACAGAAGGTTTATGTTCTCGGCTAAAAAGTTAAAGTACTTAAAATAACAGAGTATTGACAGATTTGCTGTTATGCAGAGTGTTAAAAACAGTTTTTTATTTATAAAAATAGCAAGAAATGTTTCTTTTTTTACATCTTTATCAGCTTTTTCAATAAGAATTGCAAAAATGTAGTTTATAAGTATTGTTGCAATCATTATTGCAAGATATTTTGGTTCACCCCAGGCATAAAACACTAGACTTGCAAGCAGGAGAACATGATTTTTCAGCTCATTTCTTACCAATAGATAGATACTGCAAACAACAGGCAGAAAAACATAAATGAACGTCATTGATGAAAAAAGCATTTATCATATTTCCTTATAATTGGTTTTTTTGACAATTATATCAGATTACGCAAAGAGCACATAAAAAAGAACAAAATCAAGCTCACTTTAATGAGGGTCATCTGAAAATAGCATTTTGTCCTTTTTTCATTTAACAAATATAATAAACTTCACATTATAAACAAATACATTTTCTAATCGTGTCTAGCTATTTGCCTAAAATTTCGTAAAAGCGTAAAATTCTTATCTGTTAAAACGAATTAAGGAGTGATATTGGATATCGTTCTTGGAAATGTATGGTTGCTGTTTTTTAACCTCATCATACTTCTTCCTATGTTATACAGTATTTTTGCATCTGACAGTAGGATATGGACTTATCAGTCAATATCTATCATCAGTGTGCTCTTTATTCTTGTCCTTAATATCAGTTCAGGTCTTGTCACCTATTATTCTGAATCTGCCTTTTTTAAAGGTTTTCTTGTGCTTTTGTGGCAGATTTCCCTAATTGTTACAACAATTTGCGTTTTCTATCTTGTATTTAATGAACTTAAAGAAAAATATTTACGATATCAGGTAAACAATGATTGGCTGTATGGTATACCAGGCTTTATTGAGATCGCTGTACTTATCGTTCTAGCTTTATTCAGTGCAGATAAAAGATACTCAGATCTGATATCATCAATTGCATCAGTATCAATATATGTGGTTATAAATTTCTACATTCTACTAGGTGCATTTCTTTGCTATAAATCATCTTTATATAATCTGGATTTTGACATTAAGTATATTGCAAGAAAGCATTTGTATTACTACACAGTTTTATGTATAGCCTTCTTAATAGAGCAGGTCGTTTTTTCAAATGCAGCTGTCGGCACTTCCTATGTTGTTTTTCTTCTCTTTAACTACATGACAAAGAGTAAAACAATGATTTCTCAGGATTCACTGTCTGGTGTAAACAATAGAGTAAGCTTTAATAAATATATAAATAATGTTTTCCTATCAAAAGATCATGATGGTGCCTATATCGTTTATATTGATATTGATAAGTTCAAACAGATAAATGACACTTATGGTCATATAGAAGGTGATGAGGCTATTTCTCTTGTTGGAAAAACTCTAAAGAGTATAGCTGGTGAAACCAATTCATTCGTTGCAAGAATCGGTGGTGATGAATTTGTCATGATCGTAAAAACAACAGAAGAAGAAAAAGTAAAAAAGGTTATACAGAACATATCATTTGAACTTGAAGAGAGAATTATTTTTTCTGATAAACAATATGATTTGACTGTAAGCTGCGGATATATTGAAGTTAAAAAGAATCAGAAAAATATCAAAGAGCTTATGGTTAAAGCAGATGAATCTATGTATATTGAAAAATTAAAGAAGAGTAGTGAGGTAGCTGATGGAGCTGTTTAAAATATGCAATGTCAGTCTATTGTATTTTTCAATTGCCAGTGTTTTTATTTTATACAGCGTTTTGAAAAATGAGAATACATCTGCAACTGTTGCATCAAAAGTAAATGCTCACCTGACAAGGCTTTTGTTTATAAATGGCATCATCCTGGTTGTATATTTTTTTGTTTCAATTTTAATTGTACGTTATTCTCTTCATGATAATGCGCCTTTAAGAACACTATTCTGTATACTTGGATTTACTGTTGGTTTTTGCTCATACCTTTATCCATACTATCTTTTTATCCTTTTTAAAAAATATGTATTTGGCCAGAATTTTCTAAAGGGTAAATTAAGAAAACTGCAGTTCTTACTCTTTGCTGTAACGGCTGTTATATATCTTTATATAGCAATAAAAGTTACATCTCTTTACTATCATGGGGAATTTATATCAGACAGTTATTTTGATTATCTGATGATTATTCCTCTTGTTTGTGTCATCAACTATCTTTGTGTTATTAAAGATTTGCACAGATTCTTAAATGAGCTTTTTATAAACTCATTTATTTCAAGAAAATTAGGAATTGCTATTGAAGCTCTTGTAATAATTGGTCCTATAATCTCATTTATTTTAGGATGGGTAATTCTAGCTCCAATTACATTTGGTCTTTTTGTAGCTTTTGTATTCCTTGTGCAGATAGTAGCTCATGATAAGGCTGTTTCGATTGACTTTTTAACAGGTCTTAATAACAGAAAAGAACTTATTAGATATTTATCAAGAATGTTTGATAAGTCATCAGTTTTTGATAATAACCTTCATATGATCTTTATTGATATAGATGATTTTAAAAAGATCAATGATACATTCGGTCATAATTTTGGTGATAAAGCTTTATTAAGTCTATCTAAATGTATGAAAAAGTCTGCTTTTGATAAAGACTGTTTTCTTTGCAGATATGCTGGAGATGAATTTACTGTAGTTATTAAGGAGAAAACCTTAAATACTGTAGATTCCTTTATTAAGACTTTATTAGATAATCTTGAAGATGAGAACAAATTTGGCTCTCTTCCATTTAAAATTTCTCTGTCTGTAGGTGTTGTAGGTTACTCTGAGCAGTATAAGACACTTGATGATTTTATTGCTGCAGCTGATGAAGCTATGTATCTTGAAAAACAAAAGGCAAAAGGTGCAATAGATACAAAATAGATAAATTGGATGTTTAATTTTCCGATTCCTTTTAGATGTATATGCAACTTGAATTCAATAGACAATCTTGTTCAATTATTTTAAAGGCTCATTAAATGAACCTTTAAAAATAAATGTATATCAGTCTATATTTTTCAGTTTTATTGCTAAAACAGGAATTTTTAAAATCTTTACAAGAAGCTTGTTTTTCTTTGTAATGCGGATAGACACAAATGGATCTGTAATTATATTAAGAATTCTGATTGTATTCATATATGATGTAATCAAAAAATTCTTAAAAGCTGTAATTGTGCAGTCTGTAACTTTATATCCATTGTTGTACACAATAAAACCAAATGTTCTTTCAAGCTTATGCGCTAATTGACAATCTTCATGACTGGCATCAGGCTTATCAAAATCAGCGTATTTTAAGTTTAATTTCTGAATCGGTTTTAGTAGCTCAGATCTGGCCATGAACATTGTTCCTGCTACAAAACGATAGTAGATGTTGTTTTTAGATATATTATCCTTTATAAACTTATTTGATTCTTTATGTCCAATTTTATCGTCGGTTATAAAATTAAAAGTAGATGTTACAGGACCATGCATTCCTATAGTTCTATCATTTTCAAATCTATCTAAAACTCTTTTAAAATTCTCTTTTGTTTTTACGAATTTTAAAAGCATGTTTCTCCACTTTGCCCCCTTAAACCAGAAGCGAGATGCAGAAGATGGAACATCCCTTTTAGTATGTAATTTAATTACGTAGCTGTAGTCATCAAGATCGACTCTGCTTAGAACGTCAGCAAAAGGAGCAATATCGTAGCCAAGGTTTTCTGAAATGATGATATTTACGTTATCGAATGATGACTTTATATCATTTTCAATTTCTTCCATGTGTTTTGGGAGAGTGACATAAAGGTCTATTTCGTTATAATCCTTTATGTTTAAAAGACATTGTTTAAGCTCTTTATACAGAAAATCGTAATACAGATGTATATGTACTAAAAATCTTTTCATTTTGTTTCTTTTTGTATCTGTAACGGTTAAAAACAAAACAGGATTGGTTGTTATAAAATTTTAATTAACGTTTATAATATTATAGCAAACTCACTATAATATCAAAATTCAGTGATTATCATTAGCAAACTCAATAATCGTTTCTTTTTTCTTAATTATGTGTTCGGATATGCGTAATAAGCGTAATAAGCATATTTACTGCTGAATATTTAGATTATATTGCACTAAAAAAAGATATACATTTTGGTTTGAAGAGAAATTGAACTAATTCTACAAAAAGGTAACTATTTTATGTCTCTTAAGAAATTTTTTTCTAATCTTAATCTTCTTAGAAAAATTGAATTAAAGCGATTAAATAATATTGAAAGTCGTAATAAGGTTCTACTTGATAACATGTACATCGATATTATAGATCAGTTGATGTATGAACTTCCAAAAGGCAATGTTAAAAGACCATTAATCAAAGATTATAATCAGACTGTAGATACACTGATATCATCTGACAAAAGTATTGCAAGATTTGGTGATGGTGAAATTAAAATAATTTCCGGAGAAAGTATAGAGTTTCAGGAATATGACGCTTATTTGGCTACAAGATTAAAATCTATTTTAGAGAACAAAAACGATAGGGTTATGGTAGGTATTAATTATGACTATTACTATCCAGATATCCAACTATTACTTCCTACAGTTGCATGTTTCTATAGAATAAATTCTCCTAAACTTAGAAAAAATATGAATCCATATTTAAACTGGAATTCACAATATTACAGCGCTGCATTTACCCAACTGTATATGTTTTATCAGAATATGGATTTTGATACATACTTTGAGAAATTAAGACAAATTTGGAATAAAAAAGATGTACTAATTGTAGCCTGCAAAGAATTAGTAAATACCATAAAATATAATATTTTCGATAATGCAAATAAAACAGATTATTTTTTTGCACCAAACAAAAATGCATTTTCTAAATACGATGAAATATATAAAGGTATAAAAAATTATAGCAACAAGACACTGGTTATTTTGATGCTCGGACCTACGGCAAAAGTTTTAGCTGATGATTTATCAAAAGATGGATATAGAGCATTAGATTTAGGTCATTTAATGAAAGATTATGATTGGTATAAAAAAGGAATGAATAGAGATTTTGAAGGTATAAATAACTATATGTCAATGGATAAATGAGCTACTAGATGATAGCATTCATAAAGCAAACACTTGTTTAGAACTGTAAAATAATTATGGATGATATTATTGAATCTTGAGTAGTTTTCAATGTTATATTTTTGCAATAGTTAAAATTTGTAACCTTTTCATAGATAAGAATATATCTTGTTTTGATCTGTATGATAAAATAACAAACAGTTATTTTTGAATATTTGTAAATGCATAAGTTATATATGATAGATTTTAATTCATATGCTAATGGTGGCATCACTTTAATTAAACCATATCAGGCTGGTAAGCCAATTGAAGAAGTAAAAAGAGAATTAGGCTTAACTGATGTAATCAAACTTGCTTCAAACGAAAACCCTTTTGGAATGAGTGAAAAAGCAAAAGAAGCAGCATTTAAAGCTATCTGCGAAGGTAACTTATATCCTGATTCAAACGGCTATTATCTAAAGCACAAGCTAAATGAAAAGTTTGGCTATGATATGGATTGTATTACTTTAGGTGCAGGTTCAAATGAGTTAATCAATCTTTTATTTCAGGCATTTGTAAATAAGAATGTAAATGTTGTATATCCTGAATATTCTTTTGTTGTATATCCAATGGAAACTACTGTTGGTGGGGCAGAGGGTAGAGCTGTTGCATTAAAGGCCGACTATACTGCTGATCTTGATGCGATTTTAAATACCATTGATGAGAACACAAGAATTGTAGCTTTTGCAAATCCATCAAATCCAATTGGTACAGCTGTACCATCAAAGGATATGTATGAATTTATCAAGAAAGTTCCAAAGACAACTATGGTTGTTATTGATGAAGCTTACAACGAATTTAATTCAGGTGATGAAACATATGTGGATTCAGCGACCTGGTTAAAAGAGTTTGATAATCTCGTTGTTTCAAGAACCTTTTCAAAGGCATATGGTCTTGCTGGTCTTCGTGTTGGTTATATGCTAGCAAACAAAGAGATTACATCAATTCTTAACAGATTAAGAGCTCCTTTCAATGTTAATATTGCCGCACTTGCAGCTGCTATTGCAGCTTTAGATGATGAAGAGTTCTTAAAGAAAACTGTTGATAACAATACTAAAGAAAGAGAGCGTTATGCTACTTACTGTAAAGAGCATGGTTTATTCATGATTGACAGTAAGGCAAACTTTGTTGCAATCGATTTTAAAGGTCATGATGCACAGTTAATTGCAAAAGAGCTTTTACAAAAGGGTATTATTGTAAGACCTCTGCTTGGTTACAAGCTACAGGATATTTTAAGAATATCCATTGGCACAAAAGAAGAAAATGATCGCCTGTTTAATGAACTTACAAAACTTCTGGAAACCATATAATTGAAGACTTCACTGAATTTAAAAAAGATTGAATCTGTTAAGGGCAAAGTAATCATTCCTGGTTCTAAATCTCTATCAAACAGAGCATTGCTGGTATCTTCTCTTGCAAAGGGAAACACTACTTTACTTAATGTGCTTAAATCAGATGATACTGCAAGAATGATAGAAGCTCTGCAGACACTGTCAGTCAAACTTAATGTCAACATGAATAAAATTGACATTCAGGGAAATGATGGTGTCTTTTCAGGAGATCTGTGTCAAAAAGAGCTGTATTTAGGCAATGCAGGTACTGCTATGAGACCTTTGTGCTCTGTTCTATCTGTATCTAAAGGTGTATATGAGCTTACTGGCGAACCTAGAATGATGGAGCGTCCAATTGGCCCCCTTACAGAAGCTTTAAAGAGTATTGGATTGAATATCGAGTATCTGAACAACGATGGTTTTCCTCCATTGCTCATCAGAGGTTCAAAAGTAAATTCTCATGAGGTTTCAATTTCAGGAACCACTTCAAGCCAGTTTATTTCTGCTCTTTTAATGACAGCCCCTGTTTGTGGTGGTCTGAAGATTAAGATTGTAGGCGATCTGATTTCTAAACCATATGTTGATCTTACAATTGATTTAATCGAAAAATTCGGTGCAAAAGTTTTAAGAAACGGTTACAAGGAATTTGAAGTTCTTCCAACTGGTTATACTTCACCTACCACATATCTAATTGAAGGTGATGCTACAAGTGCTACATACTTTGCAGCAGCTGCGGCTATTGCAGGTGAAATAGAAATATATGGTCTTTCAAAGAGTTCTGTTCAGGGAGATTTTAAATTCTTCTCAGTTCTTGAGCAGATGGGGGCAAATGTAACATACCTTGAGAATAGCGTAATAGTTAAAAAAGACGAGTTACATGGTATTGACATTGATATGAATGCAATGCCTGATGCAGCTATGACCCTTGTTCCTATGGCTCTTTATACAGATTCTCCTGTAACTATCAGAAATATTGCATCCTGGAGAGTTAAAGAGACTGACAGAATTCAGGCTATGGTTAATGAAATGTCAAAGCTTGGAGTTTGCGTGTCATCGGGAAATGACTATATATCCATTGATGCAACTCAAAGAAATAACATTACCCCATCGTTTGATACTTATAATGATCATAGAATGGCTATGTGTATGTCTTTAGTCGCTTTTGACAGAGAAATTAATATAAACGATCCTGAGTGCATAAATAAGACATTCCCGACTTATTTTAATTTATTAAAATCTGTTTCTTGTTAATAAAGAATTATCTTGTAATAAGGCTAGACTTGCTGATTATTTAGTAAGGTTAAGGAAGATTGAATAAATATCGAATCATAATAAGGTAAAGTCGATGTTATTCAAAGTAGATAATAAAAATTAAATTTACAAACGAAAAATGATTCATTCAACATCTGATGTCCAGTCAAAAAATATAGGAAAAGACACCTCTATCTGGCAATTTTGTGTTGTTCTTTCTGGTGCTGTAATAGGGGATGAATGTAACATTTGTTCTCATTGCTTTATAGAAAACAATGTAAAAATAGGTAATAGAGTAACAGTAAAAAATAATGTATCCATCTATGATGGAATTACCATTGAGGATGATGTATTTATTGGACCAAGTGTTGCATTTTGTAATGATAAATATCCAAAGAGTAAGAATACAAACTTTAAATTAGAGTCAATTCTTATCAAAAAAGGAGCATCTATTGGAGCCAATGCAACTATACTTCCTGGCGTTACCATCGGTGAAAATTCTCTTATCGGAGCTGGTAGTGTAGTTACTAAAAATGTACCTGCTAATACAATAATTAAAGGAAAGTTTTGATGGACTATAAACTAATAGATTTTCCAATTCATGGAAATCATGAAGGAAAGTTGGTGGCTTTAGAAAAAAATAATGAATTTCCTTTTGAAATTAAGCGTGTTTATTATATATGGGATACAGTTCATGATGCTATTAGAGGTAAACATGCGCATAAAGATCTGCAGCAGGTAATCATCTGTGTTAAAGGGGAATGTGACTTTATACTGGATGATGGTAAAACAAGAGAAACAGTGCATTTAAATAATCCAGCTCAAGGACTGTATATAACAAATAATATCTGGAGAGAATTTACAAATTTTTCAAAAGATTGTGTTGTTATGGTTCTTGCATCAGAACATTATAATCCTAAGGATTATATCCATGATTATCACGAGTTCCTAAAAGAAGCTAGTTGTAATAGGTAATATATCATTCTTAATTTTATTTAAGAAGGACTGAGTTTAATTTAATCTAGCTCGTTTTTTTTATACTACGTATGTTTTTGAGGCAGTGAATGCAAGAAAAAGGTCTACTATCGTTCTGTGTTGTTGGATATAATCATTCTGAATATGCAAAAAGTTGTATAGATGCTATTAGTTCAGTCCAGTATCCACATAAAGAAATAGTGATTCTTGATGATGGTTCAAAAGATGATTCTGTTGTTGTAATTAATGATTTAGTAAAAAAATTAGATTTTCCTGTCAAAACCATTTTTCAGGAAAATACTGGTAATGTGCCTGCTAATTTTAATAAAGTAATTGATCATGCATCAGGAGAATTTATCATAATGATGTCGCTTGATGATGTTGTATGTTCTGAGAATATTTCATCTTGCATTGAGCTATTACAATCAAATAAAAGTATTCCTTTTATAGCATCAACATCTGTTGTAACTATAAATTGCAATAATAAGGGTACAGATGAGATTGTTGCTCCTCTAAAATTAGATTCTATTGATAATCCCTCTGTTGATGAGCTTTTAGAGCTTGAATACAGTGAATTTGGAGCATTTTATATTCAAGGAGCAATTTGGCGAAGATCTGTTATTGAATGTTCAGGAAAATTTGATGAGGATATTTTAGGTGACGATATCGTTTTAAGAACAAAGGTTTTCAGATATTTAAAGTCAATAAATAATGAAGACTTTATTTTACAGAAAAATCCAATCATCAAATATAGACGGCATGAGAATAATTTATCAAAAAATTATGGCAGACAGGTAAAAATTGTATGTGAATATCTTGATAGATATTGGCCAGAAAGAGAATCTCCTAAGCTGCTTATTGATTGGATAATATGTGCTATCGGAAAAAATTCATTCAAGGATTCATTAAAATTTTTAGCATCAACTCCAAGGAGCTTGAACCTTCTAGATAATAAATTAATTTTAAAAAAAATTAAAAATAAATTTAAAAAGGAGAACTCTTGTTTTAGATATCTTTTCAAAAAGATAAAACAAGGTAACGAAAGAGAAATTATTCTCTTTTCATGCATATCTATCAGATATCATGTTTCTTAATTGCAAAAAGCGTATGTACTAAAGGTAGACTGATATCAAAATTATATAGTCATAAAGCTTCAATATAATAGACTTAATGTAATTTTATAGTATCCTAATAAATAGAATAGCTTTCATACAAAAATAAACAGTCGATATAAATAGACGATACAAAGTGAACGTAAATTTTGTATGCACTGTTTTTATTAAAAATCATAGATTTTGTGAACGTATAAAATGAGAGAATTAACACTATCTGTAAAAAAAGCATTTCATTTTGATTATCCTATTATTGGTGTCATTGTTATTCTAATGGTCCTTAACATTCTAGAATTTACCCCATTAATGACCGAGAATAAACAACTGGATTATTGTGTATACAAAACACTTAATTTTTTAAGATATGTTTGTATTTTTCTATTCTTAGTTTATTACTTTGTTTGGAAACCTCACAAAAAGTTTCTTTGGATTTTTATTGTATTTATAATCTCTGATTATCTTTTCAAGAAACTTGCAAATACACATTTACTTTTTGAGCTTTTTTTTATACCTCTGTGTTTATCTCAGTTTGTAAGAAGGGAAAAACTGTATAAGATCCTTTTTATTTCTGCTTTACTTTCATTAAGTGCAATTTTGATAATGTATTTTGTTGAAATTCTTCAACCAGATACTTTCTTTAGAGGAGAGCAAATCAGATATACATTAGGCTTTTCACATCCTAATTCTCTAGGTTTTATATCTTTTTATATTGCTGTATTACTAATTCTATGTAAAGAAAATTTTGGATTAACAAGTATATTTGTATTATTTGGATTGGCTTTATTTAACTTTACTATTCCAAGATCCGTTACATCTGCTGTATTAATCTTGTTTTTGCTGTTTTCCATGCTGTTAATTAAAATTGACGGGATCAGAAGAATTTTAGATCAAAAAAATATAATATTATGTTTTATGGTAATAGGATTTTTTATTACTATTATCATAGCAACATATGTTGTTGCTTTTACTGAAGTAGGAAAAGACTTTCTTGTTAATTTGCCAGGATCTATATGGGCAAGATTTGAATTAGGAAAAGTTGCATTTGATAGATATGGTTTATCTTTATTCGGAACACCGATAGTCAATGTTTTTCCGGATCCTGACAATAATATTTTTGAGTACTTTGTTGTTGATTGTGCATATTTTTATTTTCCTATTAACTATGGGTTAGTGTTCTTTATATCATTTTTGTTTTTGTTTGTTATTACCATATATAGGTCAATTAAATTAAAGGAATATAAATTTTTAATCGTTTTGATTTCAATGATGATATATGGTACATCAGAGATACTGATTGCCGTTCCTATTATGATGCCTGTTTATTCATATATTTTCTGTAAATCAAAAGATTGATATTCAAGTTAATCTGTATGTAGTATCTAGAAGTTTCTGAGCTTAATATAAATTTAGAAGTATATATATAAATGAAAAAAAATAGAGAAAAGGTTTTAAATCTCATTATAGGATCAGCTGTTTCATGTGTTTCTATAATGTGCATGTATATTTCTTTTTGTATATATTACAAATCGTTTATATCTGTATTTCAATATCCATCATTTAAGCTTTTTTCAACAGTCCTTTTTATGGAATTGTTACTTTTAAATTTATTTACAGGCCTCAATAGAGGAATACTTAACCGAGGTATATACAGGGAAAGTTTAAAGTCAGTGCAGGAAACTTTGTATACGCTTTCAGGTTTGATTTTAATTCTGTTCTGGTTCCATATGATTGATGAAACAAAACGATTGATCTTTTTCTATTTTGCTTTGTTGTTCTGTTATTTTGATTTTATAACAAGAATTATAATCAAACGTTTTGTTTTTAAAGTATTTAATCAAAGTAAATTCTCTCAAAAAGTTCTTATTGTTACTGAAAGAGAAAACGCTAGAAGTATAATAAGAGAGCTCGATAAGAGTTTTGACTGGACCAAACAGGTTGTAGGGATCTGTCTTGAAAATTGTGAAGAACATAAACAGATTAGAAAAAAGAAAGTTATTTGCTCTTTTGATACTTTACTAACTTATGTAACTAAACACAGTATCGATGAGCTTTTTATTTTTGTCTCTGATGAAGACTTAGATAAAATTAAGGACTCATTATCTAAGATTGAAGAGAGTGGAGTAAAAGTTAATATTTCAATTAACTTTGAAATGTTTGATTATCTGCCTAATTCATTTGTGCGATACGACAAGATTGGTCCTTATCAATGCATTTCTGTGAGCAGAAATAACATTTCGTACAGAGCTAGAGTATCAAAGTTTTTGTTGGATTATTTAGGTGGAGTTGTTGGCTTCTGTATATTTGTAGTAGCATATATTATTCTTGCACCTTTAATTAAATTAGATTCAAAAGGTCCTGTTTTATTTAAGCAGCAGAGAGTTGGAAGAAACGGAAGAATATTCAACTGCTATAAATTCAGATCGATGGTTGCTGATGCTGAAGAAAAAAAGAAAAGTTTGATGGCTAAAAATGAGATGAGCGGTCTCATGTTTAAGATGGAAAATGATCCAAGAATAACAAAGTTAGGTCATTTTATAAGAAAAACAAGTCTAGATGAACTACCTCAGTTTATCAACGTACTAAAAGGCGATATGAGTCTTGTTGGTACCAGACCTCCAACAGTTGATGAATTTAATAAATATGAGCCTAAGCACAAGGCGAGAGTATCAATGGTTCCTGGTTTAACAGGTCTTTGGCAGGTTAGTGGAAGAAGCAATATCAAGAATTTTGATGATGTAGTTAAGCTTGATATGGAATATATTGATAACTGGTCGATAATGCTTGATATTAAGATTATTATTAAAACTGTTTTTATTGTGTTGTTTGGAAATGGAGCTAAATAGAAATAGCAAAATTGTGACGAATATATAAATATGAATTTCTATAAATATTAACTTATTCATTGCATTTATACATCAATAAATGAATATTACAGCTTTGGAGCAAAATAATGAAAAAAATAATGCTAGTGTTTGGTACAAGACCAGAAGCAATAAAAATGTGTCCTTTAGTTGTAGAACTAACAAAAAGACCTAGCATTAAAACTGTCGTATGTGTTACAGCCCAACATAGACAAATGTTGGATCAGGTTTTGAATATTTTTTCAGTAGTTCCAGACTATGATCTTGACATTATGAAAGAACGCCAATCCCTTTTTGATATTACCACGAATGTATTAAATGGTATTAAGGATATTTTATTAAAAGAAAAACCTGATATTGTTCTTGTTCATGGAGATACTAGTACAGCTTTTGTCTCGGCTTTAGCTTGTTATTATCTTAAGATCCCTGTAGGACATATTGAAGCAGGACTTCGTACTTATGATATTAATAGTCCATTTCCAGAGGAATTTAATAGACAAGCAATTAGTATAGTTTCTCAATACAATTTTGCACCTACATCTATGAGTAGAGATAATCTAATTAGGGAGGGAAAAAACAGTAAAAATATTTATGTAACTGGTAATACTGTTATTGATGCTATGCAATACACTGTAAAAGAAAATTACTCTCACCCAGAACTAGAATGGGTTGGAGATAGTAAATTAATTTTTATTACAGC
This sequence comes from Succinivibrio faecicola, assembly GCF_019448115.1. Taxonomy (GTDB): domain Bacteria; phylum Pseudomonadota; class Gammaproteobacteria; order Enterobacterales; family Succinivibrionaceae; genus Succinivibrio; species Succinivibrio faecicola. Next base: position 6,212 of record NZ_JAGFNY010000021.1, on the reverse strand, counting down.
TCATAGACGAGAAAATCTTGGATTGCCTATGAAAAATATGTTTCGTGCAATTCATCGAGTATTAAATGAGCATCCTGAATGTAAAGCTGTATATCCAATTCATATGAATCCTATGGTTCGAGATATTGCAAATTCTGAATTAGAAAGTTGCAAAAATATTCATATTATTGAACCAATCGATGTATTTGATTGTCATAACTTTGAAGCGAGAAGTTACCTTTGTTTAACTGATTCAGGGGGAATTCAAGAAGAGTGTCCTTCATATGGCGTTCCTGTTCTTGTTATGCGCGATACTACAGAAAGACCAGAAGGTGTTATTGCTGGAACATTGAAGTTAGTAGGTACAGATGAAAATAATATTTATAATAACTTTTCTCTTTTATTAAATAATAAAAATGAATATGAAAAAATGAGCAAGGCTTGTAATCCATATGGAGATGGTCGTGCTTGTAAACGAATAGCAGATATTCTTGAAGGAAAAGAATATTCAGCGTGGAATGAATGATAGATAATCTTTACTGTTATTTTATGAAAAAGTGGACTCCTGCAAAACAAGAAAAAATATTAGGGACAAATCAGCGTATAACAATTCTCAATACGTTGATAGATGTATTAAGCTCTGATGAAACAATAAAGTTAGTTGATAAATATATAAGAAACAATGAGCCCCTTCATCTTATGGGCGTAAATGCTGACAAAATCAATGAATTGAATAAGAATGAGAGGTTAAAACAAATTGTAAACAGTTGCGGTGTTATTAATGCTGATGGGGCATCAGTGGTGCTTGCTAGCAGATATCTTGGAAAACCTCTTCCTGAACGTGTAGCAGGAATAGACTTGATGATGCGATTAGTTGAGCTTTGCGAAAACAAATCATATTCTGTGTACCTTTTAGGTGCTAAACAGGAGATTGTGGAAACAACGGCAGAAGTTTTAAAAACAAGGTTCCCCAAACTAAATTTGATTGGATACCATAACGGTTATTTTAAGGAACAAGATTGGTCTAATATATCTAACATACTTAAAGAGCTAAAGCCAAATATTGTTTTTGTTGGGATAACAAGTCCTATAAAAGAGTATTTAATAGAGTATTTACAGAATGAAGGCAATAATTCTGTGTTTATGGGGGTTGGTGGTAGTTTTGATGTAATATCTGGCAATTTACCTAGAGCTCCGTTGTGGATGCAAAAATCTGGTTTAGAATGGTTATTCAGAGTAATACTTGAGCCAAGAAGACTGTTTAAAAGATATTTCTTTGGTAATTTAGCGTTTTTGAAATCTGTATGGAAAGAGAAAAACAAGTGAAGATCCTTCATATATCTAGAACAATGGGACAAGGTGGTGCAGAAAAAGTAGTATTTCAATTATGCAAAGATATATTAAATGTAGAGTCTTATGTCGCATCAACAGGAGGTGAATACGTTAATGAATTATCAAAGATAGGTGTAAAACACTTTTTTATACCAGATTTAGAAAAAAAGGATCCAATAAATTTAGTTAAGACTTTTTTTGCTTTAAATAAAATAATTAGAAAAAACAATATAAAGATAATTCATTCACATCATAGAATGGCTGCCTTTTATGTTCGTTTATTGCAATTTATTAATAGCAATCTTGTGCATATATATACAGCTCATAATGTTTTTTTTGACAAAAAAAAGCTTATGCGCTTTGCATTAAGCAAGTGTCAAATTGTTGGATGTGGTAAAACAGTTGTAGATAATTTGATTAACTACTATGAGATAAAAAAAGATTCTGTTCAATGTATATACAATTCAATTGAAAAGCCAAAATATATTTCTAAATGCAACGACTTTTCAGAAAATGATATTTTAATAGGATGTGTTGGTCGCTTAAACAAACAAAAAGGTATTGACATATTCATTAAAGCAATGAACGTTGTTGTTACAAAATATCCTAAAATTAAAGGCATTATTATTGGTGAAGGAGAAGAGAAAAAATATCTTGAAAATTTAGTTTCTTCCTTAAATATTCAAGAGCACATTAAGTTTTTAGGATATAGAAAGGACGTTTTTTCTTTGATGAATGCAATGGAATTTGTTGTTTTGCCTTCTAGATGGGAAGGTTTTCCTTTAGTTCCAATAGAAACTTTTTCTTTAGGAAAAACTATAATTGTTTCTGATATAAAAAATAACTTAGAAATTATAAAAGATAAATTTAATGGTTTATCCTTTAAAAAAGATGATTATGATGACTTATCAAAAAAGATAATAGAATTGTTGTGTGATGTTGATTTTAGAAAAAAACTTGAATCTAATGCGTTATTTGATTATGTAAATAATTACAGCTATGAAGTGTTTTTAAATAAATATCTTGATCTATATACTTTGAATCAGTAATTCATTATTAATTACAATAGCTTAGTTTGTTAAGCAATATAAGCATCTTGTTTTTTTAGTTTTACAATCATTTTATGAGTAAACAAAAAATGTTCTATCTATTTTTTCTTTTAGAAAAATCATTATTACTATGTCGATCAATTATATTTTATTTTATTATCAAATTAAAACATGGTAGTAGGGCAAAAATACATTTTTTAAATTCTATAAAAAATATAGTTAACTGTAAATTATGTAGAAACAGCAAATTTACTGTTGGTAAGTTCTTGATGATTGATGGTCCTATTTACATAAAATGTGAAAAAGGAGCAAAACTTTCGATAGGTAATAATGTATTTTTTAATCACAACTGTTCAATTACCGCACATTCATCAATATCAATTGGAGATGGTTGCAATATAGCTAATAATGTTGTCATCGTAGATCATAATCATAAAATTAGTTCTAATGGCGTTGAAAATACTTTTTCTATAAAAAACGTAACAATTGGAAAAAAGTATGGATTGGTGCAAATTCAACAATCCTTCCTGGAGTAAATATCGGAGATGGTGCAGTCATAGCCGCTGGTGCTGTTGTTACTAGGGACGTTCCTTCAAATGAGATCTGGGGGGGTACCAGCAAGATTTATAAAAAAATGTAGTCAAATCTAGAATAAGATGTTGTCATTTTTATTCTTGTTTTGTAGCACATTTAAATTCTTATATAACAATGAATAGTTAAACGTTTTTTTTGACAAGGAATTTTCTAGTATATGAGCTATAAAGTTAGTGTTATCGTACCCGTTTACAATGTGGAAAAATATTTGAAAGAATGTTTGGATAGTTTACTAGAGCAAACCTATAAAAATATTGAAGTTATTATGGTTGATGATGGCTCAGAAGATGAAAGCGGCAAAATCTGTGATATATATGCTTCAAAATATAGTAACTTTATGGTGATTCATAAAAAGCATGAAGGCGCTGGATTTGCAAGAAATACGGGATTAGATCATGTATCTGGCGAATATGTAATGTTTTTAGATTCCGATGATTATATAGATAAAAATTTAATACATGAGCTTTTAGAGAATATTGATTATACAAATGCGGATTTATGTAAAAGTGGATTTAGAAAAGTTTTAGGTAGTAAGAAAGTTATTTTTGAAAAAAAACATATTAAAGAAAACTTTATTAACTCTGCAAGTGTAAGAGAAAATTTTATTCCAAGAATTATTGGATCTTCGCCTGAAAAAAAAGACTCGTTTGAACCAAGTTGCTGTGCTAGTTTATATAGAACTGAAATTATAAGGAAACATAATATAAAATATAACTCTGAATTGAGTTTGTTGAGTGAAGATTTATTGTTTAACCTAGATTTTTCGTCTCATGCAAACAAAGTATCTGTAATATCAACAGTTGGTTATAATTATCGAACTAATCTATCTTCACAAAGTCAAAGTTACAGAAAAAATAGGTTTGAAGTATGTAGAAATTTGTATTTGTATGTTGGGAATTGGTTAAATAAAAATTATTATTCTAAGTCTGTTAGATTTCGTCTGGACAGAATGTTTTTTCTACATTTAAAAGTATGTATAGCTCAAGAAAACATAAAATTTAATTCACCATTAACTTGCTATAAAAATATAAAGAACATTTGTAATGATAAATTAGTTGAGAAAGTAAGTAATGAATATCCCTTAGAACATCTTGATTTAAAACCAAGGGGCTTTATTTTTTTGTTAAAGAAAAAAATGACTCTATTATTGTTTATTCTGGTAAATTTTGGAGTGATAAAGATGTAATCCTGTATTAAATAGGATGTTCACAATCAGTTGTCAGTTTAAATAGAAGTTTAAAAAATACTAAGTTTATAATGTTTGCATGCTTAAACAAGAAGGTAAAATTAGTTTTATGTTAAGAGATACTATATATGCAGCTGTAATTCTAAATTATAATAGCTATGATTTGACTTGTGAGTGCATAAATTCCCTCTTAAAGCAGAATGTCAATATAGAAATAGTTGTTGTAGACAATGCTTCAACTGATGATTCTTTGAAAAAGATATCAGAAAAGTTTGAAAATAATAATTATGTGCATACCATAAAAAATACTATAAATGAAGGATACGCGTGTGGTAATAACAAAGGTATTAACTACGTTCGTCATAATTTTAAAAAAGTAAAATATATATCAATAATTAATCCAGATATTGCTTTTGAAGACCAAGATATATTTTATAAATTAGGATGTAAGTTAATGTCAGATGACAAAATTTCGATAATTGGATGTTTAAATATATTCAATGGTTATTTAAATTCATTGGATAATAGTTGCTGGCAGTTTCCTTCAAAAAGAAACTTGTTTTTTTCAGGAACATTATTAGGAAGATTTTTTTGCAAAAAAGTGAACAATATATACAAATCCGTTAAAGTTAATTCAGACATTGCATACGTTGATGTGGTTCCCGGTTGTTTCTTTTTAGTAAAATCAGAGGATCTATATAAAATACAAGGTTTTGATCCAAATACATTTTTATACTTTGAGGAAAATATACTTGCTAAAAAGATTTTAAATATTAATAAAAAGCTAGCAGTCTGCGTTGATTGCTTATGTTACCACAATCATCTTATTAGAGATAAACAACTAACTAACTGGTCTTCTAAACTTTTTTCGTGTAAATGTTTTTATGATTCTAAAATGTACTATATAAAGAACTATTCAAAACAAAACAAGTTGTTTATTTCGTTTTCCATCATGTATAATAAATTTGATTTTATTGTGCGAAAATGCATTTATTATGTTTTACAAGTATTTTCAAAATAACATACTTTAATTAGTACAAATTTAAAATACGTCTTTCCGTTACATTTAGTTGTTTGAGATCGTTTATGATACTTGATTCTTTGAAATATAGAATAAAACTGTATAAAACAAGAATTAAATGGAAAAACTTAAACAAGCATAATTATACGTCTTTAAAAGCCTTAACAAATATTGATTTGATAAAAGTTGGTGTAAAGACGTATGGTGAACTAAACGTTAATTCTTCAAATAATATAAGTAAGTTGTATATTGGTAATTTTTGTTCAATTGCAAGTGAAGTTCTGTTTCTTTTGAATTCAGAACATCCTTTAAATCATATTTCAACTTATCCTTTTAAAGTTAAAGTTCTATCAGAATCTTCTGAATCGTTATCTAAAGGAGATATTGTAGTTGATGATGATGTATGGATTGGGTGTAATTCAACTATAATGTCAGGAGTTCATATAGGACAAGGTGCTGTTATTGCAGCCTGTTCAGTCGTAACGAAAGATGTCCCTCCATATGCTATCGTAGGAGGAGTTCCTGCAAAAGTAATAAAATTTAGGTTTTCTGAAGAAATAGTTAAATATCTATTGAGCTTAGAGTACAGCTTATTAACAGAAGAGCTTGTTAAAAAAAATATTGAAAAAATGTATCTGGATATTGAGCATATGTCTTTAGGAGAAGTTTCTGAACTGTATGAATGGATCCCTAAAAAGAGTGTTGTAGAAAAATAGAAAATTCGTAACTACTCAGAACTAATGGATTCTGAGTAATATTACGAGCATTTTCGCTGCCTTTCACAGTCAGTGAGTTCTTTAGAAAATTACATTGTGAACAAACTCACAATCTTCTTTAAAAATTCTTTTTTCTTTTCTTAGTGAAAGAGGGCCTTAAACGCTAATATACGGCGATTTTAGAGGGGATGTTTTTGAGGCTTTTGTTTTGTCATTTTTGTTGTTCATCGATCTGTGGTGATCTTTTAAGATCGATATAGATCATTTTGAGAGGCATCATCAAGTTGAAATTGAACTAACTCCTTTGCTATAAAACGCTATTGGTATAATAGCAA
>NZ_JAGFNY010000020.1 GCF_019448115.1 Succinivibrio faecicola | reverse complement strand
TGGCGCACCCGAAGAGATTCGAACTCCTGACCGATCGGTTCGTAGCCGATTACTCTATCCAGCTGAGCTACGGGTGCAAGTTAATCTGTATGTACAAATTTCACTTCGTAAGTGGCGGATAGAGAGGGATTCGAACCCTCGATACAACCCTTAAAGTCGTATGCTCCCTTAGCAGGGGAGTACCTTCAGCCTCTCGGTCATCTATCCGCTGAAAATTTGTGTGACATAGTATCGTTTTTTTATTGTGACTTGTCAAGCATTTTTTTAAATATTTAACATTAGAACCTTTATGTAATAAGCTCTTTTATGACTTGCCTGCATTAAACTGATTTTTAGACTTAAAAACAGAATCTATTCTTTTGCAGAAAATTCTATTTTTCAAATTGTTTAACCATTTTACCTGTTTTTTATAATAATCGTTTTTATTTTTACTTTAATTCAAATATCAACGATATATTACAGATTATCTTTAATTTTTTTGATAATCTCATTCTATCGTTTTTAATTAAACCTGATTTTTTTAAATATGTTCATAAAAAACACAAAATTATTGTCTCTTGTTTTTGTCATTGCAAGCTCTCTTTTTTGTACTGCATGTATGGGGGACTACGCCGGTGCCGATGAAGAGAAAATAGCAAAAACCTTCACTGTAAAAGATAAATCAAAAAGTCAGATTTATATCTATAGACCTAATCACTTGTACGGCAGCTGGGTAAAAAAAAGAGTGTGGATTGATGGTAAGAGTGTCGGTGATATCGTAAGCGGAAGCTTCACTGCAACGTTAGTTGATCCTGGTTATCATGTAGTTTCTACACGCTCAGAATTTGGCAATAACCACATCCTTGTCAAAACCAAAAAAGGCCACAATTATTTTGTAAAACAGAACATAAAATATGGTGTATTCAGCTCAGGATCTGGAATAAGACTTATGAAACCAAATTATGCAAAAAAGATAATCAAAGATCTTGATCTGATAGCTGACACAAATGATGAAAGCTATGATATAGATAAAAATCAAATAGAAAAAGTAAAACAGGAAATGATAAAAAAGCGCGCTGCAAAAATAGAATATCCTGCAATGTAACGTGCAGGATATTATGATTATTTCTCTGACTGATCCTTGTTATCAGGATCTTGTTTGTTCTGGACACGCTCGATATTAACGCTTTTTGGAGCTTCAATACCAAGACGCACCTTTCCACCTTTAATATCTATTACCTTAACAGTAATATCACTGCCAAGCTTAATGATGTCCCCGACTTTCTGTGATATTACCAGCATAGAATTAAACTAAATCAGATACTAATGAGTCTACAGCTGAAATAGCCTTATCCAGACCAGCAACGTCGGTTCCGCCAGCCTGAGCCATATCAGGTCTGCCACCACCTTTACCGCCAACGTATTTTGCAACTTCGCCAACTAAAGCACCAGCCTTTACCTTATCTGTCAGATCTTTAGAAACTGCAGCAATAAGACTTACTCGGCCTTCACTTGCAGAACCTAAAACAGCAACATATGAGGACATACGTGACTTGATGTTATCGATTGCAACTCTCAGCTCTTTTGCTGTGTAGTTATCAATCTTTGCGCTGATCACAGTTACACCCTTTACGTCATGAGCCTGATTTATTAAAGAAGCACACTCAAGAGCAACAATCTTCTCTTTTAATGACTCATTTTCTTTCTCTAAAGCTTTAGTATGCTCAAGAACAGCACTTACCTTCTCGCTTACACTAGCGTTATTGCCAAGCTTGAATAATGCCTTGCTCTTTGCAACATCATCATATAAGCCATCTAAGTATTCGATAGCTGATTTACCAACTAAAGCTTCGATACGACGGATACCTGAAGCGATAGATTCATCTGATAGAAGAACAAATGCACCTAAATCACCTGTTGCAAAAGTATGGGTACCACCGCAAAGTTCCTTTGAGAAATCTCCCATTGAAACAACACGAACCTTTTCATCATACTTTTCATCGAACAGCGCAATAGCACCTGACTTCTTAGCATCATCAAGATCCATAATCTGAGTTTCAACTTTAAGATTTGCCTGAATCTTTGCATTTACAAGATCAGCAATCTGCTTCTTCTCATCTGCAGTTAATGGCTTTGATGTTGAGTAGTCAAAACGAAGTCTGTCATTGGCAACGAAAGAACCCTTCTGAGCTACACTGTCACCGATTACAAAACGGAGTGCTGCATCTAAAAGATGAGTTGCACTGTGATGTCTTGCAATATCAGCTCTGTTTTCTTTATCAACAGATGCGTTTACTGTATCGTTTTTCTTGAAAATACCGATATCAACACGACCTACATGAATTGTAGCCTTAGCAACATGCTTGGTATCTTCAACGATGAAACGTGCATCATCACCAATAGTGATAATACCCTTATCACCAATCTGACCACCCATTTCACCATAGAAAGGAGTCTTATCAAGAACAATAACAGCCTTCTCATCAGTTGAGATTTCGTCTGTTTCTTCACCATCCTTGAAAATGTGAGTGATCTTTGCACTGTCATTTAAGGTATCGTAACCTGTAAACACAGTATTTTCAGTAATCTTTAATTCCTTGTTGTAGTCAATACCGAAGGTTGAAGCTGACTTAGCACGGGCTCTCTGTTCTGCCATGCACTTGTCAAAGCCTTCCATATCAACTGTATAACCACGGTCACGTACAACGTCGCCGGTTAAATCTGCCGGGAAGCCGTAGGTATCATATAGTTTGAATACTACATCACCTGGAATTACCTTGCTGTCACCTAACTTTAACAGCTCGCTCTCAAGAAGGTTCAGACCTCTATCAAGGGTATTTAAGAACTGCTCTTCTTCTTTCTTCAAGGTGCGCTCAATCAGATCACGTCTTTCAACAAGCTCTGGATAAGCTTTACCCATTAACTGACCTAACTTGTTAACAAGCTTATAGAAGAATACGTCTTTTGCACCTAACAGACGGCCATGACGAACTGCTCTTCTGATAATACGGCGCAGAACATAGCCACGACCTTCATTTGAAGGCAGTACGCCGTCAGCAATTAAGAATGAGCATGAACGGATGTGGTCTGAAATTACGCGCAGTGACTTTGACTTAAGATCTGTTACACCAAGAACAGATGCTGCTTCTTTTTCAAGCTCAACAAACAGATCAATATCGTAGTTATTGTGAACGCCCTGTAAAACTGCAGCAATACGTTCAAGGCCTAAGCCGTTATCAATCATTGGCTTTGCAAGAGGTAAGAATGTGCCATCTGCCTGACGGTTAAACTGCATGAACACGATGTTCCAGATCTCAATAAATCTGTCGCCATCCTCATCAGGAGAGCCTGGAGGGCCACCCTGAACATCTTCACCATGATCGTAAAAAATTTCTGAACAAGGACCGCAAGGACCGGTGTCACCCATCTGCCAAAAGTTGTCAGATTCATACAGACCGCCCTTGTTATCGCCAATACGTACAATCTTATGCTCTGGCACACCTACAACATCCTTCCAGATGTTATAAGCTTCATCATCCTTATCATAAACTGTAACCATTAAGGATTCTTTAGGCAGCTTGTATACTTCTGTTAAAAGAGTCCAAGCATATACGATTGCCTCTTTCTTGAAGTAATCACCGAAACTGAAGTTTCCGAGCATTTCAAAGAAAGTATGATGACGTGCTGTATAGCCAACATTATCAAGATCGTTCTGCTTACCACCCGCTCTTACACACTTCTGAGCTGTAGTCGCACGAACATAATCACGCTTTTCTTTACCTAGGTATATGTCCTTAAACTGATTCATACCTGCGTTTGTGAACAGCAAAGTAGGATCGTTGTATGGAACTAAAGAACTAGAACGGACAATTGTATGACCGTTTTTTTCAAAGAATTTCAGATAAGCTTCACGTATCTGATCAGTTGTCATGTACATTTGTTTTGGATCCTATTGTTTAACAAATTTGGTCAGATTATACATTGTTTTGAGCTTTAGAGCATGTTTTTTGATTATTCTTGATAGGCTTTTTTTAAGATAACAAAGTAAATCAACATGATAGATATCAGATTGTTTCTGACATTTATGATACATCAAATGATTCTTTTGCAAGTTCAAGGGCTCTTATACAGCTAGAATTTGAAAATCCTCTTCTTGCAAGTGAGGCAAGGACCTTCTGGCTTTGTTCATATGCAGAAAGCTCTTCTTTTGTATATTTTTTCAAAAGAAATTCTTTTGCTATTTCATCCCAGTCTGTTTCATCTATGAATGACTGAATTAGTGAACTGCTTATTCCTTTTATTTTGGCATCTCGTAACAGTCTTAAAGGTCCATAGAACTGGTTAACAGTATGACGACACAGCATCTGTGAATATCTAAAGTCAGATTGGTAATTGTTAGATATACAATAGGATAAGGCCTCTAAAGAGGCCTCTTTTGTATATCTTAAAAAAAGCTTCTGATATAGCTCCTGCTTTGAATATTCACGTCTTGCGAGAAATGCAATCGCGCTATTTTTAGCTTTTGAAACATCCGAGCTTTTTTCTTTTTTTCTTACAAACATAATTACAGATCGTCAGGGATTGGTGTAATTAAATCTTCCTCATTGATGTTTGCATCTAATGCATCGAAAATATCTGCATCATCGTCTGAACCAATATTTGCAGTTTCATCGTAATCGTTATTCTCTTTATAGTACTCTCTGATCTTCTGTTCGATCTCATCGGCAACTGCAGGATTCTCATCTAAGAACTTCATTGCATTTACCTTACCTTGACCTATCTTCTGACCATTGTAAGCAAACCAAGCACCAGTCTTCTGAACAATCTTCGCATTAACACCAAGATCAATAAGCTCACCGTTCTTAGCAATACCGTAATTGAACAGGATCTGGAAATTAGCACTCTTGAATGGAGGGGCAACCTTGTTCTTTACAACCTTTACCTTGGTTTCATTACCGATAACATCTTCTTTATCCTTCAAAGAGTTACCTTTTCTAATATCTAGACGAACTGAAGCATAGTATTTAAGTGCGTTACCACCAGTTGTGGTTTCAGGGTTACCGAACATGACGCCAATTTTCATACGCAGCTGGTTGATGAAGACAACCATACAGTTAGCCTGTTTTACAATACCAGTAAGTTTTCTTAAAGCCTGAGACATCAGTCTTGCCTGAAGACCTACATGATTGTCGCCCATATCACCTTCAATTTCAGCCTTTGGAACTAAAGCTGCTACAGAGTCGATGATTACTACATCAACGCCTCCAGATCTTACTAATGTTTCGCAAATCTCAAGAGCCTGCTCACCATTATCTGGCTGTGAAATGAATACGTCTTCAATCTTAACACCAAGCTTTCTTGCATAGATTGGATCAAGTGCATGCTCAGCATCGATGAATGCGCATACTTTGTTTTTCTTCTGAGCCTGAGCAATAAGCTCTAAGGTTAATGTAGTTTTACCTGATGATTCAGGGCCGTAAATCTCAATAATTCTTCCCATAGGAAGACCACCGATTCCTAATGCAATATCAAGTGATAAAGAACCAGTAGGAATTGATTCGATGTCTGTCAGTTCATTCTGACCAAAACGCATGATTGCGCCTTTACCAAACTGGCGTTCAATCTGCTCCATAGCAGCTTCAAGAGCTTTCTGCTTTTTTGGGTCTTTTGTGATGTTAGCAACTAATTTTGATGAACCAGCTTCTGTCTTTGCTGCCATAGTTTTTTCTCCAAATAACGTCTCTGTGACATGAATAATAATTATATATTGCACTCATGTCAAGATATTTTTTATATATATTTATCTGTTTAAATATATTAACTTATTTTTCTGCATTTAAATTAAATCCATTATAATACACTGAAGATTGTTAAAAAAAACAAATGCCTAAGTTTGTGCATTGCCTAAAAATAAATATACCAATTTGTTGGATTTTCAAATGATACCAGATAAAAACAGCGTTACACCTATGATGAGACAGTATCTTGAGATAAAGGAAAAATTTCCTGATACTCTTGTTTTATACAGATTAGGTGATTTTTACGAGCTGTTTTTTGATGATGCAAAGAAGGTAGCAAAACTACTTGATCTTACCTTGACAAGAAGAGGAAATACAAACGGTGAGCCTATTCCTATGGCAGGAGTTCCTTTTCATTCAGTTGAAAACTATATAGCAAGACTTATACGTTTTGGAGAAAGCGTGGTTATCTGTGAACAGGAAGGCATTCCTGGAAAAACCATGATTAGAAAGATTTCCAAAATAATAACTCCTGGTACAGCAACAGATGATGGTATTGCACCTGATACAAAAGACAACATCATTGCCTGCATTTATAAAGGCAAAACCTATTATGGCGTTTCCTACCTATGTCTTGGCTCTGGTGTTTTTAAAACAACAGTGTGTTCAAAGCTGTCTGATGTCAGATTGTATCTTGAAAAAATAAATCCAATTGAACTGGTATTTGAGGAAGGTTTTACAAATTTAGATGATTTTAATTTTATTAAATCCAAAAAATCTATTCCTTCCTGGAATTTTGAACTAGAAACAAACTATAAGCTTCTATGTAAGCAGTTTGAAACAAATTCCCTTTTTGGTTTTGATATTGACGATCTAGAAGATGGAATATGTGCAGCAGGGGCACTTTTATCATATGTAAAGGATACACAGAATGTATCTATTAAGCACATTACATCTATAAGCAAGGATGACAGTTCTTCCTATGTTATTCTCGACAGAACATCTCAGAAAAATCTTGAACTTTTATCTAATCTGCAAGGAAACATTAAAGGATCACTTCTAAGCGTTATAAACCAGGCCTCAACTGTAATGGGTCAGCGTCTTGTAAGAGAGCTTATTGTTACTCCTTTAAGAGATAACTCAAAGGTAAACCATCGTCTTGATATCGTAGAACAGCTTATAAACAGCGATCCTGAATCCTATGCATACCTGCTAGATGCAATCGGTGATATTCAGCGTGTTGTTGCAAGAATAGGACTTTCATCTTCAAGACCAAAAGATTTTGTCGTATTAAAAGACGGCTTAAATCAGATAAGAGAACTCAAAAAAGCTCTTCTTTCATCTAATAATACTGTTCTTTGCGAGTTTGCAAATAAAATTGATGAACACGAGCAGATAATTGAACTTCTTGAGCAGTCAATTATGGATAATCCTGCAACCTTTCTACGCGATGGAAATGTAATCAAAACAGGATATAACAAAGAGCTTGATGAATTAAGAGAGCTCATGAACGGTTCAAGTCAGATACTTGAAAAAATCGAGCAAAGAGAAAAGGAAGCTACAGGTATTTCAACACTGAAAGTATCCTTTAATTCTGTTCATGGCTACTATATTGAAGTTAGCAAGACCCAGTCTGTAAATGTTCCTGATTACTATATAAGACGACAGACATTAAAAAACAACGAAAGATATATAACACCAGAACTTAAAGAACTTGAAGAAAAGACCCTGTCAGCACAGGAGAAGGCTCTTGCTCTTGAAGAGAGGATCTTCAATACAATTATTACAGAACTTCAAAAATATATTCCTACTCTTGTACCTCTTTGTACAAATGTTGCAATGTTTGATGTTCTCAATGGTTTTGCAAGACTTTCAGTTGCAAGAAACTATGTAAGACCAACACTTACCAATACACATGAATTAAGAATAATTGATGGTAGACATGCTGTAATTGAAACGCTGACAGATAAACCATTTGTAGCAAATTCAATAGATTTGACTCAAAAACCTATGATGGTTATCACTGGTCCAAATATGGGTGGTAAATCAACCTATATGCGACAGACAGCACTTATTGTAATCCTTGCCAGAATTGGTTGTTTTGTTCCTGCAAAGGAAGCTGTAATCGGTAATATTGATAGAATTTTTACAAGAATCGGTGCTTCAGATGATTTAAGCTCTGGACGTTCAACATTCATGGTTGAAATGGAAGAAGCAGCATCAATTGTAAACAATGCTACTTCAAATTCACTTGTACTAATGGATGAAATAGGACGCGGTACAAGCACAACAGAAGGCTGTGCACTTGCACTTTCTATTGCTCAGTATATGTGTCAGCAGATCGCAAGTTTTACTCTGTTTGCAACACATTATCCTGATGTTGCAAGATTGTCAGATGACTATGATAATGTTTCAAATATCTGTTTTAAAGCAACTGAATTTAATGGAGATATTGTCTTTTTATACCACGCTAATGAAGGTGCTTTAAATTATTCATATGCTATTGAAGTTGCTAAACTTGCAGGTTTACCTAATGTTATAGTCAACCTGGCAAGACAGTATCTGCAACCTGATGAATCAGACGCAGAAGATAAAAATAAAACAATGAAGAAAAAATGCCAAGAACAAATCAAGGCCACTGCTAGTGAAACTCCTGTAATTGATACAAAGAAACAAGATAAGGATAATTTAGTTATTGAGAAATTAAAGGAGCTTAATTTAAACGAGATGACTCCTATTGAAGCTCTCAACTATCTGTATAATCTAAAAAAAGAAATCTAAAACATGACCACCATTGGTGGTCATCAAAGATTAATTCTTTTTTCTCTCACAGAATCCAATAAACCCCTTATTTGTTTTCCAGAGCAAACTGAATGCAGGAAATGATTCTTTGAATGACAATCTTAATTCTGCCAATTCCAGATGACGATGGGAAATTAGATTAAATTCCTTTTGTGGTTCCATAAGTCTTAATAGATGTAATGAATACTCCTGTGCTACCTGAATAAAAGACTGTATAGCTATTTTATTAAGCTTCTTTAGTGTTAAACCTAGCATCTTTTCAATGAAGTATAAAAGAAGAGCTTCTTCTACAATTACAACAATCTCTATAACAAGAACACCTGATTTTAATGTCATCTCATAGCAGGTAGGATTTTTTAAAGACTCACCAGCATAATGAGCATTATAAAGATCTGCATCAATGGCATATGTTCTGTGTAGAAAAGAGATAAATTCAGCATTCATTTTGATTGGCATTTACCAGTAATAGCCATATCTTCAATCATAATATGACCTGTCAGCCAGCCTGCAATAATGGATATTAATCTTCCTACTGAATCAATGTTGTAATCATTTTCAACTAAATCCTTTTGAAGAGCAGGAAGCGTTACTTCTCTTAAATTATCATGTAGGTGTTTATGCATAGGATAACCTTTATATCCTATTTCTAGCATAAAATTTTCTTCTTCTCGAAAATGTCTGACTGCATAATCTAAAAGATACTTTACCGCTTCTTCACAGACAAATCTATTCTTTACAGGATCGTTTTCTAGAAGAATTGAGGTAATTCGTCTTACAACCTGAAACAGACCTTTATGAGCATTATCAACAATCGGAACACCGGTATTATAATCATCAGACCATTCTAGTGGTTTTACAAACATAATATCCTCCGTTTCACAATCTGATTATAGGAAATATAAATTGATGAAACGAAAGCAAAAGTCATTGTTGTGACATCAGATCCAAAATAGCAGTTAGATATAAAAAGAGAATCAGCAATTCAATACAATAAAACCGCTGAATTTATAATAATTCTGGCGGTTTTAAAGGTTTGAGTAAATAAGATAAGCTCTAAACTTATTTGCTTTATCCTATCTTTTCTCTATCAAGAGCACTCTTATCAATTCCATATGATTCAAAGGTTTTTCTAAGACTCTTAAGAACTTCACTTTGAATCTGTCTTACTCTTTCACGTGTAAGTCCTATCTTCTGACCAACCTCTTCAAGAGTTAAAACTTCCTCATCATTAAGACCAAATCTGTAAAGAACAACCATCTGCTGCTTTTCTGGAAGACCTTCAAACCATTGTCTTACAATCTCGACGATCTCTCTTTTATCCACATGTTCAAAAGGAGTTTCCACCTTTGTATCTGGAACAATATCAAGAAGACTTACTTCCTTGTCATCGTCATGACTCTTGATACTCATATCAAGAGTAGTTGTACCTTCAAGTAAAGAAAGGAGATTTCTTACAGTTTCTGTATCTTTTCCGGTTGCATCTGCAATCTCAGAAATAGTCACTGTATGAAGAATATCCTTTTCCTGAAGCTCTCGTCTTGCCTTGATCACTACATTAATATCTTTGATGATGTGTACAGGAAGACGAACAAGGCGGGACTGGCACATAATTGCCTGTTCTATACTCTGTCTTATCCACCAGGTTGCATATGTGGAGAATCTGAAACCTCTTTCAGGTTCAAATTTCTGCACAGCATGAATAAGTCCGAGATTTCCTTCTTCTATAAGATCTAAAAGAGGAACTCCTCTAGCTCTGTAATTCTTGGCAATCTTAACAACGAGTCGCAGATTTGAAGTGATCATTAAATCAATAGCACTTCTATCTCCAGCCTTAGCACGCTTTCCTATTGTTGTCTCCTGCTCTGAATTCAATAACGGAAAACGTCTTATTGAGCTGAAATAATTAGTCAGCAAATCGGTTGACTCAGAGTTTCTATGCTTTTCGCTGTATTCTTTACTTTTAGATTCTTGAACTATTACGTCCTGAATATCCTCTGAGATACGTTCGTTGTTTTGATTCATTGTTTTAGCCTTTATGTTTGTTGCCTGGTTGTTTGTTTTTTTATGGTAAATAGTTTCTTGGATTTACACTGTTTCCTTTATATCTTATTTCAAAATGGAGTTTTACAGACTCTGAGTCAGTTGAACCCATTTTTGCAATAACCTGACCTTTTTTAACTTTATCGCCTTCTTTAACCAAAAGCATATCGTTATGAGCATATGCTGACAGGAATTCATTGTTATGGTTGATAATCACAAGGTTTCCATAACCTCTTAGCGCATTGCCAGAATATACAACCTGACCTGAGGCAGCTGCATTTACACTCTGACCTCTGCTTCCTGATATATCAATACCTTTGTTTGTAGATGAGAAGTTTGCAATTACTCTACCCTTGCAAGGCCACATCCAGTCAATTGATTTAACTTTTTTGCTTCTGCCTTTTACTATTTCAACCTTGTTTGTCTTTACTATTGATGCTGTTGTCATCGCATCTGTAGTTACAATCTCCTCTCGTCCTGCTACAGGAACAACGCTTTGCACTTCTTTTGTAGTCTTAACTGGAGCTGACTTTTTAGAGTTATCAGCTAACAGATCTGAAGCTGATACCTTAAGTTTCTGTCCTTTATACAGAGAGTATGGTTTCTTAAGCTTGTTCAAAGAGACTAGTTCTGAAAGTTTCAAACCATGTTTTTTAGATACTGATACAGCAGTGTCACCACTCTTTACGATGTAGTATTTATCCTGCTTGAAAGCAACAGGCTTTTTATTTTCAGGTAATGAAGATACAGCTACAGGCTGTTTTTCAGAATATGGTGTAGCCTTTTTTGCTTTTTGACCTTTCAAGAAAATAGTCTGACCAACGCATATACTGTATGGAGCATCAATATCATTTTCTGCTGCCAGCTGTCTATAGTCTTTTCCATACCTAAAAGCAATAGAATAAAGAGTATCACCTGCTTTTACCTGATATGTATCTGAACTGTCTGCCATACTTACAGTCTGAACTAAAGGGGTATTTACAGGAACTGTATTATCAGGAATATAAGGTTTAATAACGCCACTTTTATGTACACTATTTGTTGCAGCATATATCTTTTTATTTTTGATTATGCCATTAACATGTGTAGCACGCGCATTTTCGATTCTTGCAGTTCTAGAAGGTTGATTTGTTTGAACTGAACAGGCACACAGATTTAACAGTGCACCTAACATAGTATAAAGTATTAAATTTCTGGCCATTTTGTAACATATTAAACTTCTTTTTTAATATGTTACAAAATTTAAAATAAAAATGGGAATTTTTTTACTAAAATAAGAACTTATACACGATTAAAAGTGCAATTAATAAGACACAGATCCAACCTATAACATCAATATAGTGTTTTACGGTCTTTTCCATTTTCTCTCCTCCAACGTAAATCACAAAAGCCTCAAGGAAGAATCTTAAGGAGCGACCTACAATGGAAATCAGAACAAATGGTATTATTCCAAGATAACCTACAGCACCTGTATTAGCAAAACTTTCAGCAGCTACAAGACCAGTGGTAATTGCAATTACCTTGTATGGAATTGGAGTAAAGGCCCCCACGAATATCATCAGCACACCGTACTCCTGTGTCAGCCAAGAGCGAACTGTTTCCATGTGCTTTTCATAGTGGAAGAATGAAATCATGTCTGAAATATAAGGATCGTATATATAGTATCCAAGATAATATCCAACAATAGCACCTAGAACAGAAAACAGAACTGTTAAAAATGCATAATAAAAAGCTTTGTTTCTGTGATACATACACATAGGTACAAGCATCACATCTGCAGGTATTGGCCAAAAGATTGATTCTACAAAAGAATTAACACACATAATGGGTGTGGCATATTTAGTAGAGCTCAGTCTTTCAAAAAGATTATACAGATATGAGAAAATCTTCATATTAATCAAACCTTCTGAAGTAACACTACAGATTCAACAGCAATTCCTTCCTTTCTGCCTGTAAAACCAAGCTTTTCTGTTGTTGTGGCTTTTATACTGACAGAGCTAACTTCAACTTCCAAAACAGATGCTACGTTCTCTCTCATCTTAGCTTCGTAACTTGCCATTTTTGGAGCCTGTGCCAAGATTGTAGTATCTGAATTAACAACTTTGTAACCATGCTCTTTTATCTTTGCTACAACATCCTTTAAAAGGATCATTGAGTCAATATTTTTATACTTATCATCATTGTCTGGATAAAAATGTCCGATGTCTCCAAGTGCAAGCGCACCTAAAAGAGAATCGCAGATAGCATGAACTACAACATCACCGTCTGAATGAGCAACAAGGCCTTGTTCATATGGAACCTTTACTCCACCTAAAATGCATGGGCCTTCTCCACCGAAACGATGTACATCAAAACCATGACCGATTCTAAACATTATTAATCCTTTATAATCTTTTCAAACAATAATAGATCTTCTTTGGTAGTAAGCTTGAAATTATCAGCTCTTCCTTCTATAACTTCTACATTAAAACCTGCATATTCCATAGCTGATGCATCATCAGTAATAGCTACATTATCGTTGTATGCTTTTTGTATAGCACTCTTTAAAAGATCTGTTTTAAAAAGCTGTGGTGTATATGCTCTGTAAAGACAGCTTCTGTCTACAGTATTAACAACTTTTCCATCTTTAACAAGTTTTATGGTATCACTAACCTTTGCACATAGAATACCTCCAACTTTACCTTCAAAACACAGCTTTGACAGTTTTTCTATATCTAAAGGATCTATTAAAGGTCTGGCTGCATCATGTACCATGACATAAGGAGTTGTAACTTTATCTAAAGATAATCTGACAGTATCAGATCTTTCCTTTCCACCAATACTCTTTATTATTCCACTTTCTTTTGAAACAGCTAATGAGTCAAAATATTCGTCATCTGCAGATACAGCTACAATGATATTATTTACAAAAGGGGATTTCTTAAGAGCTCTTATAGTATGCTCAAGCACTGTAAGCTCATTTACTTTTGCATACTGTTTTGGAATATTAAGCTGCATGCGTTTACCAACACCTGCAGCAGGAAGGATCACGTCAATTTTGACTTGATTCACTATTTCTCCTTACGCTTAGAAGATGGTTCCTTATCAATTACTCTGAAAAACTGCTCATTGCTTTTAATAAGACCAAGATCTTCTCGCGCAAGAGCCTCGGTAACCTGATTACCTAGGCTCAGTTCAGAAATTTCGTCTTTCAAAGACTGATTCTCTTTTTCGAGTTTCTTTTTTCGAGCCTGAACAATCTCTAAATTCTTTTCGGTTCTGGCACTCTGTAAATAACCGTTTTTTCCAAAAACGGTGTCATAGCCCAGATATGAAATCAGGACTAAAAGAACAGCAATAACCAAATACCTTGTCATAATTTAGTGATTATCCTGATACTCCTTGGCTGCCTTGATAAAGCCAGCAAATAAAGGATGGCCTTTTCTTGGGTTAGAAGTAAATTCAGGATGGAACTGAACACCGATAAACCAAGGATGCTCTGGATTCTCGATAATCTCTACAAGCTTATTGTCTGTTGAAAGACCAGCAACCTTCAGACCCTTTTCTGCGATCTTGCTGATGAAGTTATTATTAACTTCATAACGATGACGGTGACGCTCAACAATATCATCACTGCCATAAAGTTCACGAACCTTTGAGCCTGGCTGCAGGTGACATAGCTGACCGCCAAGACGCATGGTACCACCAAGATCGGAATCCTCAGAACGTTTCTCAACGTTACCTGACTCATCCTTCCACTCGGTAATTAATGCAACTACTGGATACTTAGATTCCGGATCAAACTCTGTTGAATTAGCTCCTTCCATTCCAGCAACATTACGAGCATACTCGATCAGTGCAACTTGCATACCTAAACAGATACCTAGGTATGGGATCTTGTTTTCACGTGCATAACGGGCAGCCATAATCTTACCCTCTACACCACGCTTACCAAAACCACCAGGAACTAAAATAGCGTCTAAGCCTTCTAATAAATCAACACCCTTTACCTCAACGTCTTCTGAATCGATGTACTTGATGTTAACCTGTAAACGGTTCTTTAGACCGCCATGCTTTAATGCCTCATTAATTGACTTGTATGCATCGTGAAGCTCAACATACTTGCCAACCATACCGATGGTAACCTCACCGGTAGTATTTGCCTGCTGGTATAAAACCTGTTCCCAATCTGACAGATCAGCCTCTGGAGCTGATAGATGGAATCTGTCGATTACTAACTGATCAAGATACTGGCTCTTTAATAAAGCAGGGATCTTATAGATAGAATCAACATCCTTCATATTGATTACTGCATTCTCTTTAACATTACAGAACATAGCAATCTTATGACGCTCATGAGCAGGAATACCTGATTCAGAACGGCAAATAAGGATGTCAGGCTGGATACCAATTGATAATAATTCTTTTACTGAGTGCTGTGTAGGCTTAGTCTTTACCTCACCTGAAGTCTGAAGGTATGGAACTAAGGTTAAGTGCATGAATAATGCATTCTCACGGCCGATATCCACAGCTAACTGACGGATTGCCTCAAGGAATGGTAATGATTCGATGTCACCAACGGTTCCACCGATTTCAACTAAAGTAATGTCATTACCCTCGCAACCTGAAAGAATTCTTTCTTTGATTGCGTTTGTGATATGAGGAATAACCTGAATGGTTGCGCCAAGGTAATCACCACGTCTTTCCTTTCTGATAACGTCAGAATAGATTCTACCTGTGGTGAAGTTATTCTTTTTAGACATCTTAGAGTTGATAAAACGCTCGTAGTGTCCTAAGTCAAGATCTGTTTCTGCACCATCCTCAGTAACGAACACCTCACCGTGCTGGATTGGACTCATGGTACCTGGATCTACGTTAATATACGGATCAAGCTTCATAATGGTTACTTTTAAACCACGAGCTTCTAATACTGCAGCTAAAGATGCACCAGCAATGCCCTTGCCTAATGAAGAAACTACACCGCCAGTAACAAAAATAATCTTAGGAGATGAAGACATAAAAACTCCAAAATTTCTGGTTAACTATAAACTGTGCATTATACCACAAATATTATAAAAGTCATGAACAAATCAAATTGCCATGACTTTAGTTTTAAAAATAATAACTACTTGATTTATAAGCGTTTTGCGCTTGTTATATGAGGCAAATCATTGAGTTTTGATATAACTCTATCAAGAACAGGAATAGATACAACTAAAAGGTCTATATCAACTAATGAAAGATCTTTTGAACTGTCTACATGTGAGCGAACGCCAAGTACATTCATCTTTTCATTGGCAATTACCGTTGTGACATCTCTTAAAAAGCCAGGATAATCTGCACCAACTACTCTAAGAGTAATGGTAAAGCCTCTGTCTGACATTGAGATATTCTCACCCCATGTAGCATCAACTACGCGCTCTGGAAAAAGCTCAACCATCTTTTTAAGTTTTTCACAGTCTGCTCTATGTACACTGATTCCTCTACCCTGTGTAACGAAGCCTACAATCTTGTCACCAGGAATAGGCTGACAGCACTTTGCAATATGAGTGAGAAGATCACCAACGCCTTCAACTACAATTCCAGAACTCTGTTTTGTTTTCTTTATAAGCTGACTTGCAGGTTTTCTGTTTACAATACTTCCAATAAGCTCATCAGAACTGATATTTCCACTGTTTTCCTTATTGAGCTTCTCTTGAAGTATTGATGTAATGATATTTACACTTATATCACCTGCACCAACTGCAGCAAAAAGATCGTCTACTGTCTTGAAGTTGAATCTTGATAGTTTCTCTTTAAGTAAAGAAGATATCTGATCTTTGCTGTATGGCAGTGACAGTCTGTCTGATTCCTTATCAACAAGAAGAATTCCTGCTTCCTTGTTTTTATCAAAATCAACCTTTCTAAAATATGACTGAACCTTGTTGATAGCCTTTTTAGTATGTAAAAATCCTCTTTCAGACTTTAACCAGTCGCGTGACGGATTAGGTGTCTTTGAAGTGATGATCTCTACTTGCTCACCTGTATTGAGCTTATATGTATAAGGTACAATACGTCCATCCACCTTTGCACCTATACATCTGTGTCCGATCATGGTATGAACCTGGTAGGCAAAATCAAGAGGTGTAGCCCCCTTTGGCAGATCCATTACCTCACCATGAGGTGTAAATACATATATTCTGTTTTCAAAAACCTGATTTTTGAATTCTTCTTCAAGCGCACCTGACTGAACCATGTCATCACGCCAAGAAAACAGTTTTCTTAAGAAATTGATTCTCTGTTCAACACCTGAACTCTGACCATTTCCTTCCTTGTATTTCCAATGTGCTGCTACACCAAGTTCAGCAAGATTATGCATATCTCTGGTTCTTATCTGAACCTCAACAATCTTTCTGCCCTCTCCATATACAACTGTATGGATTGACTGATAGCCATTTGGTTTTGGATTAGCAATATAATCATCAAATTCGCTGGCGATATGTTCATACTTAGTATGAATGATACCCAATGCTGTATAGCATTCTTCAATTGTGTTAACAACAACTCTTACAGCTCTGATGTCAAAAAGCTCACTAAACTTCAGATGCTTTTTCTGCATCTTTTTGTAAATACTGTAAATATGCTTTGGTCTTCCATATACCTCAGGAGCACTGACACCATCTGCAATAAGATTTTTTCGAAGTCCTTCGATAAAATCATTTACATACTGCTCTCTGTCAATTCTTCTTTCATTAAGGTTATGAGCAATTTCGCTGTACTTATCAGGATGAAGAAACTTGAAAGCAAGATCTTCAAGTTCCCATTTGAGCTGACCAATACCTAATCTGTTTGCAAGCGGGGCATAAATGTTGCTTACTTCTTTTGCTATCAGATTTCTTGAGGCTTCATCCTCATTTTTTGCCATTCTGATAACAGCAATTCTTTCAGCAAGTTTGATTACAACTGCTCTGATATCAACAACCATTGCAAGGATCATGCGGCGTACTCTGTCGACCTGATCCTCTGTTGCCTTTTCTGAGCTTAGAGTCTGTAAAGATCGGATTGCTTCCATATCTTTTACAGCAAGAAGAAGTTTCGCTATTTTAGGACCGAATTTTTCGGATACATCCTCAAAGGAAATAAAATTATTCTCATAGGCAGGATACAGAATGGATACCTGCAGTGATGCAAGATCCATATTCAGACTCATCAGAATAACAACAATCTCAGATGAAATATGGTTGAACCTTGCAACCAAGTCATCTGGAGAAACGAAGTCTTCTGCAACCTCAGAATCGCGAATGTGTTTTATCACGAAATCATTGGTTTTGTTTATTACATCCTTTTGATCATTTGGAAGATCTAGTTCATCTACCCATTTTATAAAATCAAAGGATGCACTATGGGTCTGTCTGATTGCAACCATGATTTTTTTCCTATTAAGCTTTATTTATGCTTTTATTATGTTCTTATTTTTTCTTGTTTTCTAGATCAAAAACCAAAATCATCTCAATATGAGCAGTTCTTGGGAACATATCAATAACACCCCATGAGCTTAACTTGTAATTCTTCTTAATAAGCTCCTGAGAATCTCTTGATGCTGCAAGTGGATTACATGAGATATAAATGATTCTCTTTGGCTTTTTATTTGCCAAAAACAAAGTTGCTCTCTTAGCACCAGCTCTGCCCGGATCCATTACAACAACATCATAATCTTCTTTAGCCCACTTTTGGTTTTCAAACTGCTCTTCAAGATCTGCAATTTCAAAACTGATATTGTCAATGCCATGCTCCTTGGCATTCTCTCTTGCATCAAGAACCATTCTTGCCACAATATCAACACCTACAACCTTTTTTGCTTTTTTTGTCAGAGGGAAGGTGAAATTACCAAGTCCACAGAAAAGATCAAGAACACTGTCCTTTCCTTCTTCTACATAAGAACACACTCTATCAAGCATCTTTGTGTTCAAGAATCTGTTAACCTGTACAAAAGAGGATGGCATACATTCAATTCTGATTCCACCTGATGTTACAAATAGTTTTGAAGGATCACCTGCTACAATTCTCTCTTTTAAGCTTTCTCTTTTCTTGTCTATAATTTTTGGATCATAAAAAGGTTCAACAACTGATACTACAGTGTCAGTATCCTTGGCAAAAGCAACAATCTTTTCCTCGTCTTTTTTGTTTAAGACTTCAGAAAATCTAATTAGAATTCCTAAAAGACCGTCTGAATCAAGACATTCAATGTGACCTAACTTGTCTTTCTTTTCAAAAGAATTTATGAGTTTATTAAGCGGTTCAATAACTGAATTGATTCTTTCTGTCAGGCATTTGCAGAATTTTACTTTAACCAGAGAATTTGAACGCTCTTCTCTGAAACCAACATAGAGCTTGTTGTGATCACCTCTAATTGCAAATCTGCAGGCTCTTCTGTAACCTATAGACTCAGCTTTTTCAAAAAAAGCAGGATCATCAAGATTAACAGTTGCATTCTTTAAAAACAGTCGCTTGATCCCCTCAATCTTACTGTTAAGTAACATATCGCCAGGAACAAATGACATCTTGCAACCACCGCACTTATCGGCATATTCACAGTCATCCTGAATTCTCAATTCTGAAGCTTTGATGATCTTTGTATACTTTGCGGTGATGATATTTCCTTTTGCATTAATCTCTTGAACATTGGCTTTTTCGCCAGGCATAAGACCTTCAACAAAATAGGTATTACCACCTTCCTTTCCTACAGCTCTACCTTGCAGATCAAGATCGGTAAAAGTAACAGTTACTGCCTTTTTTGCTTTTGTGCTTTTACTTGGTTTATAAAAAGTTACCATGTTCTCACCTAATATTTTATGTATTCTTCATACAGCCTTCTGCTTTTAAGTTCATAATCACCTAAAAGCTCTTTTATCACAGCTGCATGTATTTTCTTTAAAATCTTTAAACTATCTTCACAGTCATATTCATGATTCATTATCTTTAAAAGAGTTTTTCCTGAATATGAATGACTTGTTGATGACAAATCTTCTATAAAACCCTGAGTTGCTGAAAAGAAATATGATTTTTCTTCTGAAAGCATTTTTTGATCCTGAGTTTTAAAATCTATCTGATAACCTAGACTTTCGAGTAATACACTCTCAAAATTTCTAAGAACAAGGTTTTCAGAGTGTTTAGCCTCTAGCTCCTCTAATGAGCGAATATACTGGGCAAACAGCTTAGGATCACTTTCCTGTGACTTTACTAATCTGAACAGAAGTTCATTGATATATATTGCACAGAATGTGTATGGTATTTCAATTTTAAAAGCAACTTTCTGCATCATTGCAGAATTTACTCTAAAAAGAGAGCTTCTTCCTTGAAACAGAGAAAGCCTTAGAAGAGTAAAGGGTTCAAATAACCCTCTGTTTGATGAGTTCTTATTGCTTTTAAGTCTTACAACTGCACTTATTCTTCCAAGATTAAGTGTGAAAAGCTCTAGTAGAAGCGAATGCTCCTGATATGGTCTTGAGTGGATGACGAGAGCTGGCTCGTCATCTATGCTCAATGGCATTTATTTTGCCTCAAAGTCATCATAGCCAAGGCTCTTTAATGCTCTGACATCGTCAGACCATCCAGCCTTAACCTTTACAAACAGCTGCAAGAATACTTTTGAATCAAACAGCTTTTCCATATCCTTTCTTGCCTCAGTTCCAATCATCTTGATTCTTGCACCCTGGGCACCAACAACCATTTTTTTCTGGCCCTGTCTTTCAACAAGAATTGCAGCACTGATTCTTAAAAGACCGTCTTCTTCCTTGAATTCTTCAATTTCTACAGTTGAGCTGTAAGGAAGCTCCTCACCCATCTGGCGCATCAACTTTTCACGAACGATTTCTGATGCTAAAAAGCGAGATGATCTGTCTGTAATACTGTCATCAGGGAAAAGATGATCTCCCTCTGGCAGAGACTTGTAAATAATATCCTTTAGGATATCAAGATTAGTGCCTCTTAAAGCTGATACAGGAACAATATCTTTAAAATTAATGATCTTTGAAAGTTTATCAATAAGAGGAAGAAGTGTTTCCTTGTCTGCAACTGTATCTACCTTATTGATAACAAGAACAACTGGAGCACCAGAATTCTTTACTCTGTGAAAAGCCATTTCATCATCATCGGTCCATCTTGATGGATCAACAACGAAAAGAACCAGTTCAACATCACCAAGAGCACTTTCTGCAGCTCTATTCATCAGATGATTGATTGCCCTTTTTTCTTCACGGTGCAAACCTGGAGTATCAACAAAAACCACCTGATACTCATCTTTTGTATCAATACCAACAATTCTGTTTCTTGTAGTCTGAGGTTTTCTTGAGGTAATAGAGATCTTCTGACCAATCAGATGATTCATCAGTGTTGATTTACCAACGTTTGGTCTTCCTATGATCGCAACAAATCCAAAGTGTGACATAGTATCCTCTCTATTTATATTTCTTTCGTTTATCAATAAGTTCTAATACAAGACCTGCAGCAACCTGCTCAGCTCTGCGTCTTGAAGAGCCACGACCAATCTGTTTTTCGTAGCCTTTAACATTTGCAGAAACCACAAAGATCTGCTCATTGTCTGTTCCCTCAATAGACTCTACCTTATACTCAGGAAGAGGTAAATGAGCTGACTGAAGGTATTCTTGCAGTGTTGATTTATGATCCTTTTGATCCACATCAGGCTTAATTGTCTCAAGTCTTGTCTTAAACCAGCGAAGAATATTCTGTCTCACAAGTTCAAAACTTTCATGAGAATCAATAAACATAGCGCCAATAATAGACTCGACTGCATCAGCAATAAGACTGTCTCTTCTAAAACCGCCTGTTTTAAGTTCACCAGGTCCTAATCTTAATACATTTCCAAGTTCAAACTCTCTTGCAATCTGAGCTAACATTGTTTCTCTTACAAGAGTAGATCTCATTCTTGTCAGATCTCCTTCCTTGCATTTTGGAAATCTGTCATAGAGATCTTTTGCGATAACCATACCAAGGATTGAATCACCTAGATACTCAAGTCTTTCATTATGAATAGGACCAAAGCTTCTATGAGTCAAAGCCTGCTCTAACAGTTTAATATCTTCAAAAGCATACCCAAGCTTCAGTTCTAGATTCTGAAGGGCTATCACATTAGTTTTTTCTGACATTTTTTAATTTATACCGCCAATTCGGTTAAAACGTACTGACTTTGGAATAAAGCTCAGCATTGACTGATCTTTTTCATCAAATTCCAAGGACATCCAGATGCCTTCTGTTTTTCCAACAATATTCTCAAAAGGTACAAATCCCCAGAATCTACTATCCTTGCTGTTATCTCTGTTATCACCCATTGCAAAATAGCAGTTTTCAGGAACCTTCCAAATTCCTCTTTCAAAACCAGGCTGCTTATAAAAATACTCTTTGAGCATAGATGCATTCTGATTTATTCGGATAATATGAGATTCACCCTTAGCAAAGGATTCTTTGTATACATCATAATTCTCAGAGAAACCTAAAGATATCTCCTCTTCATCGGTATACATGAATTGAACATTAACCAGCTGAGCATGTTTTTTCTCTGATTCTTCATGCTTGATGATATACAGATGCTTATCCTGATAGATAATTACATCACCAGGCTCACCTACAACTCGCTTGATGTAATCTATTGATTTATCTTCTGGATATTTGAATACAATAACATCACCACGTTTTGGCATGCCTGTTTCAATAATTACATTATTTGTAAGTGGATTTCTGATTCCATATGCGTGCTTATTAACAGCAATAAAATCACCAGTTAGTAAAGTTGGCATCATTGAGCCTGATGGAATTCTAAAAGGCTCATAGACAAAACTTCTGAAAAGAAAAACAACTAAGATAACTATAAATACAGAACCAACCTGTCCTATAAAATTGGCTGGCTCCATAATCTTCTTTTTTTCCTTTCGGCTAAGATCCTTGTTTGCCTTTAATGCAGCAGCCAGGGCTTCTTTACGCTTTTTCTTATATTTTTTTAAATCAATGAAATAACAGATGCCTGTTACAACACTGGCAAAAAAAAGGATATATGCAAAAAGATTTTCTGAAATTACCTCAATCACGTTCTACCTTCTTTTTTGTATTATTCTTTTCCTACCTTTAATATTGCAAGGAATGCATCCTGAGGAACCTCTACCTTTCCTAACTGTTTCATGCGCTTCTTACCAGCTTTCTGTTTTTCAAGAAGCTTGCGCTTTCTTGTGATATCACCACCATAGCACTTTGCAAGAACATCCTTTCTTAATGCCTTAACAGTACAACGAGCGATAATCTGAGTACCGATTGCAGCCTGAATTGCAATATCAAACATTTGACGAGGAATTACTTCCTTCATTTTTTCTACAACTGCAAGACCTCTTGTACGGCTTACTGAACGGTGAAGAATAATTGCAAGAGCATCCACTCTTTCACCTGCAATAAGAATATCCATTCTCACAAGATCATCACAGTTGAATCGCTTGAAACTGTAGTCAAGGGAAGCATAGC
The DNA here is from genome assembly GCF_019448115.1 of Succinivibrio faecicola. Lineage (GTDB taxonomy): Bacteria > Pseudomonadota > Gammaproteobacteria > Enterobacterales > Succinivibrionaceae > Succinivibrio > Succinivibrio faecicola. Next base: position 13,580 of record NZ_JAGFNY010000020.1, on the reverse strand, counting down.
CACGAGAAGCTGATTTGATTCTGTCAAAGAAATCTAGAACAACTTCTGACATTGGAATCTCATAAGTCAATGCAACCTGATCACCATGATACTCAAGACCAGTCTGAATACCACGTTTTTCCTGACAAATCTTCATGATTGCACCAACATATTCCGATGGCATCAACATGCGGCATTCTGCAATAGGCTCTCTGATTTCAGCAATATTTGAAACAGGAGGAAGTGCAGCAGGAGAATCGATATGGATAACCTCTCCGTTTGTCATTAAAACTTCATATACTACTGTAGGAGCAGTAGTTATCAGGTTCAGGTTGTACTCTCTTTCAAGTCTTTCCTGAATGATTTCCATGTGCAGCATACCAAGGAAGCCGCATCTGAAACCAAAACCTAATGCCTTTGAATTTTCAGGTTCAAAGAATAAAGATGCATCATTTAATGACAGTTTCTCAAGTGCATCTCTAAATGCATTGTAATCATCGGTTTCAACAGGGAACATACCTGCATAAACCTGAGGTTTTACCTTCTGGAAACCAGGAAGAGGTGCTTCACAGGCTGGTTTTACATGAGTGATTGTATCTCCAACAGGAGCTGCATGTACTGACTTGATATCACATACAACCCAACCTACTTCACCACAGTTTAAAACATCAACCTTTACTCTCTTAGGAGTTGAAATACCAAGTCCGTCAACCTGCCAAGCAACTCCCTGAGACATAACCTTAATCTTGTCACCACGACGTAAGGTTCCGTTCTTTACTCGGACTAAAGCTACAACACCAAGATAATCATCAAAATATGAATCGATAATAAGTGCCTGAAGAGGAGCATCAGGATCACCTTGAGGAGCAGGAATTGAGGTTACGATTCTTTCAAGAACATCCTGAACACCAAGACCTGTCTTAGCAGAACACATGCAGGCATCATGAGCCTCAATACCAATCAGATCTTCAATCTCATCAATAGCTCTGTCAGGATCAGCTGATGGCAAATCAATCTTGTTTAAAACAGGAATAACCTCAAGATCAAGATTTACTGCCTGATAACAGTTTGCAAGTGTCTGAGCTTCAACACCCTGACTTGCATCTACTACTAATAGTGCACCCTCACAGGCAAATAAAGAACGGGAAACCTCATAAGAGAAATCCACATGACCTGGAGTATCAATAAAATTAAGCTCATAGGTATTTCCGTCTTTTGCCTTGTATTTAAGGGTTACTGCCTGAGCTTTAATGGTAATACCACGCTCTCTCTCAATATCCATGTTGTCAAGGACCTGAGAGGTCATTTCGCGATCGCTTAAACCACCGCACATCTGAATGAATCTATCGGATAATGTTGATTTACCGTGATCGATGTGTGCGATTACAGAGAAATTTCTAACTTTTGAGCGGTCGTAAACGTCTGCCATAATGTTCCTAATAATTCTATGATTACAAAAATTTTCGTTATTTTACCATTTTTACAAAAGGCTTTCACTATTGGTATAACTCATTGTAATTTAGGCAAAATTTTGTTTTTTTACTTTTTTCAGCACTATTATTCATTCGATATTATTTTTGAAAGAATTATTTTTGACATTGCAAGAGGAATTTCACCTGCAACAGCATATTCAAAAAACTGATCTTTTTTTCTGAAAACACTGATAGTTCCGTCAGTTGCAGATGGAATCATGACTGTTGTTTTTGAATTCCTGTATACTCTGAAATCTACAAGCCCATCTGTAAATGTAAGATAGTCAACCATCTCATTTCCCATTTTCTGAACTCCATAATCACAAAGTGCAAAATAAGAAGGAATTGTAAGTTCCGGCCAGATTTCTGCTAAGGAGAGATCCTTTTTTGGATTTAGCTTTATAGAATCAAAAACATCATCAGGAAAAGATCCGTTTTTTGCATTTACAGAATGCATTGCAGTTACAGTGAATTTTGTAACTAGTGCATTTGATGGTGCAATTACACTCATTTCAACAGGAAGATTTGTCTCGTCATCACTGGCTATGAGAAAACTGTATCTTGCATCATCAACAGGAGAGAGTTTAGAAACAACAACCTTTCTTCCTGATATTCTCGTACGACCAACCAAAGTACATTCGTAGTTTTTCAGTATTGTCTGTGAATGCATGATTTTGTCAAAGATTAATGACTGATGCCAAAGCATTGCACCTACATACTCCCGATCCTTATTAAAATCAATTCCCTTAAGTCCTTTTAGCGCATATCCGTCTAATTCTCCATTCAAGGACTTCCATGTAGTATAAGGAGTGTTGTTAATATACAGGTGAGTTAAGGCATACAGATTGATTCCCATGCTGTCTGTATGTGCTATGGTTGCATCAAAATTGTTTGTTGTATACATATTCTGAACATCATAAAAATGTTCAAAACAGCTGTTTGCTGCAAACGCATTAGTAATTACGCTTCCAATAAGAAAAGTAAGTGTTGCTTTAATTGTTTTCAGTTTCATAATATTCCATGAAAAAGGGGGCAAAAGCCCCCTTGATTTGTCTAAATTCTGTTCATCAGTTTGAGGCTGTGCTTACAACATAACCTCTGATGTAATTGTTGATACGTTCAACTTCCAGGGCCTGCTGTTTTTTAAGTTCACTTGAATTTAATTTTACAGCATTTTCAGCCTTATCCTCATCTGTAGACAGGTTTATTTTATTAGATGCCTGTGATGAGGTCTGATAACTTGCAAGATTTACTCCATCTACAGGACCTAATGCATTAGAAGCACTCTCCTGTATAACTGAAGAATCTGCTGTAAAAGTCTGATAACCGATAACTGTAACCGCTGCAACAGAAGCAACCATTGCCATCTGAGCTACTGCAGTTGCCACTTTCCTGAATACGAATTTATAAGTAGGTACTGGTATAATCTTAAGTTCAGGTACAATCTTTTCCTTAGCAATTGTATTCATTACGCTATCAGAGAAAGACATATCGACCTTTCTTGGAAGCTCATTACGAAGTGCAGCACCGATTAGAGAATAATTCTTAAGTGTCTGCTTGTGTTCAGCAGATAAACTTAACTTTTCAGTCTGAGAAGATTCACCATCAAAAAGAGCGGAAAGATATTCTGCATTCTCTGATTCATGTGAAGTTGTCATACCTACTCCCGATTATTTTGCAAACTTTGTCATTCTTTGTTCTATAAATTGTCGCGCTCTGAAGATTCTGGATCTTACTGTTCCAATCGGAACTTTAAGCACAACCGCCATATCTTCGTATGACATTCCCTCTACTTCTCTTAAGGTTATCGCCTCAGATAATTCAGTAGGAAGATCAGCCATAGCGTCGATAATCACTTGCTGCAATTCTTGCGATTCTATTATTCTATCTGGAGTATCTGAACTTGCTAATACACCCTGCTCGTCAATTGACTGAAACTCAGGAGAATCAACATCAAGATGATTTCTTGTTTTATTGTTTGATTCTAAATGTGTTTTTGCTGTATTAACCGCAATTCGATACAACCAGGTATAAAAGGAACTGTCGGCACGGAAGGAATTGATAGCTCTGTATGCTTTAATAAAAGCTTCCTGAGCCACATCAGCAATGTCTGCCTGATTATTTACAAACTTTCCTATAACCTGAAATATCTTATGCTGATACTTGATTACAAGTAAGTTGTAGGCTTCAACATCACCTTCCTGAACCCGCTTCACGATGGCTTCGTCATTTGAAGCTTTAAAATTTTCGTTTACGGATCCCATGTCTTACTGCACCTTTTATACGTTTTGACTAAGTTATTTTTTAAAAGTTCAAAAAATTTTTTTAATCATATTATTTATGACTTAGATATTTTACAGTAAAAGCCAAATAAATGCAGTCTAAAAAAATTTGCCTCTTTTTTTAGTACTCTTAGATATTAAATTTGTGTTAAGTGCATCATAAAAGAGTAAAATTATCACAATGTGTTTTTTATAAATAAGAGCAACAGGTAAGAAAATGAATTACACAACAGATTGTCTTATTATCGGTTCTGGAGCTGCAGGTCTTACACTTGCACTGACCTTAGCAAAAAAAGCTAAAGTTATTGTTCTATCAAAAGAGAACGTTTGTGCAGGTTCTACTAATTATGCTCAAGGTGGCATCGCTGGTGTTTACAATATCAAAGATGATGATGACAGCATTCAGGCGCATATAAAAGACACCTGCATTGCAGGCGGTTTCTTATGTGATGAGAAAACTGTTGAGTTCGTTGCTAAAAATGCACATGACGCTATTCAGTGGCTCATCGATGAGGGAGTTCCTTTTGATCTGAAAGAAACAAAGGTTGAAGATGAACAGTCACCTTATCACCTTCATAGAGAAGGCGGTCACTCTCACAGAAGAATTTTCCACGCAGAAGATCATACCGGTAAATCAATTCAGGAAACTCTTGTTGAAAGAGCACGTGAAAATAAAAATATCACAATTCTTGAAAATCACAATGCAATTGATCTTATTACAACTCACAAGCTTGGCCTTGTAGGAAACAGAGTCGTTGGTGCATACGTACTTGATACAACCACAAATCATGTAATCACAATCAATGCCAAATTCATTGCATTGTGTACAGGTGGTGCATCAAAGGTTTATCAGTATACCTGTAACCCAGAGGTAAGCTCTGGTGATGGTATTGCAATGGCATATCGTGCAGGTTGCCGTGTCGCAAATATGGAGTTCAATCAGTTCCATCCAACAACTCTATATTGCGATGCTGACAGAAACTTTCTCTTAACAGAAGCTCTAAGAGGTGAAGGAGCTCAGTTAAAGCGTCCTGATGGTACAAGATTCATGCAGGATTATGATGATAGACTTGAGCTTGCTCCAAGAGACATTGTTGCAAGAGCAATCGATCATGAAATGAAGAAATTAGGTGCACACTGCATGTACCTTGATATTTCATTTAAAGAGCCTGAATTTGTTAAAAAACACTTTCCAACCATCTATGAGCGTTGCCTAAAGGTTGGTATCGATATCACCAAGCAGCCAATTCCAATTGTTCCTGCAGCACACTTTACCTGTGGTGGTATCATGGTCGATAAAAAAGCAAGAACAGATATTGATGGTTTATATGCTATCGGCGAGTGTGCATATACTGGTCTTCATGGAGCAAACAGACTTGCTTCAAACTCTCTACTTGAGTGTGTTGTTTACGGCAAAGCTGCTGCGGAAAATATCCTTAAGCACCTTGACGATGATGAATTTGATACAGTTGAAATCAAGGACTGGGATGAAAGCCAGGTAACAAACTCTGATGAGGAAGTTATCATTACTCACAACTGGCACGAACTTCGTCTTACCATGTGGGATTATGTCGGTATCGTAAGAACCAACAAACGTCTTGAAAGAGCTATGCATAGAATTGAGATGCTCAAGAAAGAAGTTAGTGAATACTACTCTAACTTTAGGGTATCTAGAAATCTGTTAGAGCTAAGAAATCTTCTAGCTGTAGCTGAGATTATCGTTAAATCAGCAATGAAGAGACATGAATCAAGAGGTCTTCACTATAATCTTGATTACCCAAATACTGAAGAAAAATCAGGACCTACTATTCTCAAGCCAAATGAATAGTTATGAAAAAAGAGGCTAATGCCTCTTTTTTTTATTATCGTTTAATTAATTATTTTTAATTCCTACTATTCATGTCGGTTATTAGTTATATATAATACTAAAAACATGATTTTCAGCTTTAGGAGCTTTTTATGGATTTAATCCCTAGCTTTCAGGTAGACCACACAAAGCTTGTTCCTGGTATTTATGTATCAAGAATTGATACTATCGGAAACGAGTTTGCTACCACATTCGATATCCGAATGAAAACACCAAATGTTGAACCAGCAATTCATCCAAATGCAATGCATTCAATTGAACATGTTGTAGCAACATTCCTAAGAAACGATCCAGAATGGAAAGATAAAGTTATCTACTGGGGACCTATGGGCTGTCTGACTGGCTGCTACCTGATTATGAAAGGTAAACCAACACCTCAGGAGATTCTGCCTCTTATGATAAGAGCATTTGAATACTGCAGAGATTATGATGACGTTATTCCAGGCGCACTTCCAGTTAACTGCGGAAACTACCTGCTTCACGATCTTCAGATTGCAAGATATGAATCAAAGCTTTTTGTTGATATTCTCAAGACAAAACCTTGCTTTGATTATCCAACATCTAAGAGAATCGAAACAGAGAAAGGTTTAACCTTCTTTGATTCTTAATATTAAGTTAAAGGCTCTTCGTGCATAGATATGCAAAATGAAAGAAGGGCCTTAACCTTTGTCACCAGCTTCTTTTAACCACATCCATTTGGCAGTAGGTTATTTTAAAGCATCCTTTTCGTATCTTTCTTGTAATAGTTTCCAGCAATCTTCTTTTTTACACCATTGAGAAATATTCACTCCCGGAGTAGTAGGATTTGAAAAATGGAACCAAACTTTTAAAGATAAAGTCTCAATAATTGAAGCAACATCAGGAGATATTATTTGCTTTTGCCAAATCTCTTGAGGAATAATTCTGTCAGAAAAATATTTTCCTATCAATGCTACTACATAATAGTTTATTTGAGCTTTATACCCACCAAAATTCAAATCGGATACTATCTTATCGCATGACTGAAACAATATAACTTTTGATATCATATCAATATACGTTTCATTTGAAGGTTTATCAATTTTCCCTTCTTGGATCAAACTAGAAAAAAATATAAAATTCGTCTCTAAACCTCTACTTACATAATAAGGATACCCTTTGTAAGCCATTATACATTTTGCTGCTACCGCTTTTGATATACACCTTTTCTTTGGAATTCTTTCCTTAAATTCTTTTTTAGCTTTTGGCGTATTTTGCATATTTAATTCAACAAGATACTGTCCTCTAGCTCGTTCATAGAACCATTGCTCCGTTGGTTTTCCTTTTTCTACAGGAATAAATATCTTTCTTGATATATTCTCCATTTCGATATGATAATCATCATTGGCATTAAAGTCAGACATATTAATTTTGTTTTGACTATTTGCATACTTAGAAATATTAGATATTATCTGATTAGATTCATTTGTATTTTTTATTACAATAAGCTTAATTTGCACACTTACCTGATCTAAATCATTTTGTCCTTTAAAAACATTAAATATTGAAGCAGTAGTCTGACCACCATTCACAATCTGCCAACCAATTATTTCTGAAACCGAAACTATCACATCATCAGATTTAAACTCATCATCAAATTTAATGCCATCTGCAATAGTTGAAATACCATTGTTATATGCCATAAACATATCAGGTTCATTTAGTAAAGATTTTTTTATTCCCTTATTTACTGAACCTGTAGCCTGAAGATATGATCTAACATTTTTTTGAATTAATGCTTGGCCTTCATCTTTATATATTTTTGCTAATAATTCACCAGAAATAGCTCCAATGAAACAATCGTAAGTTGAACTATTGATTGGTGCTTTTATCATTTTTAATGAAGTAGAATATTTCTCCTTTAATTTAATTATTAATGGCCTGCTTTCAGTATTTCTTGAAAAAATTATTCGATGCAATCTTTCAATATCATATACATCAAATTTAATTACATAGTCTTTAAATTTACAATCTTCTGGAATATAGTTCTTCGATATATCATTTGTAATAAAAATGATATTAACATTTTGAATATTGTTTAATCTTTCCTTTATGTAGGTATATGCTTCATACCCATCAGAACTGTGTTCTAAATTTTCTAAATCACCAGAAATACAGGATTTAAAGTACTTCAGCCCAGCTTTTAAATATTGATCAATATCTTTTTTCCACAAAGTTGCATAAGTATTTTTTGAATCATATTTTCCAACAATTAATGTTAATGTTTGAAAAAATTCACTATATGAAACACCATCAAGTTTTATATTTTCAGATTGCTTTTGAAAATCATATAATTGAGCATCTTGCAAATTATCAATACCATTATCATTCAAATATGAGAGAAAAATTTCCTTAAAAGACTGATTTATCGTACTTGTTTCATGTTCAATCTGATATTTTTTTACGTCGTCATTAAATTCACAAAAAAAGTCTTGAAGATTTTGCGCCATTATTTATTCCTATAAGAAGTTTTTTAATTCTTTAAGATTTACCAGATATTCTTCGCAAGTTTCTATATTTACGTTATACTCAACATTATTTATACCTTTAGGTAATTTGCATCTTGCAATACAGGGAAAATCATCTTTTATGCAATATAAATGCTCACATCTTAACGTGTAGCTACTTTTATAATTCTCCTCTAAGGAATCTACATATCCTACCTTGAATAATTTTTCATTAAATGAATTCAATGAGATATCATCTTTACTCAAACTATTACGGATTTCTTTTATTAAGAGAGGTAATGTATTTGGTCCGGACTCATCACGACGAAATGCAAAAAAAGACAAATATAACATTCCAGAAACATCTCTTTTATCCAATTGATATTCATTATTTATGTGAGCCTGATAAGGAGCCTGTTTTGATGTAGTTTTTACTTCAATTGCATTTTTTCCTATATAAAAATCATGCGTTTCTTTTTTGGGACCGGCCCATGAATTAACAATATTTTCTCCAAAAGTTTGTATTAATTTGTTTAATAAAGTTAGTTCTCCATACAACCCCAATTCTTCATTTTTACTTAACAAAAGATCTTGTCTAGTACTAAAAAAATTTTTCCATTTCTTAAGTACACCATTAATTGTATTAACATATTTTTCTGGATCTGTAATTGCTTCAAGATGTTCTCTTATATCCTCAGCAACAATTTCAAATATCATTGAATCCGTGCTATTTTTTTGAGTATAACAAATGCATAGTTGATCATTTGTATATGCATCTAAAGACTTAACACATGATTCAATTCCATAGCATGCTTCTATTTTTTTGCTTAAATTAGGTGACAATATTGGAACACAAATGGCTCTTAATTTATCTTTTACTGAAACAGAATAAATTAAAGAAAGTTCATTACTCAAAGAATATTTTCTGTAAACACAATCTGATTCGGTATAAGAATTAACAGAAATTTCTGCAATCAATTCATTGAATATCTTTGCTGATTTATCCCTCGTCATCTAGTTCCTCCATAGCAACTTCATTTAATCTATATGACTGAAGTTGACCTTTACCTAATCTATCTGGAAAAACAGTGGCAAAGCCGTATGGAGCAATACCATTATTTGTTTTTAGGTTTGATTGAGCCCATCCTATTGGATATAAAATTAAATATCCATGAGAAAAATCCCTAAGCTCCTTTCTAACAATTCTTGCTAAGATTTGTTTATCTTTTTCTAATTCATTTCTTATTTTTACAGCAAGATCTAATTTACTTTTATCAAAATCTAACTCTGCATCATCACCAGAAACTATTGCACCAAGATCACAATAATCTTTATCACAATTAGAGAGGTTTTTATTCGTGTTTCTCTCTATTCCTTGTACCGTAATATTTGCTATTTTGGATACATACTCATTGTTCTTATCTTTTACAACTAGTCCATTTAAACAAACAGTCCATTCAATTAGCCCCCCATATTTATTCATTTCTTTGATATATTCAGCAATGTGCCTCGAACTAGCACGTGTAGCGTGTTTTGAAGTATGATAGTTTTCAAAGAAATCTATAATATATGAACTACTTACTCCCCCATAAAAATGTTTACCATTTTTATCGTTCAAACCTATAGGCAAATTTTCATTGGATTGGTCATAACATAATTTATAATTCTTTATAGACACGAGCAGCTTTTCAACAGCTTTGTAGTTGTTTTCGATTATTTCTGGATTTGTATCCAATATTCTAGTTTGTACCAATTTACAACTAAAATCTGATCGATATTCTTTTCCTGTTCTTAATTTATTTCTAGCTGAAATCAAAATATCAGGATTTGTGGCAACTTTTAGACCAAAATTTTCAGGATCTGATTGAAGAACATCCATATCTTCAAACTGTTGAGATAAATTAGCTACAGAATAAGAAATATGCCTAAACTTTTCAAACAATTCCTCTGTTGAATAAATTCTGCAAACATCTATATATCCATTTCTGTAGCCAAACCAACGCCCCATTTGCATCAAAGTATCCATCGTTGAGGATACTCTCGAAAAATAGCTTATTGATAAACCTTCTAATGTCAAACCTCTTGATAGCTTATCTCCACCTATTGCAATAACGTTAAAAGGCTTACCTTCATATTTTTTATATACTAAAGCATCATCCGATTTTCCATTAATACAAAATATCTTTATCCTATGCTCAGGCTTTGCAATAATATTTTTTATTTCTGACCATACATTATCAAATTCAATAAAAGTGCAACCTTTTGAATATGCTTCATGATCTGAATGCATTTTTTGATTTGTGTTTTTAAAATCAGTTTCATACAAGTTTTTAAATTCTCTTTTTATTTGTCGATCATTATTTATTATTTGAGAATTTAAATAATCTAGATGTTCCTTAATTTGATTTTGTATAATTTTTTGTTGATCCACAAATCTTACAACATGAATCAACATTGTATTTGGTTTATTAATTTGCCCTCTTTGATTTCTTACAGCTACTGCAATATAGAAGGCCATAATTGATTCAAGTAATTCTTTAGGAAGCTCGTCATAAAACATCCCTCCATCTTTATTTTTATGACCATAACTCATACCTTCTTCTGATGTGATCGCTCTCAATAAAGGCATGTGATTATAAGCAATATATTCATCTCCAAAGCCAAAAAACTCCTTTGCACCGATATATAAGCTTGGTCGGGGAGCTTTAACTATGAAATCTCTTGGAAATAAATCTTCACCAAATTCTTTATCATTTGTTTCTTTTGGAATAAAAATATTCGCAAAAGGTGTAGCTGTATATCCAACATACGATCTACATTGAAAGATATTTAATAATTTTCGAATTAACCCATTAATTGCAGATGGATCTTCACTGTTAATAGGATCTTTCGTATTAATTGAGGCTTGATCCGCTTCATCGTCAATAATTAATGCTGGATATTCTGGACTTATTACTTTTTTATCTTCATACGGAATTGCGAATGGACTTTTTGAAAAATTGTCAATTATGGTTCCTAATACTTTTGCGTTTTTCTTTGTAACAATAATATATGGAGGAAAATATGAACCAGTGGCTCTAGAGGAAATGTCACCATTCTCATCCCTATTTGTTAACGACTGTAATCCACCAATCTCTAAATTGCTTTTTACTAATCCAACACCTACACTATTTTGTTTTTGCATATCGAAAGAGTTATTTGAGGTCTCATAACCTAATACCTCCTCATCTATTCTTGTTTGAGTTTGACTTCTCAAGCTATTATGCATACCAGTGAGAACAATAATGATCTTATAGCCGGCAGAATAGGCCTTATTTATTAACCCCATATAGTGAGCAGTCTTTCCTGCTTGAACGTCACCATAAACCAATCCAATTCTGTCATCTATTTGCTTTTTGTTTGGGTTTACTAATAGATTCATCACCTTATCAATTGATGAATCCAAATCTGTAATCGATGTGTCACTCCAACCTGGTTTTAGCTCAAGATAATTTTTATATCTTCTCCAATAACTTAGTTTTGCGCCCTTTTTATAATTATCCCACCAATCTTTATCTCTAATATTTTTAGATGCAATCACTTTTCCAGAATTCCCAACTTGAGTTACTTCTGTGTAAAGAATATTTTCTAAAAATGATATTTCATCAAAAAAACTTTCATATATACTGCATACTTTTTTTACAGCATCACTTACAGACATATTCTCTTCGTCAACAAATCTTTTGCATTTTTTTACTGCCGATAATACAAGATGTTCTTGCTCTTCTGGCAAATAAGTTAAATCATTTATCACGAATAGACTCCAATATACTGTTTACTTGATCATTAATGTAATTATATAATGGCATATCATTAATGGTTTCTATAATTTCTTCTACAGAAAACCCTTGTGCAAAAAATACTTTTATTATTTTTGTTAATTCAGCAATATCCTTTTGACGAACTGATTCATCGACATTTATCTCATTTGAGGAACATGTATTTACCATGCAATTTTTCATATAAGGAGCAAAATTTTCAATCAAAGATATGAAAGATTTTAATTTTTCACGCCCCATATCATCAAGTTCAGATCTAATCGAATCAAGAATAGGATGTTTTTTATTAATCTTAAAAAGATATCCATTTTTTGTTTTTGTTTGCTCCCAAACGAAGTCTAACTTAGGTACCAAAGGTGATTTAGAATACGCTCCTCTTGAATTGAAAACCTTTGTTGATCTTGATGTACAATCAAACACAGTTGCAAATAAACGATCTCTATAAGCGCTCGGCAAAGAAGCTCTGGATTTTTTTATATCTATTTTCCAATATTCATCGGACTCTGAATTTATATCAATTTTAATTCTGGCTAAGTTGAATGCAGGCTCTTTTTTAACTAAATTAAACCAAGTACCGCTTATAATTAGTCTGCGATTCCTATATAAATATATTCCCTGATTTAAATTCCAGCCTCTGTATCCGGCTGCCTCTTCATATGCAGATTCGGAAATAAATTTGGTTTTATGTGGTAATACATAAGGTTGAATTGTTGCACAAGTATTGTATTCTGAGTCCCATAATTCTTCTGATGGTAATTCCTGCGTTGCAGAATTATCTAATACAAAAGGGTCCCATGCTTCTAATAAATTATCGTTTACATATATCCTTAAGCCATCTTCTTTAATAAATCTGTGAAAAACTACTCTTAAATGCTCAGTAACATCACGTATTACTGAAAAAAAATATTTTTTCAAATTTGAGCTTTTATTTCTTTCTTTGAAAACATCTAACTTTTTAATAATTACAGCTGTTGAACTTAGTTGCTCTTTATCTAAATACTCTTCATATATACCTTCATCATCGATTATTAATTTCCACCCCAATTTATCAACTGAATCTAAATCCCAAGATGCGTTTGACATCAATCCATTCTTATTTGTGACAACTATTAATTGTCTTCCTAGAGAAAAAGAGGCTGTTTTTAACCCCATACCAAAACGTCCCAAGTCTAAATCATCTCGTGATGCATTCGGATCTGAAGAGCCAATTTTCATATTTTCATATAGCTCATTTTTTGACATTCCTATGCCATTGTCTTGAATAACAATTTCTTGTTTTTCCCAATTAAAATTGATTTTAATTTCTGTCGCTTTTGCTGAAATTGAATTATCAACAATATCTGCAATAGCAGCGTCTTCTGCATATCCAACAGATCTCAAAGAATTAAGTAAAAGTGAAGCTTGAGGAATTGATTCGTATGTAGACAATTTATCACCAATGAAATAAGACTTATTAGTAAAATAAGAAACTCAGAGTAAAAGTCAAATTAACTTGTCATTTTTTATAGTTTACCAATACATTACCCCATAAACATATTGAAAAAAAATAACTTTCCTTACTTCTTTTAAAGAATATACCAATTATACTATCAAAAACAATCATAAAATATTAATTATTCTTTTTTTACGGTGACCAAATGAAGCGGACATTGGTCACATTTGTCTAAAATTATAAATGGCTGTAGTTAGCGTACAGT
>NZ_JAGFNY010000019.1 GCF_019448115.1 Succinivibrio faecicola | reverse complement strand
GAACACAGAAGTGAAATGCAGTTACGCCGATGGTAGTGCAACGTACGTTTGTGTGAGAGTAGGTCACTGCCAGGCATTTACTTTAAGTGCGGAGCGGTAGTTCAGATGGTTAGAATGCCTGCCTGTCACGCAGGAGGTCGCGGGTTCGATCCCCGTCCGTTCCGCCAACTTGCCATCAAAAAATTAGATTACCTTTGGTAATCTTTTTTTTACCTCGTATTTTCCTTTTGTTTTGTATCAATACTATTTTATAGCAGCCTTTTTTGCTGTTTAATGGTTCGTTATTTACATGCAGATATCAGATCTCTTTGTAGATAAGAAAAGCCTTGAATTGATAAGATATGCAGTTTTACTTTGATTTGTAAAATTAAAGATCATAAAAAAGAAAGATATTTTTTACTTTCCTGTTTAGCATTAGCAACATCACTTTGTGTAATGTCCACTTCAGCGCCTGATCCAAACCACTTTTTACTGATTTGGTCAATCACCCCAGTTGAGTTAAGATAGAAAAGACCATAGTTTATTTTGTTAAGAAGATCATTTTCTCCCTTTCTTACAGCAATTCTATACTCCTGACCTTTTATATTTGGGAGAATTCTTTTTATGGCAATTCGTCTTAGCTTATGCTTTGTTACATGGTATGAGTTGCTTGATTTGCTGTCGGCAATGGCATCGCACTTACCATGAATAAGATCTTCGAATGCATCCTGAGAATTTGTATAAACAGCAATTTTTGAATAATAGAAGTTTAATCTTATCAAATTGAGAATATCAGATTTGTTTAATACGCAGATTGTCTTACCTTTCATGTTGTATTTATTAAAATCAGTCATGTTTCTATTTTTTCTGACTGCCAAGGTAGGATAATTTACGTAGTAAGGAAGAGTGTACTCTGAATAAGTTTCTTTCTTTTCTTTTGAGGTATCAAAAGGTGCAATTACAATATCAACTGTACGATTTTTAATACAGTCGTTTAGAGAGCTAAAAGGAACGATACGAAATTTGATATTCATATCCAGTGTATCAGTCAGCTGTCTTATAATATCGACACTGTATCCTTGACTTTCTCCATATGAGTTTGTTGAGCTAAATGGTGGAAGATATCCATCAATACCCACATAAACAGTCTTTGTATCCTTGAAAACTTTTGTGTAGCCGTAAATTGCGACTATTACAAGGATCATAAACAACGAGAAAGCATTTATATATTTAAGCACATACCACCTTTAGTTATGCTCTTAACAATATAACTTAATTTATTGTTTATAGGTCTGAATTAACGATGAATTTGTGATACAGCGTTAAATAAAATCTAAGGTAACAATAATTATTTGAGTATGAAATGAAAATGCTCATTTAGATATCATGACGATAGTTTTTCAGAGGCTTCAGTTTTAACATAACTGCAACAAAGCTAAGAGCATAATGCCGATTCAATTAGTGCAAATATTGCTTATATTCAGCAAAGATTTTATAATATTGTAATTTTAGTGATTATGTATAGTGCCGTTTTTATGCGGTGCTAAATTTTATGCGCCTAAACGAAGAGGCTTTTATATGTCAATGCGTTCAATTTACTGTGGTAATGTAAATTTAAGCAATAAGGACACTGATGTTACCTTATGCGGCTGGGTTAACCGCAGACGTGATCTTGGTGGTCTGATTTTCATCGATTTAAGAGATAGAACAGGAATTGTTCAGGTCGTTTTTGAACCTGACAATGAGCAGCTTCATCAGTTGGCTTCTACTTTAAGAAATGAGTTCTGTATCTGTGTAAAGGGCTGTGTCAAGGCACGTCCTGACGATCAGAAAAACAAGAAGATGGCTACCGGTGAAATAGAAGTATACGCAAAAGAACTAAAGATCTTTAACAAGGCTGGTGTACTTCCATTAGATTTCAATCAGGATAATACAGAAGAGCAGAGACTGCGCTACAGATACCTTGATTTACGTAGACCAGAGATGGTTGAGAAGTTAGTAACCAGAGCAAAGATTACTCACTTTGTAAGACATTTCCTCGATGAGCATGGCTTTTTGGATATAGAAACTCCAATGCTTACAAAGGCAACACCTGAAGGCGCTAGAGATTATCTTGTTCCATCAAGAATTCATCATGGTAAATTCTACGCACTGCCTCAGTCACCACAGCTTTTCAAGCAGCTTCTGATGATTGCAGGTTATGATCGTTATTATCAGATTGTAAAGTGCTTTAGAGATGAGGATTTAAGAGCAGACAGACAGCCTGAGTTCACACAGATCGATGTTGAAACCTCATTTATGTCATCTGATGATGTTAGATCAGTAATGGAAGAAATGATCCGCAAGCTGTTCCTTGAAATCAAGAATGTTGATTTAGGTACTCTTCCTGTAATGACATGGGATGAGGCTATGGACAGATTCGGTTCTGATAAACCTGATTTAAGAATCGACTTTGAGCTAAAGCTAATTGATGATGTTGTAAAGAATTCAGCATTCTCAGTTTTAAGTGAAGCTGCAAACGATAAGACAAGTCGAGTTGTTGCATTTGCTCTTCCTTCAGGTGCTTCACTTACAAGAAAGAATATTGATGCATATACAGATTATGTAAAGAAGCTTGGTTTATCAGGTCTGCTTTATGTAAAGGTTAATTCTGTTTCACAGGGGCTTGAAGGCATTAAGGCATCATTTGCCAAGTTTACAAATGAGCAGGAGCTAAATGCTATTGTAAATGCAACTGGAGCAAAAGATGGTGACATGATCTTCATCGGATGTGGCAAGAGAGTAAAGGTTGCTACAGCTATGGGTTCATTAAGACTTCAGACTGCAAGAGATGCAAATCTTGTGGCAGATGGTTACAAGGCATTATGGGTTGTTGACTTCCCAATGTTTGAGATGACTGAAGAGGCTGGTCTGACTGCAATGCATCATCCTTTTACAGCACCAAAGAATGTAACTCCAGAGCAGTTAATTGCTGATCCTATGTCTGTATATGCAGATGCATACGATCTTGTAATTAACGGTTATGAGTCAGGTGGTGGTTCAGTTCGTATCTATGATGAGAATATGCAGAATGCTGTATTCACAGTACTTGGTATCTCAAAGCAAGAGGCAAGAGAGAAGTTTGGCTTCTTATTAGATGCTTTATCATTCGGTGCTCCTCCACATGCTGGTTTAGCATTTGGTTTAGATAGAGTAACCATGCTTCTAACTGGTACTGATAACATCAGAGATGTTATTGCATTCCCTAAGACAACAGCAGCATCATGTCTAATGACAGATGCACCAAATTTAGCAAATGACGATGCTTTAACCGAGCTTGCAATTGCTGTAACAGATATTGAAAAATAGCCTAATGCGCTAAAAACAGGAGATAAAAATGTCAGGACATTCAAAATGGGCCAATATTAAATTCCGTAAGGCTGCACAGGATGCAAAGCGTGGTAAGGTATTCACTAAGCTGATCCGTGAAATCACAACTGCTGCAAAAATGGGTGGCGGTGATGAGTCTTCAAATCCTCGTTTACGTTCGGCAGTTGTTGCTGCATTAGCACAGAACATGACCCGTGACACCATCAAGAGAGCTATTGAGCGTGGTGTTGGTGGTGGTGAAGGTTCTGATTTAGAGAACATCACTTATGAAGGTTATGGCGTTGGCGGTGTAGCAGTTATGGTTGAGTGCATGACTGACAACCACAACAGAACAGCATCTGAGGTTCGTCATGCTTTCACCAAGTTTGGTGGCAACCTTGGTACTTCTGGCTCTGTAGGTTACTTGTTCACCAAGAAGGGCGTAATCAGCTTTGCTCCAGATGAGGACGGTAAGATTGAAGTTGACGAGGAAAAGGCAATGGATATCGGTCTTGAAGCTGGTGCAGATGATGTTGTAACTAATGATGATGGTTCAATCGATATCTATACAGCTCCAGATGCTTTTGCTGATGTAGTTGAAGCTTTTGAAAAGGCTGGTTTAAAGCCAATTAATGCAGAAGTTTCAATGGTTCCATCAACAGAAGCTGAGTTAGAAGGTGATATCGCTGTAAGATGCATGAAGATGATTGACGCTCTTGAAGATCTTGATGATGTTCAGAATGTATATCACAATGCATCATTCCCTGATGATCTTGAGGTTTAATTTATTATTTAGCAAAAATATTTTGCTTTTTCTGAATTCATAACCTATATATAAATATTACGATAATGGGCAGGAGGAAACTCTTACCCATTTCGTCACTATAAAAGACAAGTAATCCAGGAAAAATTAGAGAATGGATAATAATTCAGCAAGTACAGAATTTAAACAATTAATTGCCAAAGGAAAAGATCAGGGATACTTAACTATTGAAGAGATTAACGATCTTATTCCACCTGATATTATCAGTGGTGATCAGTTATCAGTCTTCATTCAGACCTTCATAGACATGGGTATTACAGTCTGTGAAACTCCTCCTGAGGCAGATGATCTTCTTTTAAATGGAAATTCAACATCAGATACTGAAGATGTGGAAGTTGTAGCAAATCAGCTTGACAGCTCAGTTGATATTGGAAGAACAACAGATCCTGTACGTATGTATATGCGCGAGATGGGCAATGTATCTCTTCTTACTAGAAAAGATGAGATTGAAATCTCTAAGCGCATAGAGAAGGGTACTTCAGAAGTTCAGTTATGTCTTGTTGAATATCCAGAAGCTATGGAAGAGCTTTTTGCCCGTTATGAGATGACTCAGGATCCTTTATCTGAGATCAAGCTTGGCGATATCATCAACGGTTTTGCTGATCCAAACAGTGCAGCAGAGGACAATGAAGATATTATTCTTGATGTTGATGAGAATGCTGAAGCTGAACTTGATAAAGAGCTAGAAGCTCTTGATGAGGAAGAAGAGTCAGTAACTGCAAAGCCATCTAAGAAGAAAGCTAAAGCCAATAAAGACGAAATTGAAGATGATGACGATTTAGATTCTGATGGCGATGATTCTCCTAATGATTCAGGTCCAGATCCTGAGGAGACCAGAAAGCGCTTTACAGAGCTTAGAGTTCAGTTTGATAAGGTTATTGCTGCAAGAGCAAAGTCAACAACAGACAAGAAGTATCAGAAAGAACTTGAGAAATTAGTAGAAATTTTCAAAACCTTCAAGATTGTTCCATCACAACTTGAAAGTTTGCTTCGTAAGCTTCACGAAATGATGGATCGTGTTAAAAAGCAGGATCGCAGAGTACGTGAAATTGCAGTTGGAAGATGCGGCATGAAGATTGAAGAACTCAAGAAGTTCTACAATGATGAAGAAGTCGTATCTGAAATGGAATGGTTTGAAAAAGCCTGCAAGAGCAAGAAAGCATATACAGCAAAGCTCAAAGAATATGAGCCTGAAATCAAAAAGTGTGTAGATGCCTTAAAGGAAATCGAAACAGATTCAGGTATCAATATCTGTCGCTTAAGAGATCTTGCAAGACGTATCATGATGGGTGATGCAATGGCTAAGAAGGCTAAGAAGGAGATGGTTGAAGCCAACCTTCGTCTTGTTATTTCCATTGCCAAGAAGTATACAAACAGAGGTCTACAGTTCCTTGATCTGATTCAGGAAGGTAATATCGGTCTGATGAAGGCTGTTGATAAGTTTGAATACAGAAGAGGTTACAAGTTCTCTACATATGCAACATGGTGGATTAGACAGGCTATTACCAGATCTATTGCTGATCAGGCACGTACAATCAGAATTCCAGTTCATATGATTGAAACTATTAACAAGCTCAATCGTATTTCACGTCAGATGCTTCAGGAGAAGGGAAGAGAGCCAACTCCAGAAGAGTTAGCTGCAAAGATGGGCTTACCTGAAGATAAGATTAGAAAGGTAATGAAGATTGCTAAGGAGCCAATTTCATTAGAGACTCCTGTAGGTGATGATGACGATTCTCATTTAGGAGATTTTATTGAGGATAGCTCAATAGTAGTTCCTGCAGAGGCAGCCACATCTGAGAGCCTGAAGAACGCAATCAATGGTGTTTTAGATGAAATGCCACCACGTGAGGCACAGGTTCTAAGAATGCGTTTCGGTATCGGAATGCCATCTGATCATACTCTTGAAGAGGTTGGTCGTCAGTTTGGTGTTACCCGTGAGCGTATTCGTCAGATTGAAGCTAAGGCTTTAAGAAAACTGCGTCATCCTTGCCGTTCACAGGGATTAAGAGGATTCCTCGATTAAGCTTTGAACATGAAATCATACAAAAAGCCAAAACATAAAATGTTTTGGCTTTTTTAGCGCCTGAGTAAAACACAAGCTGTCAGACTAATTGACTTAAAAAATTAAAGATCTGCACCTAACTGCTGACGAATATAAGCACCAGCTCCTAGCAGACCGGCATCCTTGTGAGAAATTACATAAACAGGTAATTTCTTCATGGTCTCAGAGAATCTACCTGCATTATCGAAGTTCTCTCTGAATGATGAATTTTTGAAGTATTCAATGAATCTTGGAACGATACCGCCTGCAATGTAAACACCGCCCTTTGTAAGTAGGTTTACTGCAAGATTTGAACCGAATACGCCCATCATAGCGCAGAACTGATCAATTGCCTCCTTGCAGTCTGGGCATGCAGGATCAGCAAATGCACCTGCAGTTACATCGCAAGGCTCAACATCCTTAACCTCGTGACCGTTTAGAGTTGCAATTGCTTTGTATAGATTAACTAAACCCTGACCTGAAAGCAGACGCTCAGCTGATACGTGCTTGAAGTTCTTTCTTATCTCACGGAGAATATCATCCTGTCTTGAGGTTGTAGCACTAGGATCAACGTGACCGCCTTCAGTTGAAAGAGGGATCCACTTGTCGTTTACATTGATAAGATAGCCAACACCAAGGCCGGTACCTGCTCCGTAAATAGCCTTAGGTGCCTTAGGATCGATAGACTCACCGCCAACCTGAGTCATATCTTTGATGTCAATTGCGGTTGTGCACATTGACATTGCAGTAAAATCATTGATGAAAACTAACTCTTTAAGACCAAGATTTTCTTTCATCTTGCTTATTGAGAATTCCCAATGATTATTTGTCATCTTGATGTAGTCACCATTAACAGGGCAGGCAATAGCGATACAAGCTGAATCAAATTCAACACCTGCATCCTCACGATACTTTCTGATTACAAGCTCTAATGATTCATTGTCAACTGATGAATAGATAATAGTATTTGATAATGAGCCATCTGCTAAATTTACCAGTGATAATCTTGCGTTGGTGCCGCCAACGTCTCCAACAAGTGCTACACCTGAAAGCTGTGCCATTTTTACCTCTGTTAGTTTAATTAAAAATATAAATGAATATTATACAAAAAAACAGGTATGTCTTTGCCTGTTTTTTGGAATTTTTTTTCTTTGTGAGCTTAATCTTTTGAGTAAAGATTTCTAATAGCTCTGAAAAATTCATAAAGAATGATAATAAATACGCAAAGACCGAAAATAAGTCTTGTTGAATTGTATATAAACAGAACATGAATATTGTCTGTAAGATATTTGAAGACGCTTTGCTCTTTTGCACTTGCAATATAACTTACCTGAGCAAAAAAGAGCCATGGTAAAAAGGCAAAGCACCACATGAACATAGTTCTAAAGCGCTTTTTCTCCTTTTTAAATTCAAAGCCGCAAACCATGAACACAATAGAGCCGAATACCAAAATTCCGATTCTAATTGAGTCATTTGGCGGATAAGCATGAGAGTTGTTAAAGAAAACAAAAAGGATAATAAGTTTGAATGCGTTTAATACTATCTGTCTGTATGTGTCCATGTTAACCTCTTGAAATCATTTTATCAAAATATTGAATCTCGATTTAGAATTTTTTAGAATACTCTCACGCTGCCATAGCTTAGTAGGTAGAGCAACTGATTCGTAATCAGGAGGTCGGCAGTTCGATTCTGCCTGGCAGCATGATTTTGTAATGCATACATTTGCAAAGCAGTTTCATCTTTTTTTTAATCTCTTTGAAGCATCAAATATAACTGAAATATATTTTATTCTTCCTCTTAAATTCGTATAATCGTACAGAAAATTCGTCTTAAAAGCTGATAATCTTTTTTTTGTAACAACACTGTATTTATGTCAAAAATCGTCATCGGAATTGACCCAGGTTCGCGTTTTACAGGATACGGCATTGTTAAAATGACCGGAAGTGATGTTACCTATATCGGCTCTGGGTGTATCAAAACAGGAAACGGTGATCTTGCTTCAAAGCTAAAAGTTATTTTTGATGCAGTCTTAACTCTCGTAGAGCAGTACAAGCCTGACTGTATGGCTATAGAAGAGACATTCTTGTCAAAAAATGTTCAGTCAACCGTAAAGCTGTCTGAAGCAAGAGCTGCTGCAATTGTGGCTGGGGCAAATCAGGGCCTTTTGGTTTATGAATATACTCCAATGCAGATAAAGCAGTCAGTTGTAGGTTATGGTTGGGCTAAAAAAGAACAGGTGCAGTATATGATTAAGCATATTCTTCATCTGTCAGCAAATCCTCAGGCAGATGCTGCAGACGCTCTTGCCTGTGCATTATGTCACTGCTTTACAAGCAAGGTTACACAAACAATAGGAAACGGCGTCGCAACTCAGGGTGCAGTGCACGGACGCTGGCAGAGAGATAAGAAATAATATTATGATAGGTAGTTTAAGAGGCAAGGTTTTAAGAATAGACGGCGTTACTGCACTGATTGAAGTTTCATCAGGTGTAGGATATGAGGTTGATATGCCCGTATCAAGCCTGTCAGAACTTAAAATTGATGCTCCATGCTTTGTTTATATCCACCATGTTGTAAGAGAGGATGCACAGGTACTTTTTGGATTTTCAACAATCACACAGAGATCTCTGTTCAGAGCTCTGATAAAAGTTAATGGTGTTGGTCCTAAAATGGCCTTAGCTGTTTTATCAACATTCAGTGTAGATGAGTTTGTATCTTCAGTTCTTCAAGAAAAGGCTTCAAGTCTGGAGCAGATCCCCGGAGTTGGAAAGAAAACAGCTTCAAGACTGGTTGTAGAGCTAAAAGACACACTAAAGAACTTTGCAAATGACAGTGGTCAGTCCTTACAGAGTAAACAAGGAGATGTTTCTTCTTCCGATGACAGATTCAGTGATGCTGTAGCTGCCATGACTGCATTGGGTTATAAAGAGAATGATTCTGTCAAATATGTAAAACTGGTACTGAAAGAAGAACCATCCCTTTCAACTCAGCAGATAATTGTAAAGGCTCTATCTGTGATTTCTAAAGGAGGCCGATAAATGTCTGATGACAATATGGGGATCTTTGCTGATTCCATTGAGGTTGACAGCATTGTAAGACCTGAGAAAACACAAGATGAGATATTACAGGAGCTTACAAAATCTAGTGAAGATAGAGCATTAAGACCAACAACACTTGCAGATTATGTTGGTCAAAATGAGGTAAAAGAACAGTTGTCAATTGCACTGGAGGCAGCAAGAAAAAGAGGAGAGGCTCTTGATCATGTTCTAATCTTTGGACCTCCAGGTCTTGGTAAGACTACATTGTCAAATATTATTGCAAATGAGCTGTCTGTTTCAATATCACAGACCTCAGGACCTGCACTTGAGAAAAAAGGTGATGCCGCTGCACTTTTAACAAACCTGCAACCTCGATCTGTAATCTTTATTGATGAGATCCACCGTCTGTCTCCAATAATTGAGGAGTTTTTATATCCTGCAATGGAAGATTATATGGTGGACATCATGACAGGTGAAGGTCCGTCAGCAAGATCTATTAAAATCACCTTAAATCCTTTCACTCTTGTAGGTGCTACAACAAGAGCAGGAACACTTACATCTCCATTAAGAGCAAGATTTGGAATAATTCTGCAGTTAAGGTTCTATACCCCAAAGGAGCTTGAAATAATTGTCAATGCATCTGCAAAGAAACTTAACGTTGTAATTTCTAAAGAAGGCGCTCATGAGATTGCTGCAAGATCAAGAGGAACTCCTAGAATTGCTAATCGTCTGCTAAGGAGAGTACGAGATTATGCTCAGGTTAAGGGAAACGGAACTATTACTCTTGAAATTGCCAAAGCAGCGCTTAAAATGCTTTTAATCGATGATGACGGATTTGATGATTTTGACAGGGAATATCTAAAGAGCATCATTTATGATTTCAATGGTGGTCCTGTAGGAATAGAAAGTCTTGCAGCCTCATTAGGTCATGACAGGGACACCCTTGAGAATGTTGTCGAGCCTTATATAATTCAGCAGGGATTTGTTCAGCGTTCAAGAACAGGACGTATTGCAACTGCCAAAGCATATGAAAAATTCGGTTTAAAAAAAGAATAACTGTTGGAAAGAGTAATGGAAACTTTTTTTGAAAAATTCAGAGTATATTTTGAGGATACTGATGCAGGTGGCATAGTATACTATGCAAATTATCTGAAGTTCTGCGAAAGATGCCGTACAGACTGGTTAAGATCAATGGGGCTTTCTCAGAATAAAATGCTTGAGGACAAATTAGGTTTTGTAATAAAAAGCATAAAAGGAAACTATATTAGCTCTGCAAAACTTGACGATGAACTTAAGGTAAGCTGCATCCCTGTGAAAGCACGTTTTGCAAGCTTAAAAATATATCAGCAGATTTTTAATCAGAATGATGAACTGCTTTTTGAGTTTGAGTGTTCGATTGCCTTTGTAGATCTGGCAAAGCACAAACCAGTTTCAATGCCAAAAGAAGCACTTGAATATGCAGCTAAATTCATTCCAGAGAATACAGATTCATATACAGTAAATATTAAAGGTTAAAAATGGAAGCAAATAGTTCTTTATCCATAACACATCTTATTTTTAACGCCAGCTTTCTAGTTCAGGTGGTAATGCTGTTTTTACTTGGCTTATCAGTTGTTTCCTGGACAATTATTTTTGCAAAATCAAGTTCATACAAGAATGCAAGAATAAAAGCTGATGACTTTGAAGAAAAGTTCTGGTCAGGTATCGATTTGAACAATCTGTACAATGACTGTATCAAAAGATCATCAGAGCTTTTAGGTCTTGAGGTGATTTTCTCTGCAGGCTTTAAAGAGTTCGTTCGTCTTATAAATTCAGGTCCTGCAGATCAGGAAGTTGTTATGGATGGTACATACCGTCAGATGAAGGTATCTCAGTCAAGAGAGATGGAGAATCTTGAAGGTCATCTGTCAACACTTGCAACAATCGGCTCTATCAGCCCATACATCGGTTTATTTGGTACTGTTTGGGGTATTATGCATGCTTTTATTGCACTTGCAGCTGTAAAGAATGCAACACTTTCAATGGTAGCGCCTCCTATTGCAGAAGCTTTAATTGCTACAGCAATGGGTCTTTTTGCTGCTATCCCTGCTGTTATGTTCTATAATCGCTTTGTAACAAAAGTTGAGGCTTTAGAGAACAGATATATCAACTTCATGGATGAGTTTGCAACAATTCTCAACAGAAGACTTGTTCGTGTACGTTCTGAAATGAATCAGAAAAATGAGGTTAATACTGTAAACAGCCAGAATCAGTCATATCCTCATGCAAACAGCACAGTACACTCAACAGCACAGGATGATTCAGCATCTCATTTAAGATCAAGACTTTCACAAAACCAGAGTTCGACAGATAGAGTAACTTATCATACCCCTGGTGTCGAAGGTGACAGACTGCGCTCTTCTGTAAGAAATACAAACTTTCATTAGAGGTTAATATGCAGTCAGCACGTTCAAGAATGAAATCAAGAGCAAAGGCAGAAATCAATGTTGTTCCATACATTGATGTTATGCTGGTGCTTTTGGTTATCTTTATTGCAACAGCACCTGTTGTTATGCAGGGCGTAACAGTTGATTTGCCAAAGGCACAGGCAGAAACAATGAATCAGGATCAGCAGACTCCTATTATTGCAACTGTTGATAAGGCAGGTCAGTTTTTTGTAAGTATCGATTCAAATGCTGTGAAGATGGATAATCTTGATTCTCTTACAGCATATGTATCAGAACAGCTACAAAAGGATCCATCAAGACCAGTGGTTGTTCAGGGTGATGCTCAGGTTGCATACAATAACGTAATCATGCTTATGAACGCTCTTAAAAACGGCGGTGTTAAAAGCGTTGGTTTGGTAACAGATCCGATTGAGTAAAAAATGAAAATCAACATGAAAGTTGCGTTTATTTTTGCACTGATAGTCCATGCAATCATAATCGCAGTTCTCCTAGTGAGAGTATCATTAGATAAGCCATCAAAACCAAATATGGGAAATGGCGATCTTATGCACGCAACTTTTGTTCCTCCTGCAAAGGGCAAACCTTCAGGTGCTAAACAAAAGAAAGTTGAGCTACCTGTTGAGGATAAACAACAGGCAGAACTTGAACAGCAGAAATTAAAGCAGCAGCAAGAGCAAAAGCAGCTTGAAGAGAGCATGAAAAAACTCAAGGCTTTAGAGGAGCAAAAACAAGCTGAGCTTGCTTTAAAAAAGAAAAAGCTAGAAGAAGAGAGAAAGAAGAAACTCGAGGAAGAGAAAAAGAAAAAACTTGAAGAAGAGAAGAAAAAGTTAGAAGAAAAGAAGAAACTTGAAGAGAAGAAAAAGCTAGAGGAAAAGAAGAAGCTTGAAGAGAAGAAAAAGCTAGAAGAAAAGAAGAAGCTTGAAGAGAAGAAAAAGCTAGAAGAAAAGAAGAAGCTTGAAGAGAAGAAAAAGCTAGAAGAAAAGAAAAAACTCGAAGAAAAGAAGAAAGCTCAAGCTAAGGCAAAAGCAGATGCCATGAAAAAGAAAGCAATGGCT
The DNA here is from genome assembly GCF_019448115.1 of Succinivibrio faecicola. Lineage (GTDB taxonomy): Bacteria > Pseudomonadota > Gammaproteobacteria > Enterobacterales > Succinivibrionaceae > Succinivibrio > Succinivibrio faecicola. The sequence continues at coordinate 24,636 of NZ_JAGFNY010000019.1, read as the reverse complement.
GAAGCTGAATCTTTAGAGGATGATATTTTAGGCACTGAAGATGGCGATGAAAAATCAGGTCAGGGCCTGGGCTCTGCTGGCGGTGGTGGTGACGGCGGTTATGGCGATAAGGTTCGTGGCCTTATTGAACAGAACTGGCGTATTGATCCATCAATGAACGGTAAGAGAGTTGTAGTCTCTATAAAGGTTTCTAATGACGGTATGGTGGCAGCTCAAAGCTGTCAGGGTGATGAAAAGGTCTGTTCATCAGCTTTAGAGGCAATAAGACAGGTGGGAATGTTCCCAAGACCTCCTGCAACATGTCCTGAGTGTTCAAACATCAAGATATCAATGACACCTAAGCTTTGATGAAATAATGGTTTTATTATAAATAAGGGAGTGTTTTTTTAATGTTTAGAAGATTGATAATGGCTTTTGCAGCGCTTGCATTTATAGGCTCTGCAAATGCTGAACTTAAAATTGAAATTACAGGTGGTATCAATGAAGGTCACAGAATTGCTGTGTATCAGTTCGCTCAGGATCCTAATGTAAAGTTCGATGTAGCATCTGTTGTTGCTGCTGATTTAATGCGCTCTGGTAAGTTTGCTCCTTTATCAAGAAACAATCTTCCTCAAGGTGGCGTCGTTAATGGTTCGATAGATGTTGAAAAGGCTGCATTAAGTTCAGCTGAGTTTGTTGTTGGCGGTATTGTTAAGTCTTTAGGCAACAATATTTACAACATTGAATTCCAGTTGGTAGGCCTTCAGGGTGCAAACAAGGGTAAGGTACTTGCTCATTTTGGCGGTAGAACATCTCTTGCTACTATGCGACAGGCATCTCACAGAGTATCTGACAGAATCTATGAGGCTGTTACAGGTCAGAGAGGCTGTTTTAGAACACGAATTGCCTACATTGTGCAGAAAAGAAATTCCAAGTTCCCATATCAGCTGATGACTGCTGATTATGATGGATACAATGAGGTTGCAGTTGTTAAATCTACTCAGCCTATCATGACTCCTGCATGGTCACCTGATGGCAAGAGAATTGCCTATGTAAGTTTTGAAAAGCGCAAATCAGCAATCTTTGTTCAGGATATTGTGACCAAGAAAAGAAAGATCTTAGCTGAATTTTCAGGTTTAAACAGCTCTCCTTCATGGTCACCTGATGGTACCAAGATTGCTATGACATTATCAAAGAACGGTCAGCCTGATATCTTCTATTTTGATTTGGCTCAGGGTAGATTTGTTCAGGTAACAGCAAATCGTGCTATCGATACAGAGCCTACATGGTCAGCTGACAGTAAGGCACTTTTCTTTACATCAGAAAGAGGTGGCAAGGCTCAGATTTATAAAAAGGATCTGGTTTCAGGCAAGGTTGAAAGAGTGACCTATCAGGGTGCAAGAAATCTGTCAGCCAAGCAGATCCCTGGTACTAACTCTCTTGTAGTAATCACACAGGTAAATGGCTTTAGAGTTGCTCGTGTGGATGCTGATGGCAGTATTTATATGTTAACAACTTCAACACTTGATGAATCACCAAGTGTAGCTCCAAATGGAAGTATGGTAATATATTCAACAGTTTATCAGGGAAGAAAAGGTCTTGCTTTAGTTTCATCAGATGGTAGATTCAAGGCTAATCTTCCATCAAGTGCAGGGGAAATCAGTTCACCTGCATGGGGCCCATTGTTAAGTAAATAATCAATCTAAATAAGGAAACGAATATGTTTAAAAAATATCTAGCTATGCTGTTTTGCGTTGCTTCAGTTTTCGCATTGAATGCATGTTCATCAGATGCTGATCAGACCGCTTTAGTAGAGGATGGCTCTGCAGTTGATGTAGGTCTTGATGCTGATGGTGCACTAACCGTTGGTGATCCAAATGCTCAGGAAACCTTCAATGGCCCAGCTGAGCTTAAGGAAAACAACACAATTTACTTTGCTTACAATTCTGAGAATATTCAGGATCAGTATTTAGGTATTATGCAGTCTCATGCACAGTACCTAAAGAGCAATCCAGATGCACGTTTAATCGTTGAAGGTCATACTGATGAGCGTGGTACTCCTGAGTACAATATCGCTTTAGGTGAGAGACGTGCACGCAGCGTTGCCCGTTATATGCAGAATCTTGGCGTTGATGTAAACCAGCTTTCAATTGTAAGCTATGGTGAAGAAAAGCCTGATGTAGACGGTCACAATGAGGCTGCTTGGTCAAAGAATCGTCGTGCAGTTTTAAACTACTAATTAGTTAAAATCTGTATAATGAGGGGTATGAATTTTTGTTTTCATACCCCTTTTTTAATGATAAGGATGTAAAAGTGAAGATTATTGCAAAAAATATACTGGCAGCAGTGCTTTTATTTACATTAAATCAGTCATTTGCAACTGACAATGATATGGCAATGCACAAGAGTCTTCTGAATATGCAAAATCAGATATCAGACTTAGAAGATAAGCTTGCTGCAAAAGACGGTCAGATTGATGAGCTTAACTACAAAATCAAACAGCTTGAGACAGAAAATTCATCATTAAGAGCACAGATAGAAAAGTTAAATTCAGCACCTGCACAAAACAATGATGTTTCTGATACACAAACTGCAAAAGAACAATCCAAGTTTGTTGAAAATGGAGAGACAAAAGAAATTCCATTTGAAAGAACATCAGGTTTTGGCAGTGCAGCTGCAAAAAAAGTAGAAACTGCAAAAACAGCCGATGTAAAAACACAAAAGGCTGAATCACCATCATCTGATGGTTTAGATAAGGCTGATGATAGTGCTAAGAAACTTTATAACGAAGCTTATGCACTTTTAAATAAAGGTCAGTTTGATAAGTCTGCAATGCTGTTTTCAAATTATGTTGAAAAGTACAAAAACAACACCTTGACACCAAATGCATGGTACTGGTTAGGTCAGATTCAGTACAAGCAGAATAAATACCAGGATGCAAGGATCAGCTTTTTAAATACCGCAAAATTCAAAGGTACTGCAAAGAGAGCTGATGCTTTATATAAACTTGGAATAACATCAAAGGCTCTTGGAGATAATGCAAAGGCAAAAAGATTCTTTGAAGTTTTAATAAAAACATATCCAACTTCAAGCTCAAGCACCCTTGCTAAAAAAGAACTTGAGAGCTTAAAGTAGAAGTAGAAATAATTATGTTCAGGCAAGCAAAAATATAAATGGCTTATATATCGGCTTTGTAAAATTAAATTAAAAAAAATAAAAAAAATGCTTGCAACATAACAAAATTTTAGTAAAATAGTCCGCGTTGAGTTAATCAACAAAACGATTGCAAGGTTGGGTCGTTAGCTCAGTCGGTAGAGCAGCGGACTTTTAATCCGTTGGTCGAGAGTTCGAATCTCTCACAACCCACCATGCAAAAGATTTGAATACGCTGGGTCGTTAGCTCAGTTGGTAGAGCAGCGGACTCTTAATCCGTTGGTCGCGGGTTCAACCCCCTCACGACCCACCACGTAGTCAAAATCAAAGATCCTGGATGGGTCGTTAGCTCAGTTGGTAGAGCAGCGGACTCTTAATCCGTTGGTCGCGGGTTCGACCCCCTCACGACCCACCATCCCTGGATGCTTAGCTCAGTCTGGTTAGAGCATCTGCCTTACAAGCAGAGGGTCATAGGTTCGAGTCCTATAGCATCCACCACGAAGCAACGTAAAGTTGCTTTTTTCATTTCTGAACCACTAGTTTTTCCAAAACACGTCAAACATTATATTTCAAAACTTTTCTCACATTCTTCGTATCCTAGCTCTCGTTTTAATAAGATTTGACTTTTATTTGTTATACTTTTTTTTATAACATAATTATTTATAAGTGATTTGCGTTACAATCGTACAGTATTTGTATATATTTTATGCCTATTTCGGAGCAGATTTATGGCTGATGTTTTTGTAGATATAGTAAAAAGTATTAAAACAAGTAAAGACGAAGAGAATAAAACAATAAAACTTGTTGCAAATTCAGGTATTCAGTTTATTGATTTTGAGTTTGATGGATTAATTGATTTTGAATCAGACGATAAAGATATTTATCCAAAACATATCGTAAAAGGTCAGTTTGTAAAGCATCCAAAATACGCCGATCACTATGCACGATTCAGAGAGGATAAGATCAATGAATGTTTAAGAGTTGATGATTTTGAAACGGCAATTACTATTGGCTCAGAGTATAGATCTGAAGATAGGAGTGATACTGGTGTTTCAATGCTTGACTCACTTCATCTGTACAATGGTGTATGGTTCCCTATTCCTTATTTTTGCAAGAATAAAAATGACACTCCTGTTAACTGGGCAAGAGCAAGAATCATTAACAAATCTGATGTAAAGAAAAGAGAAAATGGTGGTGAATATCATGTGACATTTGCCTTTGATACAAATGTTATTGATCATGATGATCCATTTAAATGTGTTCCATCAGAGCAGCAGATCAATGATGTCTTTACTTTCAGAGGTGGCATAGAAGCTACTGCAATGCTTCTTGGAAGCTCTGATGGTACATCCTTTGTTGAAGAGTGGGCAAAGAGCGTCTATGACAAGCTTTTTGACAAGACATACTTTAAGAAAGGTAAAGAGCGTTTAAAGAAAGACTGGATAGATAAAAGATTCTATGAAAAACACTATCTCAATCTTATAGCCTTTTTAGAGCATTTTGTTAGACCAAATGACATAAAGCTTATGCCTTTTTCTGAAAAGTCTACAAATACTCCAACTCCAGTAAGCCTTATTCTTGATATTGGTAATACAAGATCACTTGGTTTTCTTGTAGAGGATGATGATTCATCATCATGCGATTTAAAATCAAATCCACAGCTTGAAATAAGAGATCTAAATGCTGTTGAAAATCTTTACAAGGGCAACTTTGACAGTAAGGTGCAGTTTCAAAAGGCAGTCTTTGATTTTAACGGTTCATCATCAGCTGTAAGTTCTCTGTCAGAATCATTTGTATGGCCATCATTAGTACGTGTCGGCAGGGAGGCTGTAAATCTTGCAGCTAATGCAAAGGGAAATGAAGGCAGAACAGGTCTTATCTCACCTAAAAGATATCTATGGCAGTTAGAGCACAAAGATCCTGATCATGTTGAAGAGTGGTCATTTAACAGCAACTATTATCAGATCCCAATGTACTGCCAGAAAGAAGAAGATACAGATTCATATGAAGAAAAGCTCTACAGCGTTGAAACATTTGAAAAGACCGCTGTTTATGCACCCGTATCAGAATATTTAAATTCATCTGGTGATGCTCTTTTTGCAGATACCTCAAACAATTCAGATGACAGTCACATGAAAGCCCTATATACAGGCAAATCAATGATGACTTTTATGCTTGTAGAGGTAATTTTGCAGGCACAGATGCAGATTAACAGCTATCACTACAGACACAGAAAACAAAAAGAGGATAGCCCAAGATTCTTAAAATCAATTGTGCTTACCACACCTCCTGCAATGTCTGATCTTGAAAAAGAGGTTTTCAGATCATGTGTATATCAGGCTTTAGGAATTGTCTGGAAAGCAAGAGGTTTTGACAAAACACCAGCTCGAGAGTTTTCATTCAGAACAAAAGCTCAGCAAATGTTCCCAATGCCTCCGGAGGTTAAGCTTGATTTTAGTGAAACTATGGCAGGACAGCTTGTATATTTCTACAATGAGACTCAGCGTGTATTCAATGGTAATGCACTGGATTTCATATCTCACATAAGACGAGATGATGCAGATGGCAGATACAATGAGTATGCACCTCTTGATTTTGCAAAAAAGAGAGCTGATTACAAGACAGCAAGAATTGCAACAATAGATATAGGTGGTGGTACAACCGATCTTGTTATTACAGATTATTCTGTTCCATACAGAGTTTATGCAGATATGGAAAACAAGGAGTTGGGCTCAACTGAAGTTTCAAATCAGCAGGGTATTGTACAGATAAGAGAGGTTTTAAAGGATGGAAATAAGGTTGCAGGTGACGATCTTGTACATGACATTATCTGCGATGAAATTATTCCAAAACTAAACGGCCGCTTTGATCTTAAGAATATCATTGGCTCTGCAAAAGAGGCTGGCAATGCTCTTTCAAAACAGAAGAGAGTTCAGTGTGTAGAGCAGATCTTTACAAGAATTGCATATAGAATTCTTGGCAGAATAGAACAGCTATCAAAGGCACCTATTGAAATTACAAGTGTCGTCACAAGCGGCAGCATAAGTGATTTTCTAAAGAATACTGATGAGTGTCCTGTACTTGATGCCGTTTTTGATAAGGAAGATAACGGTTTTGAGGTTGACTCATCAGTAAAAGAATATGTAAAAAATGGTCTTGATGTAGATGACTTCTTTGATACAAAGCTTGAATTTGATATTTACAGAATAAACAGAAAGCTTTTCCACAATTCAAGTAATTCATTAAGCAATACACTGGATTATTTAAATACAATTGTGAATGCATACCGCTGTGATGTTCTTTTATTAACAGGCAGAGCTTCAAAGCTTCCTGGTATCAGACGTCTAATTGAAAGCAAGTCATATCTGTCAGCAAAAAGAATTATATCAATGCATTCATATGACTGCTCATCATGGTATCCAACATTTTCATTGAATGATGGAAAGATAGGTGATCCTAAAACCACTGTTGTTGTAGGTGCAGCTATTGGCTATATCAAGACAAGCAATGTTAATAATCTTATAAACTTTAGAATCAATCCAAAGTATATGCAGGCTCCTTCTGCTGCAAGATATATGGGTGCAGTGGATAACAAATCAAAGCTTGAAAAAGAATCTGTAAAATTCAGATTTAAAACCAATGCACAAATGGCTGTATATGGAGATAAACAGTCCGGTAGAGAGCCTACAATTGATATAACAGATAAAGATGCAGTCACAAAGAAATATACAGGCGAAGATGCTAATTTAATAAAACTGATTAATCTTAAAGATGAAGTTTTTAGCAGACAGTTTACAGCAAAACCACCTGTTGTATTAGGATACAGACAGTTTGCAGAAGAAGAGTTTACTGCAAATCCTCTTTATAGCATCGAGCTTGTAACCTCTGTAAAACAGTTAAGTTCAATTACAGACAACAAAAAGCTTTTTGCTCCAGAATATTCACAGATTCGTTTTGATGAGCAAGGTTATCAAAGTCTTAAAGATAACTTTATCAGCAAACTTATAAATCCTTTAAGTAAAAAGGCCGATGAGAAATATATAAGTGCAAAAAACAGTGTAGATGCATTATCTTCACAGTATGCACAAGCAAAAGAATTTGCAATGTCCAGCAGTTTAAAGACACAGGAGACTTATTTAGATGTCTCAAATCCATTTTATGAAGCTGCAATGGACTTTATAAGTATGGCAAAAAATGCAGGTAACAATGCTCAGTCACAAATAAAGCAGACAGGCTTTATGGCAAAGCTTACAAATGCCCATTCAAAAGCACAAAGTGCCTTTGATGCAGCATATGATGAGTTTGTAAAAGCAAATGAATCACTTTTAGATGACAAGCTTGCATCTTTATACTCTGATTTGAAAAATGACATTGCATATCAGTTAAGCCGAGAGCTTTCATCTATTCTTGGTGAATCAAACTATGCTAAAAAGGAAGATGAAAAACAAGATCTTGATAAGATCACAAATGAGGTAAACGCTCATGCAAAGGTCTTCAAATTTAAAATCACCCTGGATGAGAATCCAATCAACAATGAATCTGCTGTTGGAAGATCAATTGACTTTGTTTATAAGGAACTAGACGAAGAAAATAAACCTGTACTCAATCTGTTAAAGATAGATGAAGCAGAAATTGTTGACAGCGATTTTACAGGCAATGCAAGAGACTATGTAACTATAAAACTTATGACAGTTACATTCGATGATGACTACTGGAACAATTCAGGTCTATTGCTAAAGTAAAAGGATTTAAAATGAGCAGCAAATATAAATATGATTTAAATTCACTTGATAAGGCAGCAGTGACCTTAGCAAATGTTGTTGACTGGTACAAAGGCATTGAAGATGAGAAAATCTTAAGTGGTGCTGACAAACTTAAAACAAGGCTTCTACGTCTGGCTAACAGCGCAAAGGCAGCTCATGAGGTATTGCCCGTTGCTACAACAATCGGTGTATTCGGCTCATCTCAGGCAGGTAAGAGCTATCTTGTATCAGCTCTTGCATCAAACGGTGGCGGCAAGGGCCTTGAGGTTACATGGAATTCACAGAAGATAAGTTTCTTCTCTCATTTAAATCCTGTAGGTGGTGACAGAGAAGCTACAGGTCTTGTAACAAGATTTACCTCAAAAATGAGAAAAGCTCCATCTGATTATCCAATTGTTTTAAAGGTAATCAAGGAGTGTGATCTTTTAAAGATCTTAGTTAACTCATATTTTCTTGATATTGACTATGGCTCTGAGGATGGAAAGGCATATCTTTTAGAGCATGATGCTTTTTTCAAAGATCAAAATGTACTAAAAAATCTTTTTTCAGAGCTTAACGATCCTAAATATCTGCTAAAAGATGGTGAAAAGACTTATTTTACAAAGCAGGATGTGGTTTCTTTAGCTGATTATGTAAATACCCATTCAAATGTAAGCTGTCTTAAAGAAGAGCAGTTTAATGCAGACGGTTATTTCTTTTTAAATGCAAGAAACATAATTTCAAAGCTAAATAAGGATGGCAGAGTCAAACTGTTTTCAACCTTATGGCATCAGATGCCAGCCTTTGACAATCTTTATAAGGCACTGATTGATGATTTTGATAAGCTAGAAGGTGCAACAACCGTATTTGCAAATATCGATTCTATTGTTGAAAAGAATGAAAAAGGAGAGCTTATCCAGAAGGCAAATGGTACTCTTGTTAATGTCAAGGCATTAGACAGACTGCTTGATGAAAGTTATACAGACAATGTGAATATTGCTCTTGATGATGAAGGGGCAAAGGTTGTTAATCTTCGTCACTGTGCATTAGCTGCCATTACCTGTGAAATTTCATTCCCTCAGGCTGAAAACTCAGGCGTTAAATCTTGTGATGTTCTTGATTTTCCAGGCGCCCGTTCACGTGAGAAGATGGATACAAAGGTCTGGAGAACATTAAGTGGAAAAGCAGATTTTACAAATCCAAACTCAAAAGAGTATTCAGCATGTCAGTTCCTCCTTCGTGGTAAGGTTGGATATCTTATCGAGCGTTACTGTGAACGTCATGAAATTGATGTTCTTTTATGCTGTCAGACAGTACAGGGACAGGCTGAGGTATCGGAGCTTACCCCATATATTACAAACTGGATTGATGTTAACGTCGGTGCAACTGCACAGAGCAGAAAAGGCAAAATAAATCCACTTGTAGGTGTATTTACAAAGTTTGACTACTGCTTTACAAGAAATATGAAAAGAGATGCATCAGTTGCCGCTGCATCTGACATTAATGGCACCATTACAATGGCAATGCAAAAGTTCAAGGCTGACTGGGTTCGTCACTGGACAGATGATAAACCTTTTGATCAGTTCTTCTTTGCAAGACGACCAAATCTTTCAGGAACTGAGCTTGTCTATGATGTAACAAACAGTGAAAACGGAATCGTAGAGACTGGCATCAAGGATAGTGCAAAACCATTTATTGATGAATACATTAAGGATATCGTAAAAGATCCTTGCATGGAGCATGTATACAAATTTAAGGAGTTTTTAGATAACTCAAAAGCAGAAGAAACTCCAACAGTCAATGAGGTTTTAAAGCCATCAGATGGTGGTGTAAGCTATCTTGTACAGTTTATAAATGATACCTATGGCAAGGATTTTACACAGGGTAAGGATAACTTCTATTTATCCATACAAAAAGAGTATCAGAGCATTGAACAGGAGCTGTCAAAGTTTGCAAGTCTTGATTCATCAAAGAAGAGAGATAAGTTAAAACAGATAGCAATTGCTAATGTGAAGGATATTATTCAGTGTGATAATCAGGCAGGTATTCTTGCAGATTTAAGATCATTTATTGAAATTGATGAAAAAGAGGCAAGAGATGATTATCTTACAAACTTTACAAGCGGTGTGAACAAGAATTCATTCCGCTTTGCTGCAGCTCTTACTAAAATGCGAGATGATAAACTTGATGATATTGCTGCAGGTAAGGCCTTTAACAGTATTGTTGATAATATTCTTTATGCATGGGATGAGAATGCACAGAAAAGTGTTAGTGAATATTCAGAAGAAAAAAGAATTGCTGAATGTTCATTCTTCCTTGATGAGAGCAATCAGATAATAACTGATAAGAATGTTTTAAAACAGAAGATTAGTGCATTGCTACAGTATCTGACACATGAAATGAAGGTAGCTTACAGAGCTGCTAATATTGAAAATAAGGTTGCAGATATCCTTGAAAAAAATGAATCTCAGACAAAGAGAAAAGAGGATATTGTAGATTCTCAGTGTGCAATTGCTCTTAAGATAATCTCAGATTTTAACACCTATCTTTATGTTGGCTCTACTCCAAATAACATTGAAAGACCATTTAACAGTTCTGATGAGAATAGAGAATTATTTACTGAAAATGCATTAGATGAAAAAGAGCATACCATTGAGATAACCAAGGATATGGTTTCAAGAATAAAGACAAATTATCTAAACGATCATTTCTCTGTCCTTGTTCATATGATCGCCAATGTAAATACTCAGGCAGCAAGTATCTATAAACTTGATTCAAAGAAGAATGATGAGCTGTGTGCTCTGCTTACAGATCTAGAAAAGTTTATGTCAATTGAAGAGGCATCTGCTTAACAATGAATATAAATGCTGAAATTTTAAATGAAAATGGTAAAGGCTATCTGATTATCAAAGATGTAAAAAGTAGTGAAATCAAAGATATTCAGATAGGAAGTCCACTTGCTAAGCGTAATGCTAAAAACTCTCTTGAAATTACATTTAAGGATAAGAGCACAACTGAGAGTGTAACTGATAGTATAAAGCTAAAGCCTGAAAGTATTAAATTTGTATCTAATGATATTAACGGTTACAAAATAGAACTTCCTGCATCTGTCAATAATACTCTTTACAGAGAATCAAACAGATTCAACAGCTCATTTAGTGTATCTGTTCGTGAATTTGAAATTGAAACAGGACAGATAGTAGGTGAGACTTATAATCTTTTTGCTCCTGTTACAAAATCACTAGAGCTTATGATTGAACCACCTTCACTTGAAAAAGAGAATATCGGTGCTTTAAATAACAGTACATTGTCAAATACAGCTTTAAATGGTGCTGAGTGTACTGTACAAGAATCAGTGATTAAAGATGGTCCAATAAACTATCAGAATACTGCAAATAGCAAGAAAAAAAGCATATTGCCTTTAATTTTAATAATTCTTTTAATACTGCTAGCTTTAGGTGTTTTAGGTTATTTCCTATTTAACTATCTAAACAGTAAAGATGCAACTGCAGGTGATATGTCAAAGCAAGCTTTAGAGCAGGTAGATGACAGTAATAAAGCTGATGAAAACAAGGATGATGATACAGATACTCAAGCTTTAGATGATGCATCAAAAGCTAATGAAAATACAGCTGTAAGCGCACAGTCATCATCAACTGTAAATGGATGTTCCATTTCAAATCCTAATGATGCTGATCTTATTAAAGCATGTATTCAGGCTAGCGTATCATCAGATGAAATAATTGAGCTTTCAAATAAGGCCTTTGCAAATAATCGCTGTAATCTTGGAAAACGTCTTTTCTCAAGTATCGGCAGAAAGGATGGTGATGTTGCTTTTGCCTATGCTAAGTATTTTGATAAGAATTCTTCTGTAAGCTCACAGTGTGAACAGAAGAATGAAAAAATGGCAATTTACTGGTATGAAAAAGCTTATTCCTTGAATGAATCAGATGAGGCACAAGAGGCTTTATCAAAGCTCAAAGGTGAATAAATGAACAGATTCTTAAAAAGCTCAATTGCAACTTTAGGTCTTTTATCTGTATCTTTAAGTGCAGCAAGCAGTGCACCTCTTTTAATGGAAGGTAAGACAACCTTATACCAAAGAGTGCTTACAACACCATCTTGCAGACTAAAAAGCGATGCAAATGCAAAGGATGGAAAAAAGGTAAATGCCTTTTCAAGATTCTATGTTTATGAGGATGATGGCAGAACCATAAAGGTTGGACCTGATGATACCGGCAAGATTGCAGGTTATCTTGACAAGGACTGTACTGTACAGTGGAAAATGCAGACAGCGCTTATGTTTACAAATCCTGCTAACAGAAACAGAGCTCTTATCTTCAAAAATAAAGATGATGTTACATCCTTAATTTCTGACAAGAACATATCAACAGTTTATAAGAAAAAGCTAGATGAGGTAGTGAAAAAAGGCAGTGCAGATGGTGTGGTTTCAATCGAGCCTTTGCATTATGTTGACTACAAAAAGCAGTTTTATTTGCTACCTATTCTCGATTATGAAGAGTCAATGTTTGATGATGGTAACTATGTAAGAGCTTTGAAGATTGCATCAATTACCAAAAGTCAGAGTAAAAAGAAGAGCTCTGATAATTCAGTCAATGCACTAAAGACATTCAAGGCTGCTATTGTTTTTGTTATTGATTCATCAATTTCAATGCAGCCATACATTGACAGAACCAAAAAGACTATAAATGCCGTGTCAGAGCATCTTAAAGCTGAAGGTTTATCTGACAGTGTGCATTTTGGTCTTGTCTCTTTCAGATCAAATACAAAGGCAGTTCCTGCACTTGAATATACCTCTAAGGTATTTATAAAGCCTGGCGAGGCTACAGATGTTAATACATTTACTCAAAAGCTAAAAGATCTGTCTCAGGCTAAGGTATCAAGTAAATACTTTGATGAGGATGCATATGCAGGTATAAATACCGCACTTGAGCAGGTTGACTGGTCAAAATACGGCGGCAGATATATTGTTCTTATAACAGATGCAGGCTCAATTAAAGGCTCTGATAAGCTGTCAACGACAGGTCTTGATGCAAAGGAGCTTAGAGTTGATGCAAAACAAAAGGGTGTAGCTATCTATACAATGCATCTGCTTACAGATTCTGGCAAGAGAAACAATAATCATGAAAGTGCCAAAGAGCAGTATATGGATTTAAGTTTCAATGAAACTATCAATAAACCTCTTTACTATCAGGTAAATGCAGGTGATGTTAAAAAGTTCGGTCAGAGAATTGATGAGTTATCATCAAACATTTCAAATCAGGTAAAGATGGCGGCCTTTGGAAAGAGCGCGGTTGGTTACTCTGTAACAGAGGAAAACAAATCAATGGCTGAGGATACAATAGCTTTAGGCCATGCAATGCAGCTTGCTTATCTTGGATCTAAACTCAATACCAGGACTCCTGATTTCATGTACGGCTGGCTTCTTGACAGAGATGCTCTAAATCATCAGAAAGCTACAAGCACACCTGTTGTTTTACTGACTAAATCTCAGCTGTCATCACTAAAGGATGTTACTCAGAAGATTTTGGATGCTGCAAATGAAGGTATGCTTGAGCCTGACAAGATGTTCAAGAGCTTAAGATCGGTTGCTGTATCTTTAGGTCGTGATCCTGATTCTGTTGCAAAAGCACAGACATCAAAAATTGCTGATCTTGGTTTATTAGGTGAGTATCTTGACGATCTCCCATACAAGAGCAGAATTCAGGAGCTTGATGAGGATACATGGTCAAGCATGGGGCCTGATGAGCAGAACCAGACAATTTACGATCTTGAAAGCAAGCTTAAATACTATCAGCTTTGTAATGACGATCTGTCAAGATGGGTTAAGTTAAATCCTCTTGAGGATGCTTCAGAGGCTGTATATCCAGTTCCACTTGAGATTTTACCTTGACAGAGCAGATCCTTAATATAAAAAATCTGTCCTTTTCATATAAAAGGACAGATGAGAACTATAGCGTAGGTATAGACAGCTTAAAGCTGTGTGCGCATGATATTGTTGCTCTAACCGGTGTTTCTGGCTGTGGCAAGAGTACCATGCTTGAGTGTCTTGGCTTTTTAAGAGACTCAATGGTCTTTGATGAGTTTTCATTATGCAATACAAATATAAAGGATCTTTCAAAAAAGCAGTGTGAGCTTTTCAGAGGAGCCTTTATAGGATATATGCCTCAGACTGGAGGGCTGCTCCCATATCTTAGCATCAAAGACAATATTGATTACAAGATTGATATTGCAAGCTGTAGTGCAAGAAAACTTGGCTTTGATTTTTACGATAAAGCAAAGCTAAAAAAGAGAGCTGATGATCTTTTTTCTGCTTTCTCTCTTAGCTCACTTTTAAACAGAAAACCTCATGAGCTGTCCATAGGTCAAAGACAAAGAGCTGTTTTTGTAAAAACATTGTGTTCAAATCCAAAGCTTGTACTTATTGATGAGCCAACCTCATCTTTGGATCCAGAGCATGGAGACATACTTTTTAAAATGATTGTTGATTACTGTAAGAATCTGGATATGGCAGCTCTTATAGTGACTCATGATACAAAGCTTGTGATGTCTCATGGATTAAGACGTCTTTTGTATGTCAGGAAAACAGCAAATTCTGGCAGTTTCTGTGAGGGATAGGATGATTTTTACTCTTGCATTTAAATCACTGTGGTTTGAAAAACTTGTATCCTTCTGTATCTTTGCATCCTTATGCTCTGTGATTGCACCTCTTATGTTTCTGTTTTCTTTAAAGTATGGAATTATAAGTACCTTAGAGCACGATCTGAAATCATCACCTTTAAAGCTTGAAATAAAAATGATGACAGGATACAAGCTTGATGAGAATTTTATAAATCAGGTTAAAAATGACAGTAAGGTTCAGTTCTGTCTTCCTCTTACACGTTCTTTATCTGCAACTGCTGATATAAATTATAAAGGAAAGATTAAAACATCATTGAGCGCGCTTCCAACCGCAATTTACGATCCAATAGCTATAGCTTCAAATCTTGATGGTGTGCTAAAAGAAAATGAGGCATATCTGTCACAGACACTTTGTGATGATCTGAAAATTAAAACAGGCGATACATTTTTGCTTGTCATCTCAAGAATAGTTGATTCACAAAGACAGAACAGCGTGGTTGAGTTTAAGCTAAAGGGCATAATCAAGAAAGAATATCAGTCTATAAATACCATATATGTAAATTACAATACCATGCTTTATATGGAGGATTTTAGAGACGGATATGAACCACCTGTTTTTTCAGACGGATCAAATCTAAATCTTGAGCGCAAATATTTTGCAAAGCTGCGTCTTTATGTAAAAACTCTTGATGATGTCGAACCTATGGCTGCTTTTTTTAGGGAAAGAAACTATCAAATCAAAGCCTGCATAAACGAAATAGAGGAGCTTAAGGCAATATCATCTGTTCTGTCTGTCATTTTCTATTCAGTGGCATTTATTTCTATAACAGGCGGTATTTTAGCTTCAGGTGGACTCATTCTTACAAATCTTATAAGACTGGAAAAAAGTTATGCACTTTTAAAACTTGATGGAATGAGCGAATACGGGATCATGCAGTGTATTATTGTGCAGAATCTAACCTTAGGTCTTTTATCATATCTTGGGGCATTTACCATGTTCTGCGCACTTAAATTTAGCTTTAATCAGTATTTTGCAGACAGACTTTCTGGCGGAACCTTGATAAGTGTCTTTAACTTTTCTCATGTTATTTTAGGCCTTTTGTTTACACTTTTAGTTCTTTTGATAATCAGTCTTGTTTTAAGTACTGCAAGAATAAGACGTCTTAATGTTGCAGATACCTTAAGAAGAGTATAAAAATGAAAAGATGTTTGTTATCTATAATGCTTGTAGGAGCTGTATTTGCAAAGACAGCATCAGCAGACAGTGCAAATGAGCTGTTCAATCCTAATCCTGATAAATCTGATGTAATTGTGTCTATGCCATGCGGTGGAATAATGGTGTTTAAAAAAGTATATACCTCAAATGACACAAGAAAGATAAAGGACAGAACATTCAATGCTGGTATTTTAGATACACAATCACCTATGTCTCAGGCTGTGAATACAAGATATGTTCAGGGCGCATTCAAGGATAAGAAGGGCTACTATTATCTAATTGGCAAATATGAGCTTTTAAAAGGTCAGTTTGACATCCTTATGTCAAAAGACGGTAAGTGTCCTGCCCTGAACAAGATGTCACGTCTGCCTGCAGTAAAGATATCCTATTTTGATGCTGTAAATGCTGCAGATGCTTTCTCAAGATTCATATCAACCTCAAATGATTTAAAAAAGCTTGAGATTAAATCAGCTTATTCAAGACTTGCAACAGATGAGGAGTGGGAGTTTGCAGCACGTGGCGGTAATTTAGTAACACAAAGTGAGTTTGATGCAAAACTGCCTCCAATGACTGATGGCGAACTTTCTGATTATGCCTGGTATCAGGGAGCAACTAGTGCAAACGGCAAACTTCAGTTAGCTGGTCTTAAAAAGCCAAATCCTCTTGGTCTTTATGACATGTTTGGAAATGCTCAGGAAATGACAGTGGAGCCTTTTAGAGCAGTAAGAGCAGGTCGTCTTCTAGGTCAGCCTGGCGGTATCTGTTCAAGAGGTGGAAGTTATTTGTCATCCCCATCATCAATAAGCAGTGCAAGCAGAACTGAAAAGCCTTTGTATCAGGGAGCAAAACCGCTTGTTGCAGCAGATACATCCACAAGATTTGTACTAAGCTCATCAGTTGCTTTTGATACAAAAGAAGCTAAACAGATAAATGATGATCTGAAAAATCTAGGTGAAGATCATAAATATAACAATGCACTGTCAGGTGAGGCATCCTCAATTGCAAAACTCAATGAGAAAAATCAGAAGGCCTTTGAAGAGTATCAGTTACAAGCCTTAGATCTGAAAAAGGCAAATGAAAAACTGTTAAGTGAGAACAGCTCCATTGAAAACAGGGCAAATCAGTTAAAGTCCGTTAATGAAAAGCTAACAAAGCTCAATGAGTCACTTTCTAAGAGCAATGTGGAGCTTAATACAAAGCTTGTAAGTGTTCAGCAGAAAATCATGCAGGCAAATTCTGATAGAGAAGCTATGCAGGAAAATGCAGTTACCGCAAATTTAAGATTAGGCGGATTTCTTTGCAGAAATATTGATTATGAAAAAAGCTCTGTTGATTACTTTTTAAATATCCTGAAGATAAGTAAAAAACAGTGTGATGCTGATAAGCAAAGATGCAGAACATATGAGAAATTAAAATCTCAGTATGAACAGCATGAAAAACTTTTAAAGTCCCTTTTAACTTACTATGGCGACGCTATTGTGAATGCGGAGACTAATTTTTCAAAAGAGCTTTTCAAAAAACAGCTTGCCGATGCAAAAGAGGCATTTGGTTTAATGGATGGTTTTGACAGATATGTTGATTTGTATTTAAAACATCTCAGCTCATACTCAAAACAAGAAAAAGATCTAAAAAAGAATCAGCAAAACTGGCTTTTGCAGTGCTCAGATAATAAATAGGAATAAAGATGCTAAGAGTATACAGATGCAGTAAAAACAGCGTATGCAGGGAAGTTTTTGAGTTTAAAGACTATGCCGACAGATTCTTTGAATATCTTGAAGAAAAATTCGGTAAGGATTACAAGAATCTTTTAGCAAAGCCGGTTGAGGATGGTGATTATTTTAACTTTATTACAAATCTCTCTGGCGATTTTGAGTTTTTAAATGAAAAGAACAATGAAAAATATGCTGATGCTCTAAGTGCTTTTAATAACAAAAGAGCAAAGGTATATGAGCATCTTATATCTAATGAAACTATTGATGATGAAATTATCAATAAGAACAGAAACACTATTGCAAAGCTTCTTGACAGATGCGATAAAACAGTTGTTTTTGAGTCATCAAATGTTACATGTCTTGCAACAGAGCTTAAAGGAAATAGCTGTATTGCAAAAAAAGATATGCTGGTAAATAGTGCCATTAGTGCACCTCCAGCATCAAAAGGTCATGGATGCTGCATTGCCTTTTTACTTTTTCTTCTTTTGTTATTACTGCTTTTAGGTCTTCTTTGGTGGTTCTTTTTACGCCCATGGCCACAATCTGGCACTTTACGTGAATCAGTTGAGCGTTACTGTCCTTATGTAAAAGAAAAATTAGGTCTTTTAGATAATCAAAAGAGTACAGATGAACTTTTGGTAACACAGCCTGATAATACACAGCCAGAGGTTCAAGAGCCTGTTGATGAAGAGCCAGCTGTCGATCCTGATTTAGAGCAAAAGAAAAAGGAAGAAGAGGCAAAGGCTTTAGCAGAAAAGGCAAAAGCTGAGGCTGAAGCAAAGGCTAAAAAAGAGTCTGAGGCAAAGGCTAAAGCTGAGGCAGAAGCAAAAGCTAAAGCTGAGGCAGAAGCAAAAGCTAAAGCTGAGGCAGAAGCAAAAGCTAAAAAAGATGCTGAAGCAAAAGCTAAAGCAGAAGCTGCAAAAGCTAAAAAGATCCCAAAGTGTAAAACTCTAAAGGAGCAGGGAAAGCTTCCAACTCTTGGTATTGCCTTTGATGGTTCTGAGTCTATGACACTTTCTTATGGCTCATCATCAAGACTTTCTGCTGCAAAAAATGCAGCTGTAAATCTTATAAAAAATGTTGATAAGAATGTAAGTATAAGCCTTGTTGAGATCAACGGCTGTCCTGTTGCTAAAAACAGAGGTGAATATTCAGGTGCAAGACGTAATGCACTTATAGGTGCAATCAATAATATCAATCCTTATGCATATGATGGAAAAACTCCTCTTATAAACGGACTTACAGAACTTTCAAAAATGCTTGATGGTGTGAATGCCGAATCTGTTGGCATTCTGATATCAGATGGTGAGGATACCTGTCCTTTCACAGCAAATATGAATGTATGTGAAGTAGCTAAAAGAATTCACCAAAAAAAGCCTCTTTTAAAGATCCATACAATTTTAATAGGTGATAATATTGACTCTGCTGCATGTATTGCTAGACATACAAACGGTCAGGTATTCAAACCAAGAGATGCGATTCAGATAAAGAATCAGATAGAGCAGGCTGGCTCTACATTAAAAAAAGTTTGTGAAGAATAAGGTGAAATATGGCAACCAAGCTGTTAAATTCAGGTAATCTTAAGGATTATCAGGCAATAGGTGAGGATGGAATTTTAGTCTGGCAAAGAGCTGATGCTTTTAGAACATCCATAATCAATTCTCCAGTACTTGGCAGAAAGTATGCAGATATTCTTGCTGTCCCTAAGTTTTCATCAGATGCCACTCATGTTGACTGGTTTATACCTTTTGATTCAGAACGCTCTGATGGCGAATACGATGTAGTCTCCTGGAGTGCAGCTACACTTGATGAGAAAAAAAGAGCATATAGCTATTTAAATGAGCTTAAATCAAAGTTTCTTTATTATGGAATGAATCTTGAGGCAAGTGCATTATCATCAAATGATAAGCTTTTTGCCCATTTCCTTATAGGAAACAGCAAGGATAATATTCAGTTGCCGGCTTTTCAGTTTCCATCTGATGAATATGTATATATTGTAAATGGCAGACCAGTTATAACCTTCTGGGGATTTATAAACCACAATTCAAAACTGCAAAAAGATCCTTTCTTTATTTTAAGAACTGAAGATAATGTATTAAAGGGGACTACCAGTGCAAATACAGCTACTGCAACAGCAACAGCAGCAACAGCAACAGCAACTTCATTCTGGGCTGCTCATAAATGGTGTCTTTTACTTATACCTCTTTTGCTTTTGTTGCTGCCTTTACTTTTATATCTTTTATGGTGGCTTTTCTTTGCAAGATCACTGCCTTTATTTGCAGTAGCACCTGATCTTAAGAACCTATCTTTAGATCCTGTAGAGGTTGAAAAGACAGGATATCTTCCATTTTATGAAGATACAGATCCGATTGCTGTAAAGAATACAGGTTTTGTTGCAGATGATGGAACTTTAGTTCCTGCAGATGAAAAGGATTTACCACTAGGCGAGCAAAATACTCCTGCAGCAGATGACAGTCTAAATGAGCAGGCTGAAAATTCATCAGAAAATCCTGATGATAACAGCAAAGTGCCTGAAAACGAGAAAATGCAGGAAAATGATGACTCACTAAGTGCAACTCCACCTTTATTAAATGAGGATGGAGCACAAAATGCTCAATCAGGAGATGATGCTAGCAAGGATAATAATCAAGGTGACAGTGGTGCGCTTGTGCCTCCTGTTTTAAATGAGAATAATGAACTTGTCCTTTCAAATTCAGATTTAAGTTCAGGTGATATATCAAAGCTTGATGGTGTCTGGAAGGTAAATTCTCCTATTGTTGAGAAAAATACCAACAAGCCTATCAATCTTCAGTATGAATTCAAGGATGGTAAGGGTAAAGCTGTTATAACACAAAGAGATGGAGTCAAGTGCTCTGGCGATGTAAATGGAGGCTTGGCAGCAGGCTCTCTTAGCATAACCAATCAGTCAGTTGCAAAATGTACAGATGGAAGTACATATGTTCTTCCATCTGTAAAATGCAGCAAAGGAAAGGATGGAAAGTCATCTTGCATGTCAGAGTATGACAATACAGCTAATACCGATCAGTCAAAATTTCCAATGGAACTACACAGATAAGGAGTGCAATAAATGTCAGTATCAAAGTTAATTGCTACATCAGTTTTGTCTTTATCAGCATTGTTGTGTGCATGCCAGAATCCTTCTGTTCAGGATGATCAGAGTGTCAATCCGAATCTGAAGAAGGATGAGCCTGAATTCTTTTCAAAATCAGGTGCACAGTCCTGCGTAGGCGGAGCATTAGTTACAGGTCTTGCCTGCCTTTTTGTAACCGATGGTGATAAGCTTCCAGCCTGCGTTGCTGCAGCAGCTGCAGGTTGTGCTGTTGGTATAACTGTAAACTATTATCTTGATAAGGTAAGAGCAGATTACTCAAATCTTGAAGATCAGTTAGATGCTACAAAAGAACAGATTCAAAAATCTATTGCAAGCACCAGCTCTTTGAAAAAATCAACTGAAGATCTGATTAGAGATGATAGTGCTGAAGCTGACAGAATAGTTAAGAACATCAAGGATGGAAAGGCTAAAAAGTCAGAACTTGATGACAAGATTAAAGAGATGGAAAGCAATCTTGCCTATATGCAAAAACGTCTTGCACAGGACAAGGAAATTTATAATGCTCATAAGGGAACTCAGAGCGCGTTAATGGAAGGTAAGGGTGCAAAACCTAACAGTATATCTCTTGCAAAGAAGAAAAATTCAGAGATTACTAAGGAGCTTGCAAATGCAGATAATGAATTGCTTGAACTTGAAAATGCTGTTATCGAGTATTCACAGAAGACTGCTAGCTACAAGAAAATTCAGGAAGCCTTAAGTTAAGAATTGGAGTTGAAATTGAAAAGAAATCTGTTAATAGGACTTACATTATTATCTGCTGTGCTATGCTCATGTACTACAACAAAAGAGCAGTGTGATCCAAAGATTAAAGATCCTTCTTTTTTTGATAAGCTAGGCTGTGTTGTATCTGGCTCCTATAAGGAAAGATCAGATGATAAGCTAAATGAGATTGCTTCTTTAAGAGAAGAGCATAAAAAACTCTCACAAGAGGTAATTGCACTTAATGATCAGCGTCCACAGATGCTTAAAGACAGAGAAAAGCGCTTAAAGGAGCTTGATAAGGTAAGAGCAGATCTATCAAGACTTGAAAATGATCTTGAAGCTAAAAAGGCAATGAACAGTAAACTGTCTGAAAAGCTTGAGGCTGCAAAGAGTGCTACTGATGAGGCATATAAGCTTCCTGATGATTCAAGTTCACTTGAGAAGAAAGAAAAACTCAAGAATGTTCAGGACAATATGAATGAGCTGTTAGATGCAATGGCTGAATCATTCTAAATGAAAAATCTGATTCATAGAGAATTTTACTGTATATCATGTACAGCATTTTGGTAGAATTAGATTATCAGAAAAACTTAACACAATGATAGACAGTCAATGTTTGTTGCTGTCTATTGTTATAAATACATCAAGAAGAATAGTATGATTAAATTTTTGGATTTAGAAAAAGTCAATAACCGTTATCGCAAAGAAATTGATGAAAGATTCAAGTGTATTTTGGATAAGGGCTGGTATCTGCAAGGTGAGGAAAACGAAAAGTTTTCTGCAAATTTTGCATCTTACTGTGGTACAAAATACTGCGTTGGTGTTGCAAATGGCCTTGATGCACTGACTCTTCTTATAAAAGCAGCAGGCTTTGGTCCTGGCGATGAGATTATTGTACCTGCCAATACTTATATTGCGACAATCCTTGCAGTATCTGCAAATGGCTGTACCCCTGTTTTAGTAGAGCCTGATCCTGATACTTTAAATATTGATGTAGACAAAATAGAGCAGAAGATCACCTCTAAAACAAAGGCTATCATGGTTGTTCATCTGTACGGTCAGGCTGTACAAATGCAGAAGGTTACACAGCTTGCTGAAAAATATAATCTTAAGGTATTTGAAGACTGTGCTCAGGCTCATGGTGCTTTATATCAGTCAAAGAGAGTAGGTAATCTGTCAGATGGTGGCGCATTCTCTTTCTATCCTGGCAAGAATCTAGGTTGTTTTGGTGATGGTGGTGCTGTTACAACAAATGATAAGGATTTGTATGAAAAGATTAAAGCTCTTGCAAATTATGGTTCAAATGTTAAGTACCATAATATCTATAAGGGCGTTAACAGCCGTTTAGATGAGCTTCAGGCTGCAGTTGTTGATGTAAAACTTAAGCATCTTGATGATGATAACAATGCAAGACGCAGAATTTCTAAGTTCTACAGAGAGAATATTACTAACGATAAGATCATCTTGCCAAAGGTTTACAGTGAAGATGCTCATGTATGGCATATTTTCGCAATTAGAACCGAAAATAGAGATGCTCTTCAGAAGTATCTTGCTGACAAGGGTATTCAGACACTCATTCATTATCCTATTCCTCCTCACAAGCAGGAGGCATACAGTGAGTGGAATAATGAAAGCTATCCTATCAGCGAAAAAATTCATGACACAATTCTGTCAATTCCTATGTCCCCTGTTCTTACAGAGGATGAAACAGACTTTGTTGTTAAGGCATTAAACGCTTTTTAGTCATTTATTTTAAATTCCAGGATTGTTTTTCCTGGAATATCATGTCATATACGTAATCTCTTGTTTCTCATCTTGAGTACTTGAGATTACGTTTTCTTTTTGTGTTACATAATTGTGCACAACATCAATAATTGTTTGATATTCTTCAAATAATTACACACTAATACACATAAGTAAAAAAAGTTGTGATCACAAACTTAGAATCTCCTAAATTAAAAAGTTATAAATATACGTCAAATTTAACTGTTCCTTTACCTATAAGAAAATAATAAAAAAGAATATAAGGAGGGTGTTATGGATCGTTCAAATTTAAAAGAGGCTTTTTTTAACCTTGCTACTGGTACCCCGGCGCACGCTCATGTTGTTTCATACATCGATGGTCGTCTTGTAAAGCTCATTTCTCAAAGAAAGCGTCTTCCTAATGCAACTGAAGATGGTCATCATCATGTTCAGCGAATCAGAGTTGAGATTGATGGTGTAAGCGTATATGACAAACAGAAAACTCATACAGCTCAGGAAGCAAATGATGCTTTAAAGACCATTGTAAAGGCATTTGACAAGAATCAGTCTTCATCAAAAGATGATAAGCAACAGCTTCTACCTCCAGATGAGACTTTTTCAAAAGAAAAATTCAATTATCCAGAGCTTACAACCGATCAGGTAGTTGATCTTGTTTATGTATCTTTGATAGGAAAGAGTTCCTGCAATTTTGAAGGATTTGTATCTTATCATTATGTAAAGGTACATGCATATACCTATCTTCCAAATCCTGTTGTTCGTGAGACTGTTGAGCCTGTTGTTGAGGTGAAGGTGGACGGTTATCCATTCTTTACTGTTGTAGGTTATGTTCCAGAGAACATTGTAAAGGAATATGCTGAGTCCTTAAGAAAGAAGCTCAATGAAAAGCAGGTAGATTAAGATAAAACTATTTTTATTGTTCTAATCATAGTTATTCCTTACTCAATAATTGCAGATGATTATGCAATTGTGCTTTGAAATACAAAGAGTAATGTGTAATGCAACTCCAGTAAGTTTAACAAAATACTGGAGTTTTTTGTTAAAAGGCTTTCTACTGTAATAAATGGATAGCAGCAAGCAGTTATGAAGCACGAATTAGGTTAAAAGATTATAATTATTACAATTTGTATAATTTTATAGTTTTTTATTCAGATTCTATTTAGCACTAAGCAAAGGTTAAAAGTCTTATTATTTAACTTTTTTTACTTCAATATAGCAGCTCTTTTTATAAAAGCTTATGCCATAAGAATAAATTTTCTTTATCAGAGGCTTTTTAAGAAATTGTTTTGCATACTCCATTCTGTCTATCTGCTCAAGTGCCTTTACAGCATCCTTGTCTAATAGTTCATCAGAATTTGAAGCCTTAATTTCAATAATGACAAGTTTTGATCCTCTTCTATCTAGGAATGTAATATCTGCATAACCATTGCCTGTTTCAGTATTTGATTTGAAATCATTTATATAATCGCCACAACTTGCAAATACACCCGATAAGAATCCATGATAGAAGTTCTCTTTCTTTGCCTTTGTTGCAAAATCTCTTACTGATACATAATTTAGCAGTAAATCATAGATTTTATCTGATGCAGTTTCACA
>NZ_JAGFNY010000018.1 GCF_019448115.1 Succinivibrio faecicola | reverse complement strand
AATCCAAAATGATTGAGCTGACTTTTAGTCAAAACTGACTGAGCTAAATCAGATCTTTTTCAGTGGGCTGTGACAATCAATCTTATCAAGTGGCTGAAAACAGATCAGAGTGATGATGCCTACATAGTAAGCTATCTTACATCTGTAAAGAATGCTCACAATACGACAGCAGCCTTTTTTGCAAGTTCAAAATCTTTAAAATACTTTGGTTTTGACAGACTCATAAAAGTTCTGAAAATTGGTGATCCTAAGGATAACTGGTTTTTTGATGTAATGGGGGCTAAAGAGGAATATCTTTATAATCTTGATACGGATGAGAGAAGAAACAATGCATTATCTGTTTTTGTTAACTATAAGATTAGAGAAGGTAACAAAGATCTTGCTGTGACAGGTGTAGGTCTGTCATTAGATGTATTGTCAGAAAAACTTAATGAATTTAACAAACAGGATATTCAGCATCTTTATCTTGTTAATTCTCAAGGCAAAATAGCATTAGGTGCAAGAAATAAAGACCAGATTAAAATCTGCGATGATGAGAGTATTCAAAAATATCTTTTAAGTGGACAGTCTAACGCACCTGTTGATTATAAAAGAGGAGCAGAAAACTATTTTGCTGTAAGCAAGCTTATTCCGTCAGTAAACTGGATCCTTGTTCTTGAGGTTAAACAATCAGTTATTACAGATACTGTAGGTCATATACAGGCAAGTATTTTTATTACTGGTTTTATATGCCTGTTGATTCTGAGTGCTTTAGGTGTGGTTTTCGTAATAAAACTATTCAATCCATTTGTCCTTATAACAAGACAGATTGCATCTCTTGGCTCAGATCTGTCATACAGAATCACACACTCCTCAAGAGATGAGATAAGCTATATAGCACATGGATTCAATAAATTCATGATTTCTTTAAATTCCTTGGTAAAGAAGAATCTTCTTATATCAAAAGAGCTGTATACAAGTTCTGTTGATTCACAAAATTGTGCTGAAAAAGCAAAATTGTCATTAGATGCACAGATGTCTAAATCAAGAATGCTTGCAGATGCAATTAAAGATCTATCAGAAGCTTCAAGCGAGGTTGCAAAACATGCAGAAAATGCAGCAGAGTCTACTCATACTGCAGCAGATACAACTGAAGAAGGTCAAAGACAGGTTGTCAATATGGTTGAATCATTTACACATATGGCAAATGATATTGATACAGCTGTAAGTAAGATTGAAACACTAAAGGAAGCAATAGTAAAAATTGAACTTATTTTGAATGTGATTTCATCAATTTCTGAGCAGACTAATCTTTTAGCTCTGAATGCAGCTATTGAAGCAGCTAGAGCTGGTGAGGCTGGTAAGGGCTTTGCTGTTGTAGCTGATGAAGTTCGCTCTCTAGCTACAAAAACACAGAGTTCAACAATTGAGATTACATCTGTTATCTCAGATATTCAGACAAAGGCAAAAGAACTTGAAGAGTTCGTATCAGGATCTCAGCTAAAGGCAAGAGAGAGCATAAATGCAGCTTCTCAGACTAAAGAGGTTCTAGCATCGATTGTTGAGATAACAAATAATATAAATTCTATGATTTCTAATATTTCACTGGCATCTGAAAAACAAAGTTCAGTTGCATCTGAAATTCTAGAAAGTACCAATGAGATTATGTCAATTGCAGCAGATGTTGAACGAATGATGAATTCAAATACTGATCTTGCAAATCGTCAAAAAGATCTGGCAACAGAGCAGAAACGAGAACTTGAAAAGTTTAAACTTGAATAATTCTTTTTCGAAAATAAATTTATAGAGGATCTTAAAAACAGTTTTTTAGTAGTATAATCTTTAAGTAGCTTGTCGGAGTGCCATTGGCTGAGATTGCATCTGCAAAATCCGTTAAGACCTGATCTAGTTAATACTAGCGTAGGCAACAAGGTATTTCTTCGGCAGCTTTTGTTTTTTTATCTAAAAAAAGGGTATGCCGATATGGCTCATCAAGTTATCAATAATGTATTCACACCTGATATTGAAAAAGTAATCATAAAAGGTGATTCAAACGATATTCAGGTTCCTTTCAACAAAATAAATCTATCTGATTCATCAAGTCTTTTAACATCTACAGTTGAAGGTATTTGTGAGAATAATAAGCTAAGACAGGTAAGCCTTGACTATGCTCCTTATGTGCAGGATGGTAAAGCTAAAAAGGTTAAGAAAACACTTTTAGAAAGAGCAAAAGAAGGTGAAATCACCAAGCATATGAAATATGTTTCCATAAGAGAATCATATTCAAATGATTTGAACAGAAACTTCAAGGATGAGACTGTACTTGAGGAAATTGTTAAAGGTGAGGCTGTTATTCCATGCAATGTGAATCATGAAGAGTGTGAGAGCATGATTATCGGCAGAAGATTCTCTGTAAAAATCAATGCTAATATCGGTGCTTCTTCAATGTCATCAAATTTTGATGAGGAAATAAAAAAACTTAAGCTTGCCTTAAAATACGGTGCTGATACTGTAATGGATCTGTCAACAGGTATCGATAATCTTCAGCAGTTAAGATCTGCAATTATTCATGCATCCCCTGTACCTATAGGAACAGTTCCTGTATATGAGGCTCTTGATAGAGCACATGGCGACATCTCTCTTTTAAACTTTGACATGTTCAGACAGACAGTAATTGATCAGGCAAGAGCAGGTGTTGATTACTTTACAATTCATGCAGGATTAAAATCTGATTTACTGCCATATGCTGCAAAACGCAAACTTGGTATTGTCTCTCGAGGCGGTTCTATCATGGCATCAGCCATGTTAAGACAGCAGTGCGAGAATATGGCTTTTGAACATTTTGACGAGCTCCTTGAAATCTGTCATGACTATGATGTTGCCTTATCCTTAGGTGACGGTCTTCGCCCTGGCTGTATTGCAGATGCTTGTGACAAGGCTCAATATGGAGAGCTTGAATATATAGGCGAACTTGCAAAAAGATGTTTTGACGCTGGAGTGCAGTGTTTTATTGAAGGTCCAGGTCATGTGAATATGAATAAGGTTTATGAAAACCTGGCCCTTCAGGAAAAATTCTGTAACAGAGCTCCTTTCTATACATTAGGACCTTTAGTGACTGATATTGCTCCAGGTTATGATCACATTACATCTGCAATCGGTGGTTCTATGATCGCATCCTACGGTACAGCAATGCTGTGCTATGTAACACCATCAGAGCATTTAGCACTGCCAGAGGAGATAGATGTTAAAGATGGTCTTATTACCTACAAACTTGCAGCTCATGCAGCAGATCTTGCAAAAGGCCTAAAAGGTGCACAGTTACGTGATGATGCAATGGCAATGGCAAGAGCTGATTTTAGATGGTTTGACCAGTTTGCATTAAGCCTTGATCCTGAACATGCTTATTCAGTATGGGCAAAACAGATGGGAGATGAATGCTCTAAAAAGCATGATGTGGCTTTCTGTTCAATGTGCGGCCCAAGATTCTGTCCTATAAGATTAAATAAAAAACTCAAGGCTGCATACAATGAACAGTAATGAGAAGGTTCTTATCATAGCAGGACTTGACAGTTCTTCAGGTGCAGGTCTAGTCTCTGACTGTATAACAATAAGGGATTTTGAGTGTTATCCTTTAAACTGCGTGACAACTCTTACAGCTCAGTCTTTTGACAGAATTTATAAGGCAAAAAGTGTTGATTTTGACATGTTTAAAGACACACTTGATGTTCTTGTATCTGACAATAGGGATATTAAGGCTGTAAAGATTTCTTTAGTATCAGATCTTAACTTTATAGATTATCTTATTGAAAAACTATCTACACAGTTAAAAGGTGTGAAGGTGGTTTTTGATCCGATATTAAAAGGAACTAAAGGTTCATTAAATACAGCTGATATAAAGTCAGTACTCAAAAAGTTTCTGCCTTATGTTGATATATTTACCCCAAATCTTTACGAGGCTGAATATCTGTCAGATTCAAAGATTAAAACAGATGATGATATTCAATCAGCATCAAGTCTTTTCAGATCATATGGTGCAAAATCTGTAATCATAAAAGGTGGTCATTCTTCAGATGATGAGTTCTGCTCTGATTATTTTCAATCAGATGAATTCACATTTGTTTTAAGGCAGAAGAGAACATCAAAAGCAGGTGTTCATGGAGGAGGCTGCGCTCTTTCATCTGCACTTGCTGCACTTCTTGCTAAGAACTTTGCCTTGCATGATGCTGCAGTTATTGCCAATGCATATACAACAAAAGGTGTAAGAGAGCCTGATTTAGCATCTGAAAATCTTGTAAGGGCTCCTTTTGGTCATCATGGACTTAATCTTGATTTGAAGGATATGCCTTATGTTTTACAGCAAGGTTTTCCTGTTTCAAAAGAGAGTTTTGCTCCATGTCCATTAAAAATGGGACTTTATCCTGTTGTTGATTCTTATGAGTGGATTGAAAGACTTGTAAATCTTGGAGTAAAGACAATTCAGCTTAGAATCAAGGATAAGCAAAGGGATGATCTTTATTTGCAGATTCAAAAATCAGTTGAGTTTTGCAAACAGAAAAATGTCCGTCTTTTTATTGATGATCATTATGAGCTTGCAATAAAGGCTGGTGCCTATGGTGTACATCTTGGAATGGAGGATCTTTTAAAGGCTGATGTTGAAAAAATAAGAAAATCAGGACTTAGACTTGGTGTTTCAACTCATGGCGCTTATGAAACATTAAAAGCTGTATCCTTAAAACCATCCTATATTGCTCTTGGACATATTTTTGAAACTCAGTCAAAAATTATGCCATCAAAACCTCAGGGAGTTTATAAGTTAAATCTTCTGATGAGAATTTTAAAGAGCGCGTTTTCAACCGTTGCCATCGGAGGAATCAAACTTGATAACGTTAAATCAGTTGTTCAAACTGGAGTTGGAAGCGTTGCTCTTATAACAGGTATTACAAAGGCAGATGATGTAGATTCAACTGTAAAACAGTGGCTTGAAATCTGCTCTGATGGAGGTGAGAGTTCATGGAAATAATATTCAATCAGTCAAAAAAGGAAAATATTAAGGAAAAGACCACTATCAGTGCCTTTTTAAAAGATCATGACCTTTTAAAAGAAGGTGTTGCAGTAGCCTTGAATGGTGAGATTGTCAGAAAAGCTGATTTTGAAAAGACTGTTTTAAAGGATAATGACAGCCTGGATGTTTTTAATATGGTCTGTGGAGGTTAAAAATGGCTGATAAACTTATATTAGCAGGTAAAGAATTTGACAGTAGACTTATTATTGGTACAGGTAAGTACGCCTCAGGTGAAGCTCTAACTGCTTCAGCTAAAGCCTCAGGTGCACAGATTGCAACTATGGCTATCAAAAGAGTAGACAGTACCAATCATACAGATGAAATTGTAAAGCCTTTAACAGATCTTGGTATTACTCTCATGCCTAATACTTCAGGTGCCAAAACTGCTAAAGAGGCTGTTTTTGCAGCAAAGCTTGCAAGAGAGGCTCTAGGTACTGACTGGGTGAAAGTTGAGATCCATCCTGATGTAAGATATCTTCTTCCAGATCCTGTTCAGACTCTTAAAGCATGTGAAGAGTTAGTAAAAGATGGCTTTAAGGTTTTTCCATATATTCAGGCAGATCCAGTGCTTGCAAGATTACTTGAGGAAATCGGCTGTAGCGCTGTAATGCCTCTTGGCTCACCAATAGGCTCTGCGCAGGGACTTAAAACAGAATCAATGCTTGAAATTATTATTGCAAATGCACATGTCCCTGTAATTGTGGATGCAGGTATTGGAGCACCATCAGATTGTGCAAAAGCTCTTGAAATGGGCGCTAGTGCTGTAATGGTAAATACTGCAATTGCAGCTTCTGCTGATGTAGTAAAAATGAGTGAGGCATTCAAGTATGCACAACTTGCAGGTCGACTTGCATATGAGGCAGGTTTAGCTGCAAAATCAAGTTCAGCTGTAGCAACATCTCCTATGGAGGCCTTTTTAAAAGAGGCAATGAAGTAATATGAGCTTTTTTGATGTAATTTCAAAAGTTGATACAGACAGTTTTATAAAACTTGTAGAATCAAAAACTGATGCTGATATAGAAAAGGCTCTTTGCAAGAATTCACCTCTAGATCTTGATGATTTTGCTGCTTTAATTTCAGAAAGAGCAAGAAAGAATTATCTTGATGTTATGGTAAGAAAATCCATGCAGCTTACAAGAAAGCGTTTTGGACGCTGCATGAATATGTATCTGCCTTTATATCTTACAAATCTTTGTTCAAACAAATGTGCCTACTGTGGTTTTAGTGTTATGAACAAATTTAAAAGGGTTGTTCTTACCCTAGATGAGATAGAAGAGGAGTTACAGGCTATGAACAAGATGGGATATTCAAATATCCTTCTTGTATCTGGTGAAAATTCAAAGAGAGCTGGTATTGATTATTTTGCATCAGTTCTTCCTTTGGCAAAAAAATATGCAAACTACCTTCAGATGGAAGTTCAGCCTCTTGAAACAGAGGAATATGCATTATTAAAATCTTTAGGTCTTGATGCTGTGTCTGTATATCAGGAAACATATAATCCTGATTGTTATAAGAAAGTTCATTTAGGTGGAAAGAAAGCTGATATGAAGTATCGCCTAGAAACACCTGACAGACTTGGTATGGCTGGTATAGACAAGGTTGGTTTAGGTGCTCTTTTAGGTCTGTATGACTGGCGATCAGATCTGTGTTCTCTTGCTATGCATGTTCTTTATATGAGAGACAGATATTGGAAAACATCACTGTCAATTAGTTTCCCAAGACTACGTCCTGCAGCAGGTGGTTATGAGCCTCATTCTCCTGTATCAGATGCAAAACTTCTTCAGATTATTTGCGCATGGCGTATTTTTGATAATGAGCTTGATCTTACTATTTCAACAAGAGAATCTGCTCAGTTTAGAGATCTGATTTTACCTGCAGGCATTACAGCAGTTTCAGCAGGCTCTTCTACAGAGCCTGGTGGTTATGCACACAAAGGTAAGAATCTTGAGCAGTGGACTGTAAATGATGATCGAACTGTAGATGAAGTTGTTGCCGCAATGGAAAAATCAGGATTTGAAGCTGTTTTCCATAATGCTTCTGCAACTTATTTCAAATGTGTATAATGCCTTTGTAAAAAACAGGAGTTCATATGGCAAAGGTTCAGAAAAAAGGCTTAACAAGAATCGTTAATGCTGCAAAATATTCAATGAAAGGATTCAAAGCTGGTCTTATAAATGAGGCTGCAATCAGACAGGAATTTTTACTTGCTATAATTCTGACAATTACATCTGCTTTTATCTATGGTTCAGTAACACAGCTTATTTTGCTGATTGTTATGCCATGGCTTACAGTCTGCGTTGAGTTATTAAACTCAGGAATTGAAGCTGTAGTTGACAGAATCGGTCCTGAATTTCATGAATTATCAGGCAGAGCAAAAGATTTAGGTTCAGCAGCTGTATTTGTTATGCTTATTCTGACATTGTTTACATGGACAGCGATAATTATTGAGAATTATTATTTCTGATTGACTTCATGGATAATAACGAGCTAATTATGAATAGGGCAATTGAACTTGCCCTTGAAGCTGAAAAATTAGGTGAGGTTCCTGTTGGAGCAGTAATTGTTGATGATAATTTTAATATCGTCGCAGAAGGCTTTAACAGAACCATAACTGATCATGATCCTAGCGCTCATGCTGAAATTGTTGCATTAAGAAAAGCTGGTATAAAATTGTCTAACTACAGATTGGTTGACCTTTCAATTTATGTGACATTAGAGCCATGCTGTATGTGCGTTGGTGCTCTTATTCATTCAAGAATAAAGAATGTATATTTTGGTGCTTATGATAAGAAAACTGGTGCATGTTCATCAGTGTTCTCTTTATCAGATGATATAAGACATAATCATCATTTAAATGTAAAGGGAGGAATACTTGAAAATGAATGTGCACAGATACTTTCTTCGTTTTTTAAAAGACGAAGACTTGAAAAGAAAAATGCTAAACTTTTATATTCTTCTTAAGACAGTAAAATTCAAAAACTTTGTAAAATCATTCTGATACAGCAAATTGTTTTGCAAATAACTAAATCATGCAAAGTTCATATCTGTAATAATTGTCAGATCTTTTGCTTTTTAAATAAATACACAAACTGTCTGATTATTTAACCTTTTTCACTTCTATATAGCAGTCTTTCTTATAGAAACAGATTGCATAGCAGTAGATTGTTTTAATATTAACCTTCTTAAGAAAAGGTTCATAATATTTATTTTTCTCTATCTGATCTAAAGCTACTTTTGTATCTTGTAAAAAGTCATCATCACTTGCTGATGATTTTATTTCTATAACTACAGCTTTATTTTCATCAGCGTTTTTAAAGACGATATCAGCATAACCATCACCAGATTCACTGTTTGACTGGTAATCACTTATGCTATCAGAACAGTTTGTGAACACACCTGATAAGAATCCATGATAGAAGTTCTCTTTCTTTGCCTTTGTTGCAAAATCTCTTACAGATACATATCCTTTAAGTAGCTTTTTTAAATTGATTTTTGCTGTTTCACAATCACCTTCAAACAGAGCTTTAGCTATAAGCATAGCCTTATTCTCACCTTTAGTTGATGATTCTTTAAAATGCTTTAGTATATTTACCTCAAAACACTTTCTGATTTCTCTGTTTGGAATTTTAAGAGAATAGATAATCTCACCATTCTCTTCATTTACAACTCTATAACCATCAGATGTCAGATATCCTGTATGCAAAAGAAGGGAGAAGAAATCTATCTGTTCATGTTCTGATAAGGTGTCATAATTCATTGAATCATTGATATAGGTTTCAATACTCAAACCATCCATCAGTGCCTGCATCTTGTCTGTTGCCTTATCAGTCAGATATCCTACATATGATAATAATGCATTACTTGAGGTTGAGTTTATCCAGTAGTTTCCAGGTAATATTGTTTTTCCTGAGCTAATCTTATCTAATGATTCTGCTATAAAGTTGACAACATCCCATGGACAGAACATCTCTTTTTCATTGAATCTGTATCCATCATAGTTTTCTTTAACCAGCGTTGCATACTCTTCAAGCTCATAGTCTTTTAAAAGCTTTAGAGTCTCTTCTTTTGTAAAGCCTATGATTGAATCAAAATCATAGTCCTCTGAAAGCACAGTATTTACAGTGATGTTGTTCACTCCTGTAAAAATGCTGTTTTTTGCAACCTTAAGACATCCTGTAAGAACTATCTTTTCAATTGGATACACATTATCTGATACTAATGTTGATGACTTTTTCATTACATTGAAAAATAAGCTCATCAATGTCACCATTTCTTTGTGATAACCATTCTCTGATGCTTTTGCTAAAGGTACATCATACTCATCAATCAGGATAATTACCTTTTTTGAAAAGTGTTTGTATAAACAGCTTGATAGGAATTCTAATGAGCTTACTATATATTTTTCAGCTTTAGGGGTACTTAAATAATTGAAGTCCTGTAGTAATTTTAAACTTTCTTTTTCTGAATCTAATAGTTTTTCGCTGTCATTTAAAAAAAGAAAGTCTTTAAACAAATTTGACAGAGTAAATGCTAATGCTTCGTATGCTGCATTATAATCCTTACCAAAAACTCCTTTTAGAGAAAAACTTATTACAGGAAACTGTCCTAAGTATTTATCTGTAAATTCTTTGTCTTTTAGAATCTCAAGACCTTCAAAGAGTTTTTCTTTGTATTCTCTGTTATCACTGCCATCTTTGCCAATAGTTAAATATGTGGCAAACATATCCATAAGCAGTGTTTTACCAAAGCGTCTTGGTCTTGTAAAAAGGATCACAGGAGAGAGATTGGTAAAGACTTTTTTTATATAAGAGGTCTTATCAATATAATAACCACCATTTTGAATGATATATGCAAAGTCCTCATTGCCAAGTGGCAATGGTTTGAATGTCTTTTCAGTCATTTTTATATCCAGAATATATAGTAACTATATGTAGTTTAGCTGAATTTACTGTTAATTCAAATGATAGCAGTAGATTATATTTGAAATCGTGTCTATTATTGTCAATCTTAGGATAAGACAAATTAAATCCTTTTTAACTTATAACTATATCTTTATACTTAGCAGTGCACATTATAAATCGTGACAAATAATAAAAAAGCGATAATTAATTGTGCTGTTTGTAGTTATTTTTGGAAATCTAGCCAAAATGGACTATTATTTTTGTGTATTAAGTTCAAAAATAATAACTTGTTGATATACATATTCATTTAATGATTTTATTATAACAACTACTATATATGAATGCTTTAAGGAGCTATTAAGTGAAGACCCGCAACAGTATTCGTGCAGAAATTAATGCACTCTACAAAAGTAAAGTAATTGCATGGATCAGTGATTCAATCAAAAACAATAAGCCTGCAGATGCAGTTCGTATCTATTTAGGTGCTCCTACACGTGATGAGGATGTTGTTGCAAATAAGGATGAATTCATAAAATTCTGTGCAGACTGGCATAAGGAAATCACAGCAGGAAAAGTTGATTTTATTGAGAAAACCTATCCTGATATCGGTACTATCGAAGTGCCAATTCATCTGGTTTTTGAAAAAATCGATGATATTGCAACATGGGCTGGACACCTTGTCGAATTTCATTCAGCTGAATCCAGACTAAAAGCCTTGCAGCATGAATTACCTGATCTAATTGATGCTGGTGTTGAGAATATTCATTATCTGACATCTTTAGATGACATTGATTTCATGCGATTTGTTCAGGTCTGCAAATGGTTATGTTCTCATAAGAATTCAAATTCATTTATCCGTCAGATCCCTGTACGTGGTATAGATACTTTGTGGTTTGAATCTCACAGATTCCTTATCCTCAATTTCCTTCGTGATTATCTTGATTTAAATCCTGTAAGAAAAGATCTTCTGCAGTTAGGCTTACTACCTCCACCTCAGACAGTTAGAGTAGTTTTACTTGATAATGTTCTAAGATCAAAGGTAGGCGGACTTCGTGACCTTGGTATTACTGTAAAAGATCTGGCTAAACTTGATATAAAACCAAGAAAAGTTTATTTCGTTGATGATCTGGCAACAGCATTGTCTATTCCAGATATTCCAGGTGTTGTAATAATTGTTCTTCCATCAAAATTATCAGAGATTTGCAAGATTTCATGGGTTGCTCATGCTCAGTGCGCTTATCTGTCTGGTATTGAGATGAGATCTTTTGCAATTATCAATAATATCCGTGTTTATCTGCCAAATACAAAATCTCTGACTTTAAACAAGGATATCTTTGTTTCTGCTAAAGATTTATGGTCATTTGACGATATTGAAATCGAAGAGCTCAATTCATCAATGGCTTTAACTGATCAGGAATCTATGCTTTACAATATGTTAGCTGCTGGTGTTTTTGGCAGACGAGCAAAGCTTCCTTTAGAGAGAATTCCTCTAGAGCAGATCTTCAAGCTTATGGATATTGTTACTGATGTTGAAGCATTTGTATCAGACAGAAAGGCTGATGCTGTTGTTACTACCAGAAACAATAATGAATTTTCAGAAAATTCTTATGTGAATAGTAACAGTGAAAAAGAATCAGTAAAAGAGTATGAGTCCATGAGTGCAGCGAATGATACCACTGTTGAAAAAACAGAATCAGAAGCTGATGAGAAAACCGAACAACCGGATAATTCAGCTCAGATACCTTAAATGATGATGGGCACCTTAAGGTGCCCTCGTTTTAGGAAGAATATAAAATGACAGCACAATATATTACAGTTCACCCAGATAACCCACAAAAACGTTTTATTTCTCAGATTTGTTCTATCATCAATGACGGCGGTGTTGCTGTACTGCCAACAGATTCAGCCTATGCTCTTTGCTGTAAACTAGAAAACAAAAATGCTGTTGAGCGTATAGCTAGGATCCGACAGGTAGACAAACATCATAACTTTACTCTTTTATGTAGAGATTTATCAGAAATCTCAGAATATGCAAGAGTTGATAACTCTGTATTCAGACTGTTAAAGAACAATACACCAGGAGCTTATACTTTCATTCTGCCTGCAACAAAGATTGTTCCAAAAAGACTGATGAATGAAAAAAGAAAGACTATAGGTATCAGAGTTCCAAAAAATGCTATTCTTGATGCAATCATTGCAGAGCTTGATGCTCCTTTGATGAGCTGTTCTTTGATACTTCCTGGTGATGAGATTGCTCAGAATGATCCTGTTGAGATAAATGACAGAATAGGATCTGTTGTAGATCTAATTGCAGATGGAGGTGTTCTTACTACCTCACCAACTACGGTTATCGTTTTTGAGGATGGCGTTCCATCTATAGTAAGAGTTGGCTCTGGTAATACTGAGCCATTTGAATAATATTTTTTTGAGTATATCCTTGTGACAAAGAAAAAGCGCCTTGAACTGCAGTTAAGAATTTGCATGGTAGCGATGGTTATTGCGATCATCCTAGGTGTGTTTTTAGCTCCATTGCAGTTATCAAAGCCAAATACTGTTCTCAAGGTAGATCAGGATAGAGAACTTATTATCAATGCTGCAAGAACTGAGCTTATGCTATCTAAAACTCAGAAGGAAATGAGCTACAGAGTGAATGTAAAACCTCTTGGAAAAATCAAAAATCCAAAGGAAGATGCTATGAAACAAGCTTATCAGGAACATGTTTCAAGAAACAGAGGTATAAATTTATTAGAGGATTATCCTATTAAGGGAACAGCTGGTAATAAGACCCTTTTTGAGATGAAATTAAAAGAAAAAGCAAAAGTTAAAAGCAAAACAAAAACGCTTAGTGAATCATTTATGAATGGTTTTGGTTCATCAAATGAGGATGAAACAAAAAAAGAAGAGTAAAAATCCGGCTTTAGCCGGATTTTTACTGACTTCATTATAGAAGTGGAATATTTATTTTTTCACACTCTAATCGCATGTTCTCAGGCCAGATACTTACCTGAATTTCACCGATGTGTGCTTTATGTAAAAGAACCATGCACAGACGGCTCTGGCCGATACCACCACCAATTGATAAAGGCAGCTCGTTGTTTAAAAGCTTCTGATGGAAGTATAAAGATTTTCTCTCTTCCTTGTTTTCAATTGCAAGCTGCTTATTTAAAGCATCGATATCAACACGGATACCCATTGAAGATAATTCAAATGAACGATTTAAAATAGGATACCAGATTAAAATATCACCATTCAGACCTTCAAATCCTTCTTCATTTTTGGTTGACCAGTCATCATAATCAGGAGCTCTTCCGTCATGTTTTTCACCATTAGAAAGTGCACCACCGATGCCCATTAAGAAAACTGCTCCGTATTTCTTACAGATAAGATCTTCTCTTTCCTTAGGAGTCTTATCAGGATACATTTCCAATAGTTCCTGTGCATGAACGAAGTGAATTTCTTCTGGCAGGAATGGTTTTAAGCAAGGGTAGTTTTCACATGCTAGATATTCAGTTCTTAAAATAGCTGAATAGATTCTTCTGACAACACTCTTTAAATATGAAACTGTACGATCTTCCTTTGAAATGACAGCTTCCCAGTCCCACTGATCAACATACAGAGAATGCAGGTTGTCAAGCTCTTCATCAGCTCTGATTGCATTCATATCAGTGTAGATACCATAACCTTTTTCGATACCTAAATTTGCTAATGTAAGACGCTTCCATTTTGCAAGAGAGTGTACAACTTCAGCTCTTTGATCCTGCAGATCTTTAATAGGAAAAGAAACTGCTCTTTCAACACCGTTCAGATCGTCATTGATACCTAAACCTTTTAAAACAAATAAAGGAGCAGTGACTCGGCGAAGACGCATTTCTGTTGCAAGATTCTGCTGAAAGAAATCCTTGATTAGTTTGATTCCCTTTTCAGTCTGAATCTTATCAAGAAGAGGTTTATAAGACTCGATAGGTTTGATTATTTTACTCATTTGTAAATCCTTATTATTCAGATTTTATGAATTCTATCATTTTATAACACTAATGTTTCAAAATGATGAAAAAAACAGGATTGATCCTTTACAAAAGGCTAAATAATCATATAAAGCTGCACATTAATAGTGCAATGCTTTCTGTCCTGTTTTTTGTAAGCTGTATCACTGAAAAAATCGCATACCTTTCATAAAATTGTTATAGCAAAGATTGTAAACAGGACTATACAATGATAATAAATAAACTATCTTTGTGGGGATGCACAATTTTATCTTTCATATTCTATGCTTCATTTGCTGAAGAAATCGATGTTCCCACACAAAATGTGAAAACTGTGAATGGTGAAAATATATCTGCACAAAATAAGGTCTTGCATACAGATAAAGTTTCTCCATTACAAATTGAACAAAAAACACAGATAGATGAAAAAGACAAGACTTTAGCTTCTGAGTCTATTCTTGAAGTTCTATCTGAAAATAAATCTCGTTCAAAGCTAAAAAGAGTCGAAAATTCCCAAGAAAGAGAGCAGCTGCTCATTGATAAGGCCAAGGCTAGACAAAAAAAAGCACTTGAGGCAAATAAGCATCCTGAAAAACTTGATGAGAACATGATTAGATTAAGACAGGAAGCTAATGTTAATTATCATCGAAATGAGGGAAATGAAAAGATTTCTATCATAAAAGCAAAGAAAGAAGCATTAGAGAATTCAAAGCGTTCTGACAATAACGAGAATGAAAAGTCTTTATCAGCTTCTTTTTCAGAGATTTCTCAAGGGGATGATGATAAAAACAAGAAAAAGAATGCTAAAAAGAATACTAAAAAGAATACATACCAGAAAAAAACAGATGCACTTATCAATGCCTTTAAATAAAGGGAGATCTCATGCATTTTTCATTGAAGTTTGAGATCTACTTTTTCATATTCTTTTTGCTTCTAATTATAGTTAGATCAATTTTCAGAGAACATGACAGACGTAACAGAGCTTTTTTAAGGTGTTGTTATGTTCTTATGTTCTTATGCATATTAAGACAGATCCATAGCTGTTTTTCATTTTCTTATTACTATGAAATTTTTTATTTTATGCAGAGTCTGGACTTTTCTGTATGGATTTGTTTGTCTTATTGCTGGGTGTATATGGTTCTCGAGAAGGTTGGCTTTGAAAATATCATTAGAAAAAAAAGTGCTGTTTTAATGCTTTTTACTCCAGTAATCATTATTACAGTCCTCTCATTCATGTCACCTTTTAATTATGCACTTTTTAAGTTTAATCTTTTTGGAGAGCCATCCCCAAGCAGATTTAGTTTTGTGCTTTATTATTTTGTAGTCCTTTATGCTTCTGTAGGCTTTTTAGCTTGTTTATATAATTTCATGCGTTATTCAAGAACACTACAGGCAAAAGAGATTCTCTTTTTAGGTATATTTACCTTATTTATAGGAGTTTCCCAGTACTATTCAGCATATTCTAATAATAATCTTTATACATGCGTATATCTTCTGTCTTTAGTGATGTACTATATAGCTCTTCATGAGGATAAGGTATTTATCGATCCTCTGACTGGTCTTAACAACAGAAACCGTTTTAGGCGGTATCTTTCATATATCATGTCTTCCCAGTCATTGAGAGTTAATATGTATCTTACATATATTGATATTGATAATTTCAAATCCATCAATGACAACCATGGACATCTAACAGGTGATCTTGCTTTAAGAACAGTTGCTGAGGCAATGCGAGAGATAAGTGTAAATTCAAAGAACTTTTTAGCAAGAATCGGTGGTGATGAATTTGTAATTGTTTCTTCTCATCCTACTCAGACTGATTTGAAAGCTATGATAGTGAGAATGAAAAAATGCCTCAATGAAAAGGCAAAATCAAATTTTTCAGATTTTACAGTTGATTTTTCTGTAGGAACAACTCAGCTTAACATACCATATTCTAGTATTTCTGATGTCATTAAATCAGCTGATAGAAATATGTACAGGCAAAAGCAGATGAAAAAGCAAGGCTTAATCAGTGATAGCGGAGCAGTCAGAAAATGAACCAGCTAATTTCATATTCACTGCAGATAGATATTTTATGTATTTGTATATTTTTGCTGATTGCTTTTAATCTTTGGAAAAGTGGGGAAAAAACAAAACAGCTATACATATCTGTCATAGCAATTGTATTTGTTCAGTGTTTTTCAACAGGAGTTGTTACATATATGCATGCAGGTAACTGTATGCTAGAACTTTCTTTGAAATTGCCATGTGTTCAGTCTATTAAACTTATTGTATTTTTTACATGTTTGAACAATTTTATGGCCGTATTTACATCTTATATTATCTTTGTAATTACTTATCAGAAACGAAAGGATGCGATACGCTCAAAAGATATTAAGCTGTTTTTACTATCACTTCCATTTATCATAATAACTTACTTTATTATTACATCACCTTTTAACGGATATATTCAGTTCTTAACTTTCGGTGGAAACTTTGTTCCTGGAAGATTTTATTCATTGTTAATTGGAAGCATTGGTCTTTATTCTGTTTTAGGAATAATCAATTTTCTGTCAATCATGGTTGATCTGAAAAAGAGATTTTCAGATTTTTCTGTATCATTAATAGACAGAATTCTACTGTATTTAACAGTATCAGTGCCTTTTATAATAGCTCCTGCAAATCTTCTGCTTCATACAAATTATGTATCAGTAGCATATGCAATTTCATTTTTTTATCTAATGACACTACATCAGCATATGAGAATATCGATTGATGATCTGACAACATTGAATAACAGAAATGAATTGAAATCATATCTGAATAGTCTAATGTCTCTTTCAGAGTCTCAAAGAAAGAACACTTTCATGATGTTTATTGATTTAAATAAATTTAAATATATAAACGATAATTTTGGTCACAATGAAGGTGACGTTGTACTTATTGAAATATCAAAACTGTTAAAGTACGTAGCTGATACATTCAACTGTTTCTTGTGCAGATATGGTGGCGACGAATTTATTCTGATCAAAAGGAACTCTGATGAAGAAAAAGCGATCAGTGTATGTTCTTATATTGATAAAGCTGTAAA
Organism: Succinivibrio faecicola; assembly: GCF_019448115.1. GTDB lineage: Bacteria > Pseudomonadota > Gammaproteobacteria > Enterobacterales > Succinivibrionaceae > Succinivibrio > Succinivibrio faecicola. Next base: position 21,768 of record NZ_JAGFNY010000018.1, on the reverse strand, counting down.
TGATTTAAGTGAACTTGTTATCGCTCCATATGAGCTTTCAGTATCAACCGGATTCGTAAGATTCGATTCAAGATTCAACTCTGTGCGGGAGTTTATTGATGCAGCTGATAAACTAATGTACGAGAATAAGCGTTCAAGCAAAAAGGATTATTCTCGTTTAACGAAATAAAATCACTTGAGTGAAGTGCTTTTAAGATTGTTTTTTAAGACTGCATCTGAGTGGATCTCATAGGATGAGCATCTCTTGCCAACCGAAACAATTAGCTCTGAAGTTGGAATCATCCTGCTTTAGCAGGATGAAGATATCAATTGTCGATTCTCAGCATGACAGAAGTTGATAAATCAATTTTCTTATCATATGGGATCTTAACAAAATATCCAGTACCAGGAGCTACATCAAGAGCATTGCCCTTCTTTGCATCCACCATATTCTCAGCACTTAATGGCAGCATACCTGAAGGTGTGAAAATTCCAAGTTTTGAGCCTTTTTCAAAACGGTTCTTAACAGCTATATTTAAAGTACCGTCTTCATCCTGACTCTGGATCTCACCACAGATCTGAAGTGTTCCTGGATTTGGTGAGTTTGTTTCATAATCTTGAGTCTGATCTGGTCTATGTGGCTCAAGCAGAGCAGTAGTATATCCTCTTGATGGAATTGAGTTTACAATTGTGTAACTCTCATCAGGGATTTGCTCACCTCTTACAATTGCATCAATTGCAAGTCTGTATGCACGAGAAATTGCAGCAGAATAGAATGGTGATCTTGAGCGGCCTTCAATCTTTAAAGAATCAACGCCTATTTCAATAAGTTTCTTTAATACAGGTAGAGTGCACAAATCTTTTGAGTTCATAAGATATGAACCATTTAGATCTTCTTCCATGTGCATCCACTCTCCTGGGTGATGCATGCTTTCTTCAAGATCAGCACAGATGATAGTGTCATTTGCCTTGTCAAAAGCAATCATGTCATCGGATGTTGCTGCATGAACGTTTCTTACGTTAAAACCGTAGCGGCATGAGTTATTGCAAGCACCAATGTTTGCATCTCTGTGAGAGAGCAGACCTGAAATCAGACATCTTCCTGAAACAGCGATACAAAGAGCACCGTGAGCGAAAACCTCGATTTCCATGTCAGGACATTCTTGTTTAATCATATCGATTTCTGTTAATGATAGCTCTCTTGCAAGAATGCATCTTGTAAGACCGACTTTCTGCCAGAATTTTACAGAGCCTGCATTAACTGTATTAGCCTGAACTGACAGATGAATAGGAATATCAGGATAACGGTTTCTTACAATGTCGATAAGACCAGGATCAGCCATGATGAAAGCATCAGGCTTAAGTTCTGCCATTTCATCTACAACTTTTTCAAAGGCTTTCACTCTTCTTACATGAGGAATAATATTTAAAACCGCATGAACTTTTTTACCAAGTGAATGAGCCTCTTCAATACCTTTTATGAAGTCTTCTCTGATAAAGCCGTTTCCACGGACTCTCAATGACCATTTTGGCACACCGGCATATACAGCATCAGCACCATAGTTTAGGGCCATATGCAGATGTTCAAGTGAGCCTGCTGGAGCTAAAAGCTCCGGTTTTTTAAGTTCTGTCACAGTCAAAGATCTCCATTATATAACTGCAAAGTTCAGTAAAGATTTCACCTTGTAATATGAGTAGAGATTGAGCATCAGCTATCTCGTCTTCAACCTTGTTTGGAAGGTTGTGTTCAAGGTAAATGTCAGTTGGCTTTACCTTTTTGATTGTAAGATCGTTTGTAAGAGAGAATGTTACAGCTTCATCATAGTTGAGTGCTATTTCATAAACATTCTTTCCAGCATTAAGATGAACTGCAATTTCCTGACTTGTTAAGTCTTCTTTTGAAGCTCTGATTATGCCACCATCATCATCTGTGCTTTTTAATGTAACCTCAGAGCCAAAATCAAATTTCTCTGGCAGATTGTTTTCTTTTATCCATGTTGTCATTCTTGCCTCCACCACGCACTTTGGAGCAAGAAGTTTAGCACCAAAAGACATGAATGCCTCTCTTAGCATTGCAAGGGCACTTTCTGCACGTTTAGCTGAACTTGCACTGATACCGACAATGTTTGCCTGAGTATTAAACCAGATTAGAAGTTCTTTTCTTGTTGCAAAAGCCTTTGATAAAAGAGAGTTTGATACAGCAGCCTTAACAGTTTCAATTTCCTGCTTGTTAAGAACTCTTTTAAGTTCAAGTTCTTTTTTCTCAACCTGTTCATCAACCTGAGTTTTTACTACCTGAGATGGTAACAGTTTTGTTTCTTCAACAAGTTTTAAAAAGTGATTGTTACCTGTTGAGAAGTGAAATTGTGTATTTGAACCGAACATGGGTGCAAATCCAATTGAGCTTTGTTCGTTAGCCTCACAAGGCTTGAAAGCTGTTTTTGCAAGTAGCTCTTCTACTTTTGCCTCGTCCTTGATTATGTTTAGTGTATCGCCTAAATCAAGGGTATAGAATCTAATGTTTTTAAACCACATAAATTTATTCTCAAATACTGTTCATTTATCTTTGAGATTATCGCTGAAAATAGGCTTTTTTTCAAGTCACAAAAAGCTTTGAAATCCTTTTTCTTAATTGATTTTACGAGTAAATTTCTGTACAATTGGATGATAAAAATTCATTAAAAAATATAAGGTAGATTTGATGTCTGATAATACCGAAAATCCAAACGTAACAGGCAGCACTGATTTGACTACAGCTCAGAGTGTAAGTTCAAAAGTTGGTGTTGTTACACTAGAAGAAGAGCTTAAAAAATCCTTTATTGACTATGCAATGTCAGTTATTGTAGATAGAGCTCTTCCTGATGTTAGAGATGGTTTAAAGCCTGTTCACAGACGTGTTCTGTTCGATATGTACGATCTGAATGCTGTGAACTCAGGTCCTACCAAAAAGTCCGCCCGTATCGTTGGTGACGTTGTTGGTAGATTCCATCCTCATGGTGATAGTGCGGTTTATGAGACTATTGTGCGTATGGCCCAGTGGTTCTCTATGCGTGATCCTCTGATTTTCGGTCAGGGTAACTTCGGTAATATTGATGGTGATGGCGCTGCTGCCATGCGTTATACCGAAGTCAAGATGACCAAGATTGCAGAGCAGATGCTTGCAGATATTGACAAGGAAACTGTAGATACCTATCCAAACTATGATGGACAGGAGCAGATCCCTGAGGTTCTTCCTACAAAATTCCCAAATCTTCTTGTAAATGGTTCATCTGGTATTGCTGTTGGTATGGCGACAAACATACCTACTCACAATCTGTCAGAGACTATTGATGCTGTTATAGCTCTTTTAGATAATCCTGATCTTACTCTTGACGAGTTAATGCAGTTTATTCCTGGTCCTGATTTCCCAACAGGCGGTATCATTGTTGGTAATGACGGAATCAAGAAGGCATATCAAACAGGTCGTGGCAGATGTATTATCCGTTCAAGAACCAGAATTGAAACAGATAAATCTGGCAGACAGACAATTATTGTAGATGAGATCCCTTATGTTGTTCATAAGGTTGATATCGTAAATCAGATTACAAACCTCGTTAAAGAAAAGCGTATTGAAGGTATTTCTGATGTTATCGATCTGTCTGACAAGGATAATGCTGTAAAGATTGCAATTGAGCTTAAACGTGATGCATTCCCTGAGGCTGTATTAAACAATCTATACCAAAGTACCCAGCTTCAGGCTTCTTTCCCAATTAATATGGTTGCTCTTGTTGGCAATCATCCAAAGCAGTTAAGCTTAAAGGAAATCTTAACCGAGTTTGTTAAGTTCCGTCGTGAAGTTGTAACAAGACGTACCGTATTTGATCTTCGCAAGGCAAGACGTATTGCACACGTAAACGAAGGTCTGATGGTTGCAAAGGCAAACATTCAGAAGATTATTGATATCATCACATCATCAGATAATACAGAAGATGCAAGATTAAAACTTCTTGCACAAAGCTGGGATGGTCAGATGATTAGCACTGTTATCCAGAGAACAGCTGAGGGTGTTAATATTGCTCTTCCTCAGGGTGTTGAAGAAGGTGTAGGACTCATTGATGGTCATTACCATTTATCAGATGCACAGGCAAGGGCTATTCTTGAGTTGAGACTGTCAAAACTTACACATCTTGCTCAGGACGAAATTAAAGACAACTACAATGCACTTTTAGCTGATATTAAAAACTTCCTTGATATTCTGAACAATCCAGAAAGACTCAAGAGCGAAATCAGAAATGAGCTTGTTGAGGTTAAGGAGAAGTTCGGATCACCTCGCCGTTCTACATTCACTGTTGATTTAGGCAAGGTAGACAAGGGCGATTTGATTACAAGACGTGACGTTATTGTAACTTTATCAGAACAGGGATATATCAAGTATCAGGACATTGCTACATATGAATCACAGGGTAGAGGTGGCAGAGGCAAACTTGCTACAAAACTTAAAGATGAGGATTATGTAACAAAGGTTATCGTTGCCTCAACACATGACAGAATGATGTTCTTTACCAATAAGGGTAGAGCATTTGTTCGCATGGTTTACGATCTGCCTACATCAGATAGCAGAACCTCAAAGGGTACACCAGTTCAGAACTTCATCAACATTGATATTGCAAATGGTGAGAGAATTACCGCACTGCTACCTGTTTCTGATTTTAACGGCGAGCGCTACTTCCTCATGGCAACAAAGAAGGGTTTAGTTAAGAAGACCAAGCTTGATGCCTATGCAAACTTTGTAAACAGAATGAACGGCAATGGACTTATCGCTCTGAATTTACAAGATGGTGATGAGCTTATCGGTGTTGAAGTATCATCTGGTGATGATGATGTATTCTTATTTACATCAAACGGTTATGCACAGCATTTCTGTGAGTTCTATAAGAAGTCAGCTGATGCAGATACTGATGAGAACTCAGATGATGCAGCTGATGTTTCTGAGTCTTCTGATGATCAGAATGATGAAAAGTCAATTGATCGTCATGCAGGTTCAGGTATCAGACCTTCATCAAGAACAGCAGGCTGTATCCGCGGTATCAAGATGAGAGATAAGGATGCATGCGTTGTATCACTGATGGTTGTATCTGCAGAAAAGATAGAAAACGGTCAGTGTCTGATTGCAAGTGAGAATGGTTATGGTAAGAGAATCAAACTGTCAGATATTCCTCTGAGAAATCGTGGCGGTATGGGCGTTATCATAATGAGAAATCTTGATAGAAACGGTAAAGTAATCGGTGCTGTTAGCGCTGCTGACAACTATGATTATATGATCATTTCAAATCAGGGTCAGTTAATGCGTTCTGCTATGTCAGATACTGCTTTAATCTCAAGATATGGCGCTGGTACAATTTTAATTAGACTGTACGAGGGTGATAGTGTAATAGCAATTCAGTCAATATCTGATGAGGTTGTTGAAAATGCTAACAAGACACTTCAAGCTCGTAATCTTGAAAAGAATGAGCAGTTAGCTGCAGATCAGAGTGCTGCAACGGCAGAAGTGCAGCCTGTACAGACTGATACAGAGCTAAATGAAAATGCAAAAGAAAATCCTACAGAGGATGAGAGCAGTCTATAATTTTTAGAGCATGGAGAAATCCATGCTTTTTATTTATATCAATGGAGACAATGATGAGTAAGGTTTGGAACTATTATGCAGGTCCTTGTATGCTTCCTGATGAAGTGATGGATGAGGCTCAGCGAGATTTCAGAAATTTTGCTAATACCGGTATGGGACTTGTTGAGATTTCTCACCGTTCTGCAGAGTTTGATAAGGTTGCAAAGGATGCTGAAGCATTACTGCGTGAGCTTTTAAATGTTCCATCAAATTATAAGATTATTTTTGAGCAGGGTGGCGGTCGTGGTCAGTTTGCTGCTATTCCTATGAATCTTCTGTCAGAAAACGGTACAGCTGATTATTTTGTAACAGGCCACTGGTCTCGCTGTGCTTACAAGGAATGTGCTGAGAAATACGGTAATGCTGTTCTTCATGAATGCTCATATCAGGATGAGAGCGGTGTCTGGCACGTTGACTATTCAAAGATGACTGTATCTGAGAATTCTGAGTACTGCTACATTTGCTTAAATGAGACTGTAAACGGTATAGAATCATTTACTTTACCAGACACAAAAGGTGTTCCTTTAATTGCTGATATGTCATCTGATATTATGACAAGACCAATTGACGTATCTAAGTTTGGTGCTATCATTTTCGGCCTTCAGAAGAATGTTGGTCCATCAGGTATGACAATTACCATTGTACGTGAAGATCTATTAGGCAAGGCTCGTAAGTACTGCCCATCAATTCTTGATTGGAGTGTTTTATCCAAGTTTGATTCTATGTACAACACACCATGTACATTCGCATGGTATATGGCATACCTGAACTTTAAATGGATAAAAAATTTGGGCGGTGTTGAAGAATTAGAAAGAAGAAATATCAAAAAATCAAAAATGCTTTATGATTACATTGATAGTTCTGATTTCTATATCAGCAAGATTGCAGCAAATGATCGCTCAAGAGTTAACTGTGTATTCACCTTAAAGGATGAATCATTAAATGATGAGTTCTTAAAGCTTTCAAAAGCTAAAGGACTTATCGGACTTAAGGGGCATAAAGTGTTAGGCGGCATGAGAGCAAGTATCTATAATGCAATGCCAATTGAAGGTGTTCAGATTCTTGTAGATTTCCTCAAGGAGTTTGCAGCCTCACACAGCTAATAAGAGCATGACAAAAGGAGCATTTATGACAGAAAATCAGTATCCGTGGTATGAAAGTTATCCTGAAGATGTACCTCATACCATAGGGGAACCTGAGTATGACAGTCTGTATGCTCTTTTTGAAGATACATGCCATAAGTATGCTAATAAAACAGCATTTACAAGTTTTGGCACTTCAATGACTTTCAGGGAAGTAAACGAGAAAGTTGATGCGTTTGCTTCCTATCTTCAAAATGAACTTAATGTAAAAAAAGGTGATGCCCTAGGTGTCATTCTTCCAAATCTGATTCAGTATCCTATCTGTGTTTTTGCAGGATTGAAATGCGGTATGCGCATTGTAAATGTTAATCCTCTTTATACAGCTCATGAAATTTTAAGTGTGCTTAGAGATTCAAAAGCTCAGGTTGTAGTAACACTTGAGAGTATTAATGCAAGGCTTTTGCAGATACATGATCAGACTTATATAAAAACAATTATTTCCTGTAATGTTGGTGATTATCTAGGAAGTTTTAAGGGGCCTTTTTATAATTTTGCCTTCCGCTATCTCAAAAGAAGTGTACCATCATATGATAAAAAACAGATTGTTTCATTTAAAAGCGCTGTAGAAAAAGGTTATAACCTTGGATTTTCAAAGGTAGATATCAATATTGATGATGTTGCTTTTTATCAGTATACAGGCGGTACTACAGGAAAACCAAAAGGTGCAATGCTCACCCACAGAAATATCATTTCAAATGTAATGCAGGCGGATGCTATGTACTCTCCAATTCTCAATTATGGAGAAGAAACTATTTTAACTGCACTGCCTTTGTACCATATTTTTGCGATGACTATTAATCTGATGTTTGCGCTTTATATAGGTTGCTCTAATATTCTTATTGCTGATCCTAGACAGTTTAATACTGTTATAAGTGCTCTTAAGAGAAATTCTGATGTATCAATCATTATTGCTGTTAATACACTTTTAAATGCATTTGTAACTCATGATGTATTCAAAAAGGTTAAGCTTAATAAATTAAGACTTGTTGTCGGTGGTGGTACCGCTGTACAAGAAGGTGTTGCTAAAAAGTTCAAAGAGGTTTCAGGAGTCAGTGTACTTGAAGGTTACGGTCTTACAGAATGTTCTCCTCTTTGCTGTGCACTTCCATATAACAACCGCGAGTACAACGGAACTATTGGTGTTCCAACACCATCTACAATTGCAAGAATTGTAGATATACATACAGGTGAGGAAATTACTCAAAAAAATATGCCAGGTGAACTTGAGTTTAAAGGTCCTCAGGTTATGAAAGGCTACTTTAACAATCAAAAAGAAACAGAGCATGTTTTTGATGGTGAATTTTTAAGAACAGGTGATATCGCAGTATGGTGTGATGGCGGTTTTATAAAAATCATTGACAGAATCAAGGACATGATTATTGTTTCTGGTTTCAATGTATTCCCAAATGAAATTGAAAACGTCGTATCAATGCTCAACGGTGTGATAGAGTGCGGCGTTGTCGGTGTTCCATCCTCAAGCACAGGTGAATCAGTAAAACTGTATATTGTCAGAAAAGATAAAACTCTTACCAAAGAGCTTGTTCTTTTGCATCTGAAAAAATATCTGACAGGTTATAAGATCCCTAAGCATATTGAATTTGTTGAAAAGCTTCCAAAGTCTCCTGTTGGAAAGGTATTAAGAAGATATCTAAGACAGAATCGCTTTGATTCATAAAATGATATAATGCTCACAAAAAAAATAAATATGAGCATTAGCATGGCAGATATTAACTACATACAGACTCAGGAAAATCTTCAGAACCTTTGCGATAAGATCCTATCTTTAGGTGAAGATGACTGTCTGTCTTTAGATACAGAATTTACTAGAGTTAAAACATTTTATCCAGAGCTTGATTTAATTCAGATCTGTATTAAAGAAGAAACCTACCTTATAGATCCTTTATCAGAGATAAAACTAGTAGATTTTGTTAATGCCATCAATTCAACAAAAGCAAGTATTCTGCTTTTTTCCTGCCGTGAAGATCTTGAAGTTCTGTCTAATCTTAGTTATTCAATGACTTTTAACAGGCAGTTACCAAAGAGAATCATTGATATTCAGCTATTATTAAGTTTTGCAAACCGTTCATATTCACAGGGATTGCAAAGTGCACTTTCTGAATATTTAAATATAGAAATTAAAAAAGAGCATACAACATCAGACTGGCAGAAACGTCCTTTAAGCGAGGATCAACTTATTTATGCTAAAGAGGATGTGATATATCTTGAAAGGCTTTATAAGGCTGTAATTTCCTTATTTACAGATTCTGACAGAAGACTGACTTTCTTCAGTCAGGAAATGGAAGATTATAAAAACAAAGCTCTAATGGAAACTAAAGCTGAAGATAGCTATCTATCTGTCAGTGGAGCAGGATCATTAAACAAAAAGCAGTTGTATATTCTAAGTTATCTTTGCCATAGAAGAATACTTCTTGCAATTGAAAATAATGAGGCTTTAAATAGAATAATAACTACAAAGGCACTGTGCAATATCTGCAGATGTCGATCTCATAATTTTTCATCTCTTGATAAATGCGGCATGAAATACGGTGCAATTAAAGCATATGGAAAAATAGTAATAGAGTGGTTTAATCAATCCATAAGTCAGATGAAAAAGAACAGCAATCTGGTTGATTCAATTGCTCTTGCTTACGATCATTTTGCTAATGATAAGGAATATGCCTCAAAGATAAAAGCTTTAAAGCAGTTTTTATCAAAAAAATCCTTAGAGCTTTGTGTCTGTAAGGAATTACTTGTTAACAAACAGCTTGTAAATGATTTCTTTTATAAAAAGTACTACAGGCAGATCCCTATACTTCAAAGTTCCTGGTATAAGGATGCATTAGGTGAAATACCTGAGTTTTGATTTTTGTGTTTCCTACTCTAATGCTAAGGCGTTGACAGCGTCAAAGTTATTTCTTTTTGCCGTGAGCAGTGACTACCTCTTTAACTACGATAAAAGTCAATCAAGCACAGGTTATAACTTCTTCATGTCAAGACGAGCCTATTTCTATTAACGGTCAGTACACAAAAGAAATTACAAAGTTGGTTCGTAGGTCGGCTTTGATAATAAAGATCTAATCATTGATCAGATTTAAGTTTTGAGAGTATGTTTTTAGAATAAAAAAATCAGGGCATCAGCCCTGATTTTTAAGATAGTTTAATTCTATTTTAGAATGCAAAACCTAACTGTGGGTTCCAGAATGCTGCATAAATTACTGCAACAATCAGTAAAATTGCATATGATGCAATAGCAAAACCGCCTGAAGTCTTGAAGGTTTTTGCAGTTGTTATGATAGCCTTTTCATCATCGTCGTTTTCGTTAGTTGAAAGTGAAACAAATACGATAACAGCGATAGTCAGTACCAGGGTGTATAACATCTGATCCATGAATGGCATGTTGATTGGTAAGAACTTTAACAGTAAAGCAATTACGATAGATGATAGAACACCAACTACTGCACCAGTTGAGTTTGCCTTCTTGAAGAACAGACCACAAACGAATACAGCTAGGATACCTGGTGATACAACACCTGTGTACTCCTGAATGTACTGGAATGCCTGACCCAGTGAGCTTAATAATGGAGCAATGAAGATTGCAATTACTAAAGCACAGATAGCGGTTAAACGACCAACAGTAACTAAAGTTAGGTCAGATGCATCCTTCTTTACGTACTCTTTGAAGATATCCATTGTGAAAATGGTAGCTGTAGAGTTAAGCATAGATGCTAATGATGAAACGATAGCTGCAGATAGAGCTGCGAATACTAAGCCCTTGATACCAACAGGTAATAACTGTGCAACCCAAGGATAAGCACGGTCAGTCTGAGTAGCTGTTGGAATGTTGTTAGCAACTAAATCACCATACATACCCTTTAACTGATCTAATAGAGCAGGGTTATGAACTGTGATGTAGTATGCTGCAATGCCAGGGATAACAACGATGATTGGGGTAATGCACTTTAAGAAAGCTGCAAAAGCAAGACCCTTCTGAGCCTCATCTACTGATTTTGCAGCAAATGTTCTCTGGATGATGTACTGGTTGAAACCCCAGTAGTAAAGGTTAGCAACCCACATACCACCGATAAGAACAGCAATACCAGGAAGGTTGCTGAACTGAGGATTTGACTGATCAAGAACCATTGTGAAGTGATCTGGTACTTCATCAATAAGAGTTGATAAACCTGCAAATGCACCAGCGTCGCCACCGATAAGTTTTAATGCAAGGTAAGATGTTGCAAAACCACCGATTACAAGCACAGCAACCTGAATAACGTCTGTCCATACAACAGCAGAAAGACCGCCGTAAACAGAGTAGATTAGAGCAAATGCTGCAAGACCTAAGATGGTGTACATCATTGGAATACCAAGAATGGTTTCAAGTGCTAAACCGCCAAGGTATAAAACAGATGACAGGTTTACAAAGATATATAAACAGATCCAGAAGACTGCAAGAATTGTCTTTAAAGTCTTGTTGAAACGCTTTTCAACGAACTCTGGAATTGTATAGATACCTTTTTCAATAAAGATAGGTAAGAAATACTTACCAACTAAAATCAGAGTAACAGCTGCCATGAATTCATAAGCTGCAATACCAAAGCCGATTGCATAGCCAGAACCTGACATACCGATAAACTGTTCAGCTGAAATATTTGCTGCGATTAATGAAGCACCTACTGCCCACCATGGAATTGACTTACCTGCAAGAAAGTAACCTTCAGCAGATTTGGTGTTTTTACGGGAGGCAAAAAGGCCGATTCCAATAACGACAAGAGCATAAATACCAAAGATAACGTAATCAATGGTAGATAGTCCTGCAACTACATTTTCCATAATACTACCTTGTGTTTGAAATAAAAAAATTAGCCATAGCATGGCTACGTTCAAGAAAATTTTATGAGAATTTACAAAAACATACAACCAAGGGAATTATTTTAAGATAAGAGTTATTTATTTATCAAAAATACATAAAAAAGCACAGTAAATAATTAAAATAAAAAATATATTTACAATCGATAAAAGATATGTAAAACAAATGATAATTTGTTTAAACAGTAATTAGTTTTTAAAAAGAAAACTGTGCGTTTTTTTCAGAAAATTGAGATAATGTAATCGGTTACATATTTTTAAATTATTGATTTTAAAGAAAAATAAAAATAAGATTAATTGTAAAAATTGTGACATCGTTTACAAAACGGGTTTCAATGAAATTTTTTGCATGTTCATATTATGTGGAATTTAACAAATTTAAGAAAAATGTATGGTAATTGAGAATACATATGAATAAACTTAAATCAGATATTATAAAAACCTAAGGTGGTTTTATGGATTACAACAAGCCTGATATTCTTTTATTAAAGGTATCTTATAACTGGTTTCAGGTTATCAAGGCTCACTTCATTTCCTATGGATCAAGTATAACAAACTGCTGGTACACTCCCTTTGAGGAGAATCTATCAGATAAGTCTGATATCGTGATAAAGCCAGGAACTTTAACTTTATTTTTAGTTGAAAAAGGCGATAAACAGATAATTGTCGGCGGTGGATATTATCTTAAGAAAGTGTATCTTGATCTAAATGTCTGCTGGTATACATTCGGTGTGAGATCAGGTTATGTTACATATCAGGATTTTATAAACAGGGCAGAGGAGTTTAATGCCGATCTGTCTATGCCTATTAGCTGCAATCTTATAAACGGTACATTCATATTCACAAAAACACAAATACTTGATGTACCAGAAGGATTTGAATTCAAATTTTTAAAAGATCACTGTCAGATCCTTTTAAAATCTTCATCACCAATAGGAAAATATCTTATTAAAGTTTCGAATCAAAAACGTAAAGAAGCAATTGACTATATATGTTCTGATGGAACATGGCCTGGCATATACTACAAGGCTACAGTTCATAAGACAATCGAGAATATCTCAGAGTACCGAACAGAACTTTTAGGTGTCTATAATGCCACATGCGCTGTAACTGAAAGCCATTTTATTGCTACTTTAAAGGCTGTGAATTTTCAGTCAATGTACGATGATCGCTTCTTGACAATAGAAAATGGAATTATCCTGAGAGCTGATATTGCAGAGTTATTCAACAAGGGCTTTATAACATTTTTTTATGATGCATCAGATATTTTAAGAGTAAGACTCTCTCAGCGTATGAAAGAGCATTTTGATCCTGACTATATCAAACTTGATAATAAACCATTATTACTGCCAGAGGATAAAAAGCTTTGGCCTAACAAAGAATATGTAAAGTGGCATAATACCATCAGATTTGAAAACTGGCTTAACAGTGGTGAATTCAGTCTTATTGATTTTTCAAGTAAATACAAATAATTATGCAGATAGCAGTAATTGGTGCCGACACTAAGATAGGGCAGATGATTGTAAACAGCGCTGAAGCTTTAAAAATTAGAACCGTCAGCGTTGTAAGTTCATATATAAGTTTAAAAGGTGATGGAAAACTTGTAGTAAAGGATTATCAGGATCTTAAACTCAGCGATTTTGATGGTTGCCATGTCATTGTTGATGCAGTTTCCTTTCTTGATATTACAAGATATTCAACCGATCTTCTGCCTTTATGGACAGAACTTGAAATTCTGAAGAATACAGATATTTCTTTACTGTGTCTTGGTTCATCTGCATTTTTATATACAGATAAATCTAAAAAGCGTTTTGTTTTTGATGAAAGTGATGTCGTTATCAATGATGAGCAGCAAAAAGTAGACAGACTTTGTGTAAATGCCTATAAAAGACTTTCAACATGCTCCAATGTTAAATGGGGGATATTCTCGCCTCCACTTTTTTTAGATGATCATTCAATCGGCTCTGGTAACTACATGCTGTCTGATAGCGTACTGCCTGTAAATGTAAATGGAACAAGCAGAATAAGTGTTAATGATTTTGTTAAGGCAACAATTGATATCTTAAAGCAGGGTATTAAAACTCGCGACATCATGTCCGTTTGCCAAAACTAGTCTTTTTGCACAGCAATAAAGCTGTGCACCTACCTAAAGTAATACAATTATATTTTTATTAACCTATTGAAAAATAACAATAAAATAAAAATCATAGAAATTTTTTTATAGTTTTTATTGATAATTACCTATATATCCTATATTATTCTTACAAAACCTATCAATATTATAGGAAATATAGATAATAATAACCTAGGAAAAAAGAATGAAAATCTACGAGTCAGTCACACAGCTAATAGGAAAGACACCACTTATTAAGTTAAATGGCATGAAAAAACACCACAACCTAAAAGCTAATCTAATTGCAAAGGTTGAAGCTTTTAATCCTGCTGGATCTGTAAAGGATAGAATCGCTTATGCGATGATTTCAAAGGCTCTTTTGGACAATAAGATCAATAAAGATACTGTAATTATTGAGCCAACATCTGGAAATACTGGTATAGGACTTGCTCAGGTATGCTCAGCTTTATCCTTAAAACTGATTATTGTTATGCCAGATTCCATGTCAATTGAAAGACGTAATCTTTTAAGAGCTTTTGGTGCAAAGGTTGTTTTAACTCAAGGCTCTCTTGGTATGAACGGAGCAATTCAAAAGGCAAAAGAGCTTCTTGTTGAAAACAAAAATTCTTATATGCCATCTCAGTTTATGAACCAAGTAAACCCAGAGGCTCACTACAGTACAACAGGTCCTGAAATATATGAGGACACAGATGGCAAGGTTGATTATCTTGTTGCAGGTATCGGAACAGGCGGCACTATTTCAGGTGCTGGTCGTTACCTAAAAGAGAAAATCAAGTCAGTAAAGGTTATAGGTGTTGAGCCTGCTCAGTCTCCTGTTCTTACAAAAGGCTTTGCTGGTAATCATGCTATTCAGGGAATTGGCGCAGGATTCATTCCTGATACTTTAGACAAGACTGTTCTTGATGAGGTGATTGCCGTTGATAATGTTGATGCATTTACCTATACAAATCAGGTAGCTCAGTTAGATGGAATTCTTGCAGGTATCTCATCTGGTGCTGCAATAGCAGCTGCAATTGAACTTTCAAAAAGAACTGAAAATTATGGCAAGAATATAGTTGTTATTCTCCCTGATACAGGTGAGAGATATCTGTCAACTCCAGTGTTTTTAAAGTAGGTGTAGCATGATTGATAAACATGAGAGTATCACTGCTAAGCTTTGCTCATTTGTAAGAGCTTTTCACAGCATCTACGAAAAGAACAAGGTTTTTGATGACTATCTTGCATACGATCTGATGGGACAGGATGAATATATCAAGGTAGGTCAGTTAATTGAGCATAATTTTGATGTGAATCTTTATGATGAAAAGGCAACCTTTTATAAAGAGAATGTTTTGCATGCAGTAAATTCTCTTATGGCTCCGATTGTGCTATCCCGCATAGCTTATGCTGAAGAAAAACTAAAGGAATTCAAGAAGACTCATAAGAAGGTTCAGTATGTAATTTTAGGTGCAGGCTTTGACACTTTTGCTTTTAGAAATTCTGATGCTGATATAGAAGTATTTGAACTTGATCATGCAGATACTGGCAGATATAAAAGAAAACGCGTAAAAGAGCTTTCACTTGTGATACCTGACAATCTTCATTTTCTATCAATTGACTTTAACAGAGAATCTCTAGATGAGGTTTTATTAAAAGGTGGATTTGACCGATCTGTTCCAAGTGTATTTACCATTTTAGGTGTTAGTTACTATCTAAATCTTGAAACATTTGAGCAAACTTTATCCCTTATAGATAAGGTGACAGACAGCGATACACTTGTAATTTTTGATTACCCAGATGAGAGCACTTTTAAAACATCTGATAAAAGAGTTACAACACTAAGTGCAATGACAGAAAAGCTAGGTGAAAAAATGATCCACGGTTACTCATTTTCTGAGCTTGAAAATGCTCTTAACCGTCACAGTTTTAAAGTGCACGAAAACATAACTCCAAAAATCATGGATGAGCGTTATTACAGTGATCATATAAACAGTGGAATGACAGCTTTTCCAAACGTGAATATTCTTACAGGAATTAAAAATGTTTGAGATTAGTGCATATAAAAATGGCCGATGTTGAACTCAAAGAAAAGTGGCGGTTATTGTAGTTAGAGTAGTTGAAAAATATTTTAAAGGATAAAAAAATGGCAGTTTACAAAGAAATTGAAAGTGCAGTTATTCATGCAGGAATCTATGGCGACAAGTATACAAGAGCAGTGAATGTTCCAATTTATCAGACATCCACTTTTGAGCAGACAGGTATTCAGGAAAATCCTCAGTGGGAGTATGCAAGATCTGGTAATCCAACCAGAGCAGCCCTTGAAGCTTTGATAAGTGATCTGGAAAAAGGATACAAGGGCTTTGCCTTTGCATCAGGCATGGCAGCAATTGCAGCTGTATTAACCTTATTCAAGTCAGGAGATACAATTCTTGTATCAAATAATGTATATGGCGGTACTTTTAGAATCCTGGATAAGGTATTCAAGAATTTTGATCTCAATTATGTTCTAGTTGATACTTCATCTGTTGATAACATCAAAGAAAACATTACAGATAAGGTAAAGGCTGTTTATATTGAAACACCTACAAATCCACTTATGAACATCACCGATATCAAGGCTGTCTCAGAACTTGCAAAGTCATATGGTCTGCTGACTATCGTTGATAATACCTTTATGACACCATATCTGCAAAGACCAATTGAATTAGGTGCTGATATTGTTGTTCATTCAGCAACTAAATATTTAGGCGGTCATTCAGATCTTGTTGCAGGTCTTGCTGTTGTAAATACAAAGGAGCTTGCTGATCGAATGTACTTTATTCAAAATTCAGTAGGTGCTGTGCTTGGTCCATTTGATTCATTCTTGCTCATCAGAGGAATTAAGACCCTTGCTGTAAGACTTGATAGACATGCATCAAATGCTTTAAAAATTGCAGAATATCTTGAAAATCACAAGGCTGTTACAAAAGTTTATTATCCTGGCTTAAAGTCTTTTGATGGTTATGAATTAAATTCCCGCCAGGCAAGAAACGGTGGTGGAATGATTTCCTTCCTTTTGTCTGATAATTATGACTATCGCAAGTTCTTCAAGTCATTAAATCTTATTGCTCTTGCAGAAAGTCTAGGTGGTGTTGAATCACTAGTATGCCATCCTGCAACCATGACTCATGCTTCAATTCCTGCTGATATAAGAGCAAAAATCGGCATTCATGACAATCTTATCAGACTGTCAGTTGGTATTGAAAATGTAGATGATCTTCTTTTAGATATTGATAATGCAATCAAAGCAAGTGCAAAGTAAGGAATAAAAATGAAATACTATAATGATATGCATGATTTAATTGGTAAAACACCTCTTGTAAAACTCAATCATGTGCTGAATCTTCCTGTTAGCGTAAATGTTTTTGCAAAGCTTGAATACTACAATCCATCAGGATCTGTAAAAGATAGAACTGGTCTTTATATGGTTAATGATGCCTTTGAAAGAGGTGTTTTAAAAGAAGGTTATACAATCATTGAAGCAACTGCAGGAAATACAGGATTAGGCGTAGCATTTGCAGCTTTAAACAGAAATGTTAATGTCATTTTTGTGGTGCCAGAAAAGTTCTCTATTGAAAAGCAGGTTCTAATGAAGGCTTTGGGTGCAACTATCATACATACCAAAAGAGAAGATGGTATGTTAGGTGCTGCCAAGAAAGCTCAGGAGTTACTAAAAACAGTTGAAAACTCAGTTTCACTTGAGCAGTTTAAGAATATGTCAAATCCAAAAGCTCATTATGAGACAACTGGTGTTGAGATATATGACGATCTTGATGGAAATATTGATTACCTGGTTGCAGGTGCAGGCTCAGGCGGTACATATTCAGGTGTTGTAAAATACTTAAAAGAGCGCAATCCTGATATTAAAGGTATTCTTGCAGATCCTGTCGGTTCAACCATGGGTGGTGGCGAGCATGCTGACTATAATATCGAAGGTATTGGAAATGATTTTATTGCAGATACCATGGATATGTCTCTTGTTGATAAGGTCATCAAAGTCAATGATGATGAGGCTTTTACCTCATGCCGAGAGCTTACAAAATATGAAGGAATTTTAGGTGGATCATCAACAGGTGCAGCCTTTGCAGCTGTAAAGAAACTTATTGATTCAGGAGCTAATGGAAATATTGTTTTTATAAGTCCTGACAGATCAGACAGATATTTTTCAAAAGAGCTATATGCTTAAGTGATATTTGTCTAACTTTAGTTGTGGTGTCATGTTCTACTGATCTGAGAGCAAACCATTTAAATTTAGAAATGACCACTGATTTGTTCAGTGGTCATATTTGATTAGAGCTTTGAGTAGTAGTCGTCTTCTACTATAGGTTTTGAATAATAGTAACCTTGAATCTCATCGCATCCAAGATTTTTTAAGATCTCCTTTTGAACAACGTCTTCTACACCTTCAGCTATGGTTTTAATTCCAAGTTTCTTACACATGGTTATTAGAACACCAAGAATTGTTGTAAGCTTTTCATCATCTCCTTTTCCAAGATTATCTATAAGCTTCTTGTCAAATTTGATTTCGCTTACAGTCAGATCTGCAAGGGTATAGATATTTGCATGAGCTGTTCCAAAGTCATCAATGGAGATGTTAAATCCCTCCTTAGATAACTTTTCTGTTACCTCTACAAGCTCCTTGTGATGCTCAGTGGAACTGTGCTCTGATACCTCCAATGGGATGTAGTTTGGAGTAATATCGTATTTATTTAATATTTCCTTAAGCTTTGTCTTGAACTCAGGTCTGATAATTGAGTGTCTTGAGAAGTTACATGATACAGGAAGAATTTTCTCTCCCTTATCAAGTCTTTCTCTCATCTGCTTGCAGATAGTCTCAAAAACAAAATAATCAATTAAATGAGTATAGTGAGCAGATTCAAGAGCAGGAATAAAGTCATCAGGCGGAATAACCTTATCGTTTATGATTAATCTTACTAATGCTTCTGCTCCTGCAATCTGAGCAACATCTCCCTGGATTTTAAACTTAGGCTGATAAAGAACCTTAA
The DNA here is from genome assembly GCF_019448115.1 of Succinivibrio faecicola. Taxonomy (GTDB): domain Bacteria; phylum Pseudomonadota; class Gammaproteobacteria; order Enterobacterales; family Succinivibrionaceae; genus Succinivibrio; species Succinivibrio faecicola. The sequence continues at coordinate 2,979 of NZ_JAGFNY010000018.1, read as the reverse complement.
AGCAGTCTTGTGCTATAAGTTCCTGAATTTTTGCCGGCTCTAAAATATCAAAGATAAGATCGTTTTGAATTCTATATCTTTCATTTTCGTTTTTGCTGATTCTGTAGTATTTCTTTTTCTCTGTATACATATCAGATTCAGCTTTGTTGATGGCATTTTGAATGGTCATGCCACTGTTAATCCAGCTTGTGCCAACAGATGCGCTAAAGCCTTTATCAGAACTCATGAAAGCTTTAATCATATCTGACAGCAGTATGAATTCATGCTCATCAATATCAGGATATATACCTATAAACTCATCACCACCTAATCTGTAGATATACTCAGATTGATGTAAAAGCTGCTTTAGTAAAGATGCAGTCTTCTTTAGAATAGTGTCGCCCTTATCAATACCAGAGGTGTTGTTAATATTCTTAAGACCGTTAACATTGATAAAAATTACACCAAGTTTTTTTGCAACTGAAAGTGATGGAATGTCTGTAATCAGGCACTTCCTATTCTTGAGTTTTGTTAATGGATCAAGATTAGAGTAGTTTGTGATTTCAGCCTGCATAATTCTGTTGTGCAGGGCACTTGCCATCAGATTGATAATGGTTTTAAAGCAAGGTGTCAGTGTTTTTAATCTGTCTTCATTTGCATTTTTGATGATTACTGCACCTAATATCTTTTCATCTAACAGTACAGGCAGAGCACAGTAGTGGTCATTTTCATGAGTATAATTTTTTACAATCTGCTCTGTGAGTATGCTATCAAGGATATCTACAGGTGCATTCTGATGAGCAACGTCATATTCTTTTTTCTGACAAGTCCAAAGCAGGATCTTAGTTAATTTAGACTTAATAACATCAGATTGGTCATTACCGCTTTTGTTTTTACCGTTTTCATCAGTTAACTGAACATGCTCATACATGAAAACTGCATTAGCATCTATGGATGTTCCAAGATGTTCTAAAAAGCGGTACAGAAGAATATCTGGATTGTGAATATTCTTTGAAAAAATAATTGTATAAGGAGCAATCACATCATTGAATGTTGTATCAAGATCAACTACTGAATGTTTAATCTTTTTCTGTATAGCAACATTAATGATATAGGTTCTGTCGTACAGATTGATATTTCTTGATTTAATAATGAAATCATCTTTAAGTGCACAGTCAACTAGAGTGTTGATGTGGAACTTGTCATCATTACTGCAGATACTCTTGCACTCTTTGCAAGGCTCATCTCTACCTTTAATAATGCTGTAGCATGTACCTACAAAAGGCTGTTTTAAACCTAAAGCTTCAGTAAGCGGTTTATTGATATAGACAATATTCTTTGATGCAGCATCAGTAATGAAAACAAATTCATCAATATTGTCTAAGAGTAGATCTGCTATTTCAGAAATATCAAAGGAGCTTGATGAGTTATATACAACCTCATCAAGGTTATCAAATCCAAGATCTGATTTGAGTGATTCAATGTCTTTAAAATCGTTAAGGTCATTCAACAGTACATCAGCTGTTGAGCCGTCTAGTTTATTATCTGCCATGTAATAATAACTTTAAGATGAAATAATTTTTTTTTTCGCGCTTTTTATTATAGGAAAAACTATCGTTTTTATTATAAATTGATAATCATTAGCAATATAAGTCACAAAAATTTATATTTTTTGCTAAAAAATGTGATGTAAATAACGCTAATTTTATATACCTATAAGTTTACGCTAATTATACGTATAAAAGGCTTTTAATTCAATGTGTTATTTATAAAGATTAGCAGTTACGCATCAAATCCCCCACTTTTTAGCAGTACCGAATATAACAGTATCCCGATTGTATTATAGTTAGATGTAATACTTTTCTTTTTTCTTTCATCCCTGCTTTATTTCTATTCTCTTTTGCCTTTGTATAACTAGATTTTTTCCAATAAAAAGACTGTTTTCTTGTGATTTATGTATTATAGTATGCTATAATACTTTTACTATGAAAATTGATTTATTACCTGATTTTGCTAAGCCTTATAAAACTAAAGGTTTTGACGTTAGACTCGTTCGCGGAAGCTATCAACTCTTTAAAGTTACTTCTAAAAGGGTTGAAGGAAAGAAATACCCTGTGCTGGAGCAGTCTTATATTGGCACTATTGATCCTGATAAGGGATTACTTCCTAAAAAAACATCATCTGTAACTCCATTCCTTGTTGAATATGGTCTGAGTGCTTTTATTCTCAAGAATTTTAAGAGAAAAATTCAACGTTCCATGTTTAACCATTCATGCTCTGAACAGTCTTTTATTCTAGGTGTGATTTTGTTTATGTATGGTCATATTCAAGATAGATTTATTAGGCTTTCTTATCTTTCCAAAGATTTTACTAAAACACCTGATATTGCTGGCCCTGCTGCTATAAACAGAATTAAGAAGATTGCTTTACTGATTACATCCTGTTTTGATGAAGCTATTCCTGATAAAGCCGACCGAGATTATGCAAAAGAGCTTTTACGTGAACTTAAAGTTGATATCAATACACCTAAGCCTTCTGTTATTTACCCAAAAGAGCTTTCTGATGTTTTATCTAAATACAAGCTCAAATAGCGAACCTCATTGATTTATGAAACTGGCTAAAGATTACAATTAAAGTAGGATTTTTTATGAACAATGTATCTGTTATACAAGACAATATGAAGAGCATTTCCGTTGTACTTGCACCTCTGAAAAATAAAATCCGTTCTAATAAGAAGTTTGTTGATACCCTCTTACATATACTCGATGGAGTTACAGACTTTAGAAAGTCTGGCATGATTAAATACGATCTAGATAAGCTCTTATGTATTTGTCTATTAATTTCGATGAGAGGTAAGTTTACTTCTTTCTATCATGCTTCAATGTTTATTAAAGTTCGCTCTGACTACTTTAGACAGCTTGGACTCATTGAAGGTAATAATATCCCGTCTCATGATACTTTAAGACGTGTTTTTCTTAATATTGATGCAAATGAACTTAG
>NZ_JAGFNY010000017.1 GCF_019448115.1 Succinivibrio faecicola | reverse complement strand
AAGCCCATTCCAAAGCCGATTGCAATTGAATAGGTTAAAGGCATCATGATAATGATTAGGAAACTTGGAATTACCTCTGACAGATCGTTAAAATCAATATTTTTGATATGTGAAAGCATAAGCGCACCTACGATTATCAGCACAGGTGCAGTTGCAAATGCAGGGATGATTGCAGCCAGAGGTGTAAAGATAAATGACAATAAGAAACATACTGCAACTGTAACTGCTGTAAGACCTGTTCTACCACCAGCCTGAATACCTGATGATGATTCAATATATGTTGTAACGGTGCAGGTACCAAGAGCAGCTGATAGCATTGTACCGGTTGAATCAGTTAAAAGAGCCTTATCAACGTTTTCAATCTTTCCTTCAAAGCTCATAAGACCTGATGATTTGCTAAGACCTATCAATGTTCCGATATTATCAAAAAGCTCAACTACGGTGAAGGTGAAGATAATAGATACGATTCCGTATTTGACTGCACCTACTATATCCATCTCAAGGAAAGTTTCCTTAAGTGATGGAATAGTGAATGATACAACATCGCCAACAGAGGTTGGTGCAGGAGTGATATTGAATACCATTCCTATGATAGCTGTTGCAATGATACCAATTAGCATTGCTGCCTTAACTTTTAAGTACAGAAGAACTGCAATAAAAGCAACACCAAAGAGAGTAAGCATAACCTTAGGATCGCTTAAATGACCGAGTGTTACCAGTGTAGCATCTGAATTTGCAACAATACCTGAACTTTGAAAACCAACAAAAGCGATAAACATACCGATACCAACAACAATTGCTGATTTTAAGCTTAGCGGCACTGAATCAATAATTTTTTCACGAAGCTTTGTTAAGGTCAGAATTAAAAAGACGATACCAGAAATAAAAACAGCACCAAGTGCAGTCTGCCAGGAAAGTCCTACCGTTTTACAGACATAGAATGAGAAAAAAGCATTAATTCCCATTCCAGGTGCTACAGCATATGGAAGTTTTGCAAAAAGTCCCATTGCAAGAGTACATAAGGCTGCAGACCATAGAGTTGCAGCAATTGCAGCTTCCTTTGGAATTCCTGAAACCTCAAGAATAGATGGATTTACAAAAATAATATAGGCCATAGTAATGAATGTTGTAAGACCTGCTAGTATTTCTGTTTTAAATGTACTGTTCTTGTCTGTAATAGAAAAATATCTGTCTAGAAATTTTTTCATGAGATTTGTCCTAAGAGAGTTTTTTTTAGTATACATCAGTCTGTTTTTGACAGAGTAAATATATTTTTTGTGAACACAAATAAGGCATGAGTCAATAGCATTGTCTATATCAGATTATTAGATTACAAAAAAAGCATATACAGATTGACGCTCTGCATATGCTTTATGTTATTTTTTAGTTTAAACAGATTTAAACTTGAATGTTACCCTGTTCATCTGCTGTTTTGCAAAGACCGATGATAAATTCGATAAATGCAATAAAGCCTGGTATAAAGGTCCAGCAGAAAATAAGATAAATGAAACCTAGAATTATGTGGCCTGCATAGAATTTGTGGATACCAATGCCACCTAGGAAGAAAGCTAACAGAACATATGCAATCTTGTTAACTTTATGTGGCTGATTTGCGCTGAATGGAACAGCCTTTTTTGAAACAATTACCTTGTTTTCTGCACTGAATACATCAACTTCAATACCAGGTGCTGGTGTAAAGCCAGAGCAGTCTGCAGTATTTACCTCTTTGATTGTGCCATCGTCCATACCGATTGTAACAGTACTACCTTCAATTTTTAGAATTTTTGCCATGATAACTCCTTATTTTGTGTGGTTATATTGTGGCAAAAACATAGGATAAATAGTGTGAGAAACAACAAAAAAAGTATTTATTTTTTGATAAGGAGTGAGTCTTCAGACTCCTTCTTTTGTATTCCATGCTCTTATATGTGATCTGTCAGTGTAGTTGAATCCATATTCAATGCATTTTTCAATGATAAATCGGCAGTTTTTCTCACGTTCATCCATATCCTTTGCCTTTGGCATCAGAAAAATATTCTATTCTCAATAATACATAATGGTCATTTTTTTGAAATACATAAAAGTGCTGACTTTATACAATGAACTTGTTCATTCACTTTTTAGGAGATTTAAAATGAAAGTAGAAGCAGCATTTATATTTATTGCACCAAATACAGATATGAATAAGCACAAGGCTCTTATTCAGACAGATGTTCTAAATCTCAACGTAGTTGGTGTAAGCACCTATGCACAGGCCTGCGAAGTTGCAAAAAAGTTTGTTGCAGATGGTGTAAAGGCAATTGAACTTTGCGCAGGTTTTGGTAATGATGGTATTGCACAAGTTAAGAAAGCCGTAGAAAATAAAGCTTATGTAGGAGCTGTTAAATTTGACTGTCATCCTGGCTTTGATTTCAAGAGCGGCGATGAGATCTTCGGTTAACAGGATTTTAAATCTTTGAGGTTTTCATGAAAAACAGACTTTCTATAAGAAAACTAAAAAACTGTGAACATATTGCAGGAAAAGGTCTTGTCAATTTAAAACCACATACTCATAAGAGTTTTACTGTGGTTTATATTGAAAAAGGAAGTCTGTTTATTTCTCTTAACTATGCACAAAAACTGGTTTCTTCAGGTACTGTAATTGTTTTGCCTCCAAATAATGCTATTTCCATGAGTGCAAAAAGTGAATATGAATATCATTCACTATCTGTGCACGAACTGATGTGTGAAAAACTCTGTAAATACATCGGAAATGTTCCTTTTGTTTTCATGGATGATGGCTCAATTGCTGATTTTTTCAGAATCTACGATTCTTTTACAGATGATGATTCACTTACAGATTTTATTATAGGCATAATAGGTGAGAAGACTGCACCGTCTGCTGCTGGTTTACAAAACGTCAATCTGGTTCGCCTTGCTGCAGGATTTATTGAAAATCATGTTAAGGATGAACTTTGTGTAAAGGATGTTGCTGATTCATTAAAGGTATCGACAGGATACCTGTCGAGGATCTTCAAAAAGATCATGCACATCACACCAAAGCAGTATCTTATTCAGTGCAGGCTTAGAGAAGCTAAAAAAGAACTGGAAAAAGAATCATCAGATGTTGAAATAGCATACGAGCTTGGTTTTGCCTCACAAAGCCATATGTGTACTGTTTTTAAAGGTTATATGGGTATTTCTGTAGGTGATTACAGAGATATTCTAAAAAACAGATAGAAAGAACCTTCCACAAAGGAGTGGAAGGTCTTGTATGTTAAAGATCACGCTGATCTTCAACTCGCTTTGTCTTCTTTTCGCTTCTTGATAATGTTCCGATAGGAACAACAGCAAATTTAGGTGTTACACCAAGTTTTGATTTTGCAAGTTTAGAAAGAGTCTTTGCAGATTCAGCAAAATCAACGCGACCTTCTGCCTCAACACTGATGTGCAGAACATCCTTGTGAGTATCGTTGTCTCTTGCAAGGATAATTCTATACTCAGAACCAATACCATCAACCATACCAAGAATAGATTCAATCTGACTTGGGAACAGGTTAACACCGTGGATCTTGAACATATCGTCACTTCGGCCTGTGATGATATCAATTCTTGGGAACTTGCAGCCACAGGCACATTCACCTGGAATGATTCTTGAAAGATCGTGAGTTCTGAAACGTAAAAGAGGTGCACCTTCCTTAACCAAGGTTGTGATGACAATTTCACCGCTCTGACCGTCTTCAACTCGTTTGCCAGTTTCAGGATCAATAATCTCGATATAAATATAATCATCCCAGTAATGCATACCGTTGTTTTCATCACAGCTGATGCCGATTCCAGGACCATAAATCTCTGTAAGACCGTAAATATCATAAAGATTGATACCAAGATTGCGCTTGATGGTATTGCGCATCTTTTCACTCCATCTTTCAGAGCCGATTACACCTTTTTTCAAGAATATCTGATCTTTAAGTCCCCGTTTGCCTATTTCCTCAGATAAGAGCAGTGCATAAGATGAGGTAGCACAAATAACAGTACTCTTAAGATCAATCATCATCTGCAGCTGTTTGTCGGTATTACCAGGTCCCATAGGAATTGCCATAGCACCTAGTTTTTCACATCCTGCCTGAAAACCGATACCCGCTGTCCAAAGACCATAGCCTGGGGTGATCTGAATTCTGTCTGTATTTGTAATGCCTGCTGTCTGATAGCAACGAGCAAACATTGTAGCCCAGTCATCAACATCCTTTTTTGTATAAGGAATGATTACAGGTCTTCCTGTAGTACCTGATGATGAGTGAATTCTTACAACATCCTTGTCATCTACAGCCTGAATTCCTAAAGGATATGAGAATCGTAAATCGTCTTTTGATGAGAAAGGAATTCTGTCAAAATCCTCCTGACTCTTGCATCCATCAATGCCAAGCTCTCTGTATTTTTTACCGTAAAAACTGTCTGTCTTAATGAGCTTCTTAATCTGTTTGTCTACAAGCTCAAGCTGTTTTTCTGTCAGAAGCATAGTTCTTGTCCTAATTTATATCCTGTTTCAAAAGCCTTAAGATTAATCTGAACAAATTTCTCTTTAACCTTTGTCTTAATTTCGTTTTCTAAAGATTCCTTTTTTAAACCTAAATCACCTGTTGCAACAGCAACTCCAAGTAGGGCAATGTTGAAGAACTTTACAGAGCCTAAAGATGAGCATAGCTCATCTGCATCAAGTACATAGGTTTTTATATTGTTATCCTTAAGAAAAGCTATCATCTTTGAACCGTCATATCCGGTATCCAAAAGAGATTCTGTAACAGGTTTTACAGCCTTTTTGTTTACTATTACAGTACCGCCTTTTTTCAGATACTTTAAGTTTCTTACAGCCTCAGCAGGTTCAAAAGCCATAATCAGATCTGCAAGACCGTCAGGGATAAGAGGAGAGAATGCCTTGTCACCTATACGGATATGACTTGTAACAGAGCCGCCTCTTTGTGCCATGCCGATTGTTTCAGCTGAATGAACGGTATTTCCTTCAAGCATTGCTGCAGATGCTGTAAGTTTTGAGGCCAGTACTGTACCCTGACCGCCTACACCACAGATTAGAATATTCTTATCCATTTTTCTTTTTCTCAATAGCCTTGTGTGGACATACCTGATTGCAAAGTGTACAGCCGGTGCACTGACTCTCATCAATGCATACCTTATCGTTGATTTTTACTATTGCAGGACAGCCAAGTTTTTTTATGCAGATGTTGCAGGTACGGCATTTGTCATTAACAGTGCAGCAATCCTCATGTTTTACAATTGAAATACATGGAGATTTGAAAATAACTGCCTTTACACCTTTAATGGAGGCAAGCTCCTTAATAACATCAACCGATTCTTTAAGATTTAAAGGATCTGCTTTTCTTATTGTTTTTACACCAAGACCTTTAAGTACGGTTTCAATGTCGATTTTGTCAACAAAGTTGCCCATGAGATTAAAACCAGTACCAGGATGAGGCTGGTGGCCTGTCATAGCAGTAGTTGAATTATCAAGGATACAGATAATAACATCAGCTTCGTTGTAAACTGCATTTACAACGCCTGTAAGTCCTGATGCAAAGAAGGTTGAATCACCAATAAATGCAAAACTTGTGGCATCCTTGTCAACAAAGTTAAAGCCTTGTGACATGGTAACGCCAGCACCCATACAAAGACATGTATCTACCATATCAAGAGGTTTTGCATTGCCAAGTGTATAACAGCCAATATCACCGCAAAAATATGATTTCTTGCCTCTCATTGCAGTTTTTACTGCATAAAAAGCACCACGATGAGGGCAGCCTGCGCAAAGCACAGGAGGTCTTACTGGCAGATCAGGGATGTTAAATTCAACTTCAGTCTCGTTTGATATTTCTTCTCTTTGATAGAAACTGTCCAAGATCTGTTTTACCTTTTCAACACTAAGTTCACCAGCATGGGGTACACATCCTGTAAGCTTGCCTTTAATCACTACATTAAGATGATGTCTGCCAGCAGTCTTTAGGAGATTTTCCTCAATATATGGGCTTAATTCTTCAAGACAGATAACCTCGTCAGTATCCTTTAGGATATCAAGAGCAAAATCCTCAACAAAAGGGAATGCTGTTGCTATCTGTACTAAAGTTACATCATCATGAGCAATCTGGTATTCTTTAGCATAGGAGTAACTGATACCTGATGCAAAAACAGCCTTTTTGGTTGGCTTTTGTGCCCTTTCAACGCTGTTGAATCTGTATGAGCCTGCCTCTTTTGCAATCTGAACATTTCTTTTTTCCATCATGTCATGATTCTTAAAGGACAGTTTTGGGAAGATTACCCATTTTGATGAGTCTTTTTCAAAACCATCAAACTCTTTGACACAATAGTTTTCATCAAAACTGATTGAGGCATATGCATGACATACTCTGGTTGTAGGTCTTAAAATTACAGGAGTATGATATTTTTCAGACAGTAAAAAAGCATCCTGAACCATAGTGAATGCCTGTTCAGGTGATGCCGGATCAAGTACAGGAATTCTTGCAAAATCAGCAAATCGTCTTGTATCCTGTTCTGTCTGAGATGAAATTGGACCTGGATCGTCTGCAACTACGATAACCATACCGCCTTTGATACCAACATAGGCAAGAGACATCAGCGGATCGGCGGCTACATTAAGACCAACCTGTTTCATGGTCACTAAGGAACGGGCTCCTGTGTAGGCTGCAGCAGCTGCTACTTCCATGGCAGCCTTTTCATTTACAGACCACTCAAGATGAACGTCCTTATGAGGAACATGGTAGATTGTTTCGATAATTTCTGTAGATGGGGTTCCAGGATACCCTGCAACTACCTTTACTCCAGAGCATAAGGCACCAATAGCGATGGCGCTGTTGCCCATTACATATTCTTTTTTCATTTGATTTAATTATCTGTGATTGTATTTATAGATCCTTTTGATTATACCATTTCTACCTTTTGTAATAAAAGAAAGCGAAGCAATCCTGTTTTACTTGTTTTGTGCACCAAAAGGAAACATAAAAGAAATCCGGCTTTGCCGGATCTCAAAATAAACTAGTTTGTTTTCTGTAGCATGAAGGTCTGATATTCAAGATCTCGGAACTGACTGTCTACCTGAATCAGGCCTATTACGGTACACAAGAGCATAGACAGCGTGAATCCATAACCATAGTAAACCGGACCCAAATCAACAGTTATGTATGAGAATACAAGGTTTGTCACTACCATGATTGATGTAAGGATAAGAGCAGAGTAGCGCTTATCAAGGTAGTACATAACATTGAGAATAGACATAACAAGAACCTGCAGGGAAACGCCCACAAGATCAACATAGAAAAGGTTTATATATACAAGATCAATGTGCAGGAATTTTAAAATATCTTCTGCAAATACTAAAAGCAGAGCAAGAGTGATACCCTGAATTTTGAAGATCTTGTAAAAACACTTTCTGCAAGACAGTACCATCTGATCTTTGAATAAAGAGATAGTATTTAGAGAACCGCCGGTTCTTACAGCATCATAGAATTTAAGACAGTTTTCTGTAAAGTCAGTTTCCATTCTCATGATGAAAACAGCCATACCAGGAACTACTGACAGATATGCAAGGAAGATCGGCAGATCGTAAATATAGGATGCTCTTAAAACATCAAGCTGAGCATAAGATGTTTCGGTTCTGTACCAGAACACAAACTTATCAGCCCAGACACCCATATTGTAGAAAAGACCACAGAATACAAGAGAGAAGAAAACTACTTTTCTATCAAGAAAATCAAAAGCAACGAATCTGTCTCCTGGGAATCTTCTTACAACCTGGAACAAGAATGCGAAAGTTAAGATTGCCTGTGACAGGAAGAAAATAGCTTCAAGTCCAAGTAAACCAAATGGTGGCAGCAACCATGCCAAAAGCACCATAATGCCGTAACCTGCAAAGATTGTAAGAACGATTCTGTAGTACTCTTTCATACCACTTAAGAAGATAATTACAATCCACTGATTTGTCAGAAGAACAAAAGATCCCAGCATGCAGATTTTTGTTAATGGCTCAATGCTGTCACACAAAGATAGTACACCAAAACCTACTATTCCAGAAGCTATGCTTAAAAGCAGCATTACACCAAATAGGTTCGGGATAATTCTTTTATCCTCTTTTAAGAAAAGAGAATCGGCAACGAATCTTGTAAACAGAATCTGAACAGTACCGCTTAATATAAGAGATCCTGCCATCATGTACGTGACCGATATTAAAAACTGAATGATAAGATAGCTTGGATAAATTACACCAATACTAATAATACCAATTACAAGCAGCGCAAGAATCGACAACACCCATGGACCTGAGCTGATGATACCTGCAATGCCATAAGCTTCAATAATTGAAGAGAGAGTATCTCTCTTTAGTATTTTTCTAAGCTCAAACCCTATGCCCGCCATTCATGGCCCCCTGATATAAATCCTTATAAGCTTTGTACATCATCTTCTGATCGTATGCACCAAGAACACGTTTTCTGCCGTTATCGCCATATTCTCTCCAGCGATTTGCATCCTTGAGAAGATGGTCAATCATCTGAATACCCTGAGTTGGATTTGCAATGGATATGATTTCTCCTGCTTTTCCAAGATTTGGCTCTTCTGATTTTGAACCATACAGGATTTCACTGCATGCTCCAACATTGGTTGCAATACAAGGAATACCTGCACACATAGCCTCAAGCAGAACCAGTGGCTGTGCCTCAGAAATTGATGTAAGCATCATTATGCCTATCTTTGGCATAATCTTTGTAACATCCTGATTACCAGTGAATACAATATTGTTTTCAAGTCCAAGACTTGTAACTAAAGCCTCACATTCTTTTACATATTCAGGATCTTCTTCTTTAGGACCTACAATCCATCCTTGAAGATCAGGATAGAAGCTAAGTGCACCTCTTATCGTTCTGATAAAGGTTTTTACATCCTTGATTGATACCACTCTTCCTACAAGTGCAACTACATGAGGAGGAGTTTCTGGTCTTAATGAATAAGCCTCTTCAAAGCGTTCAGTTTTAATTCCGTTAACAACTACAACACTCTTGTCTCTGTCAGCTCCGTCGCTAATCTGTCTTTCTCTGTTACCTTCAAATAGAGCAGTAACCTTGAAAGCTTCCTGATAGGCTGATTTTCCAAGCTGAATAAAGAAATTAATCCAGATCTTTCTTATAAGATCCATTCCTGAGTGCATTGAGATGTCAAGAGCATCTGTCTTGTTGCTGATCCATGTGGCAAGAGACAGATCGATTTTTCTTTCCTTTGTATAAATACCATGCTCAGTTAACAGGTATGGTGTATCAGTGATACTGTGTGCAAGTGCTCCAAGAAAACCAGCATAACCTGTTGAAATAGAGTGCAACACCTTTACTTCAGGAAGATTTACAGCAACCCTGGCTAACTCAATAAGCGGCTGATAAATTGTTCTGTAGGTCCAGAAATAGTCAACAAATGAACCTTCATTGTCAACTTCTTCATATCGTTTTGTAAGAACCTTCCATGAATCCTCACTGTAAAGGAAATTATCAACAGCATTAGGATCGTTTCCGATATTCAAAGCGAATTTTCTTAATAGATCTTTTGGAATTGGCTTTTTAGGATCATCAAAATATGAGATAACCTTTTCCCAAATATCAAAATTATCGCAGCTGGCATTTCTTGCAAGTTTCTTTTCAATTGATGTTTCAGGAAGAATGTAATGCATCTCAAGACCGACTACATTCTTTGGCAGTTCATATGCCATCTTTTTGTAGGTATCTCTTTGTCCACCGATGAAAACAAGGTAGAAAGTATAATCACTCATACCTGTTATGATCTGATGTACCCATGATGATACACCGCCTCTTACAAAAGGATATGTTCCCTCAAGCAGAAGGCAGATATCAGCTTTATGACCTACATTGAAACTGGCATCCTTATTCAGAATGCTGTCATATGCACTTTTGATAGCGCTTTTGTCTGCTTTACTGAACAGTTTCACACCAGTACTCCTTAATCTGTGTTAGTTTACCTGCACCTGATGTTCCAAGATCGTTTAAAATCTCTCTAACTTTTGCATATTCATGCTTTTTAAAAGCACATTCTGCAAGGTAAGGTAGCACCTGTGAGGTCAGCATTCTTGAGTCATAGGCTTTTTTCAGTGCCTCATAGGCCAAATCTGTTTTATCAAGACTTAGATAGATTTTGCCTAAAAGTAGAGAATAATTTGGCTTTGCTTCCAGTCTGATTGCAATTTGACACCATTCAAGAGCCTTGTGAATATAGTGATTGAAAAGAGCACCTTCTGAAATTCCAAGGTAGCAAAGCTCCCAGAACTGCTGAGCAATATCAAAAGCTGTATCTGCATTCTCATTGTTCTTAAAGCCTTCTGCAAGGATCTTTATGTTGTCTGTGATCTGCTGTTCTACAGGATCAAGCTGAGAATAGGCTAAAAGACGAACATCATCAGAAGAATCTCTAAGTGCCATTTTATAAAAAGCTATTCTCTGAGCTCTTGGCAGTCGTGAAATAGAGGTGATTGCCTCAACTCTTCTGTCAACAGATGGAGAATTTAAGAGAATATCTCTAAGTGCACCGGTTCCGAATTTTGTATAGAGCATATTTCTAGGGTTAGATGGCAACTCTTCTTTTTTGTGCATAATCCAGCTTTTTTTAACCTGATGCAGAGGATTTCTCATAGCATAAACAACAGAAATCAGAACCCCGAAAATGCCAAGCAGAGGTACTAGCGAGGTAACTGCCAGCATAAAAAGAAATGATCTTTTATCTGATATTCTTACTTTCTTTGGAACAAAGCTGTTCATGCTGTATGAAAATACGGCACATGAAATTACATGAATCAGCACAAAACCAGCTGCACTAACTGACAGATCAAAGTAACCTGAAAACAGTGCTACTGACAGAAGTTCACTAATTATACTTAGTACACTCATTAATATCATTTTCGGTCAGTCCAAGTTTTCTTAGCTCTTCATTGAGCAGTTCATTATCAACACCTACATCCATAGGCTCGGTCATTTCAAACTCATCTTCAGAGATTCTGTTTAATCGCAACTGATTCTTAACTCTGTCTCTGTACATCTGAGCCTGAACAAGAGTTGTAAGAGGTAGAAGCACTACAAGAATCTCTTCACCATCATTGTTTATACGGCGCCAGTAAATGTCAGCACCACGTCTTGTTGATATGGTTTTGTCAAAAATCTCAAGAGCCTGCTTAGTCTTACCTTTGCAGAAGATGATTGAGCTTTGTTCACGATGCAGTGTGCTTTGTGTAAATACAAAGTGAAGGTATTTCAAGAATGTGTGCTTTTCTTCTGTATGAATTACAGGTGCAATTACACCAGATGAAATCATATCAGCTGCATAGTTTACAACCAGGTTTAGAATCGCAAGATTCTGGTCAGTCAGGGTAAAGAATTTAACCTGGCTTGCTACTACACAGGCAATCATCTTGTCAGAAGAATCCTTTAAGGGAATACATAGCTGATATTTTGAATTGTGTTCATCATTGTGAGTATTTGCAGGAGACAGTAAACCCCTGTATTCAAGCATATCCTTAATCATAGGATCATTAAGATCAATTTCCTGCATTGAGCCTAAGGTATAAAGAGGTTTATTCTCTATTTTTCCTTTTTCATTTAATGCATAGAATCCTGCAACCTCAATGCCAACAATCTGAGCAAACAGTGTCAGAACAGATGATGCCATATTTTCTAGTCTGGTATGCTGGTCAACACCAACTATTGGATAACGCTCAGAAATTTTCTCAAGTTCACTGATGTTTGAACGAAGACTTACAACCTGACCTGCCATTCTCTGCTCAAGCTGATCGTGGCTTGATCTTAAGGTAAAGTAATTCTGAGTGAAAAGATCAAGCTTTCTTTGCATGAAAGTGAAATCTAGATCGTTTCTGTGTAGTCTTTCTTCCCAGGCATCTCTGAATTCACCTGAAATCATAGCAGCAATAAGAAGACCTACAGCCTTATAGAATGAGAAGGCGTCAAGTATTTGGAAATATTTGAAATAGCCAATGGACATCAGAATGCAAGTTAAAGCACATACAAAGCCGTGAGTAAAACCATAGCGCAGTGCTACGAGCAATACAAAAATCAGAGGCCAGAAAAACTGCTGTTTTTGAGATGTACTGATGATCATTTCTTCAACAGTCTGTTCATCTATGATGTCATAGGCAATACACCAGAGAACTGCGCCTATAATTGCAAGAATCAGTGTTTCTGTCCAGGCAACAAGTGGCTGTTTTGAGCCTCTTGTAACAGCTTTATACAATGTATTGAGAATATCTTTTTTGGCCATTTTTATTCCTAAGACAATGTTTGTTTTATTTTGCCGAAAAAAATTTAGTTGAGTTTCAGATCATCAAGAATGTTTGATACAACAACCTGACCTGAATAATTCAGACTTTCTCTGCCAAAGCCTGAACGTGAGCCGGTTTTTACAAATACACTCTTATTGTTTGCATCTTTGATTTCAATGGTAACGCTAACTACTGGCTCACCATCAAGACCAGCCTTGTAGTCCCACTCATCAACAGAGCCTGTGATTACATAGTTGTATGAAACATTAGATAACCACTTTAAAGCTTCTTTTCTGTCGTAGTTTTCATCAAGAAGGCTCTTTAAATCTTCAGCATCTGAGTTGTTCTCATATACAACAACTTTTGCGCCCTTCTCTGTCAGTACAGAATTTACGATAGCCTTGACATTCTGCTCTGCAAGAGGAGTATTTGAATGGTTAACAAAAGGAATTAAAGCAAAGGTTGCATTTTTGCTTGCATCCATATTGTCTGTTCCTGTATAGGAAGAACAGCCGGTTAATAAAGCTACTGCAGCAGCTCCTGTTAAAAGTAGTTTTTTCATATTTTTACCCTGATTTACTTTTAATTAAAATTCCATATAGTAGCCGATACTTACAGAGAAGGCTCTGTCGCCCTGTCTGTCAGCAGTCTGAAAACCTGTTTTTACAGAAAGTTCATCATTTGCATTGAATACGTTAGTGCCGGCACCAAACTGTACTGAAGCATCAATCTTCTTTTCTGTAAAGTTATAACCTGTAGAAAAATCAATCATATATCTAAGTGATGGCATACTGTGACCAGGAACCTGTACAGTTCCATGTCCAATATTAGTACCAAGAGCCAGGCGCTTGTATCTTCTTGAAATGAAAGCTTCGCTTGTAATGGTGTTGTATACATAATTGAAATCACCTGTAAGCTCATCAGTAATCTCAATTGTAGGACCGTTATAAACATTTGTTTTATAAAGAGGATTGTCCTTTAAAGTATTCTTCTGATAAACACCGCTAAGGTATAGATTAACGAAAGGATCATTTAAGAATATAGGAGAAATCACAGTAGCCTCAATATCAAAGCCAGATCCTAATGATTCATTGAACCTTGTCTTGTAGCTGTGAGTTGTTCCTGAAATTATGAAAGTTTCTCTGCCATATGGTGTCATTGTAAGTTCAAGACCTGCGTAGTTGTCCTTACCAAGAACAGACATTGCATGAGATACTGCAGAGTGCTGATTGATGCCACCTTTAGCTTCGATAGAGTAGCGCTCAAAGAATCTGTACATTGCAGATACGAGAATACCGTTTCTTTGTTTTCCTGCACCATCAGCAAGATCAGCACTGATGCCAAGTGAGAAGTCTTTTTTATCAAAGCTTATGCTTGCGATAAGTCTCTTTTCACTTTCAATTGATTTTCTTGTAAAACCAGATGGAGTTTTAGATTTCTGGTATACAGCACTTAGCATATACTCACCATAGCCATAAGGACCGTGGTAATTAAGTTCGCTCTTTTTAAGTCCCCATCTTGCAACGGTTGTATAAAGGGCCTGTAAAGAGTGGTTCTGCTGAGCCTTGTCAGAAGCTGCAAGTGATCTTAATGCAGCATCAGTCTGCTTTGAGTTTTTTGTAATTCTCTTCTTTGCAAACTCATATGCATCAAGGTTATGACCAAGCTCTTTCATACCGTCGTATCTTAGAGGATCTTCAATACCGCTTCCTTTTTCTACATAATATTCAATCTTTTTAAGATCTTTTGTCTTTAAGGCATATAAGAGCTCTTCATAATCAGTCTTGCTCATAGCGCTGATTGTCTTATTTGCTCTTATATACTGAGCTGCAAGAACATGATTTTCATTTAAAAGATCAGATACATAAGCAGAAGCAACATTCTGAGGTACTTCTTTTTGCTTCATCTGAGCTTTTAAAATCTTCTTTGCTGCAACAGGACTTGTAAAGCTATGTACAAGTGATGAGAAAGTCAGCTTAGAATCGTCTAAGGCTAAAAGCTCCTGAATCTTCTTTTTAGCAAGATACTTTCTAATCTTATATGCTCTTGTGCTGTCGCCTGTTTCGTCAAGAAGCGATGCAATAGCAATAAGAGTTACTGTATCGTTATCTGAATTAGTTGTCAGTGCTAGCTTATACCAGGTTAAAGCATCCTTCTTTAAGCCAACAGTGTCAGCTAGATTTGCTGCAAGAGAGAATGTCTGTGGATTAGCTGCAAAAAGATGTTTGTACTTTTTATAAAGTCTTTTTGCTTCTTGTGTGTTATTGCATGCTAAAGCCACGTTGCACAGACCATCAATAGCCTCGATGCTGCTAGGATTAATAGAAAGCATCTTCTCGTACAGAACCTTTGCCTGAGAGTACTTCTTTTCTTTTACTAAAAGAGCAGCTCTGTAAGGAAGAATTCCTATTGAATTGTAGACATCAAACTTCTTGATGCTATCAAGAGTCTTCTTTAAGAATGCCTCATCTTCTGTACTACCATAGTTTAAGAGCTCATACAGAAGAACTTCATCCTTGTTTTTCAAATAAAGTTTTAAAAGTTTATCTGCATTATCCTTGCTGATCTTGTCGATACTCTTAACAAGATAATAAGAGTTTACATTTTCTGAATCTTTTTCCATCAGCATTGTCTGGACTTTTGCACTAAGTTCTCTGTCAGAACAGCTCCAAGCAAGAGAAGCCACTTCGTTAAGATAGTCATCGTCAGCCTGATTTAACCAGTCTTCAGCATTAATAAGAGCTCTTAGTGCACTGTCATCGTCACCAGACATAATGAATGCATTAGCCGCATATTTTGCTTCATTTGTTTTTAAAGCTCTTAGCTTTGATAACTTGTTATAGCTTTTTATTGTATTCTCATAATCGTTAAGATAGGCATTAAGTCTTAAAATATGTGAATACAGTTTTGCATTCTTTGTATTTTTCTGTGCAAGATTATTAAGTTTTTCAAGAGTTTTTGGTGTACCGTAGGTCTTTTCCTGGGTATCGACAAAGTCGTCAATATCACTGTTGTCTATCATTGACTTTTCATACATATAGTCATAGAACACAGAAATATTGATTAGATCTGCTAATGCTCTTGATTCACTTATACCTTTTTTTGCATCATCTGCTGTAGCATCGTAATCAAGCATCTGAAGACTAATTTTCTGACAGCCTTCAATATCGCCCATCCATGTGTAGATCTCGTGCAGAGAATCAAGGTATTCCTTTTTCTGATTGTTCTTGAACAGTTCATCATAAATAAGGGCTGCATCCTTTAGATTACCCTTGTTTATCATGACTTTAGCAAGCTGTTTTAAATTGTCTTCATTTCTTTCAAGAGAGCAGAGTTTTATTAAAAGTTTTTCTGCATCATCATATAAGCCAAGTCTGTTGGCTGTTTCAATTTCCTTTTTGATAAATACAGGATTTTCCTTGAAAGTACCGTCGTACTTTTCAAGAAACTCTTTATACAAAGAAGCATTTGCTGACTGAAGATACAGTGCAAAAAGCTCATCTGCTTTTTCTAGTGACTCATCCTGCATGTATTCTGTATACATATAATCAGTTGCAGCCTTGAAATTACCTGCCTGCAAAGCCAGATTGTAAAGACGCTTTCTTGTCTTTGAATCAATTCTCTTTACCTTGTAAAGATATTCATATGCAGTATCAGGCATTCCCATGCTTAAGGCAATATCTGAAAGTTCTCTTAACTGCTCGTCATTAAGATCCTTTACATGAAATGCCTTAATCTCAGCTCTTACCTCATTTAGAGTTGCCTCTTCACTCTGATTGTTAATGGAGCCAGCCAGTGCAATCTTTGTCTTTATATAAAGAATATAGGTATCAGCTGAACGCTTTTTTGGATCTTCTTTAATCTGTGGTGCAAGAAGCTCCATTACCTCATTGTAGTTTCCTTTGTCGTAATAGATCTTTGCTCTAAGATATGGGAGCATAGGATCGTTTGGATGAACTTTTTCAAGTTCATTTAGATATGCAAGTGAAACCTCAGGAGACTGAGCTTTTGCAATTTTCTCTTCAAGAGATGTTGAAGTAGGTGTTAAAAAATATACAGCAGCAGCTGTTGCTGTTACCAGTAGTGCAATAGTAGTTTTGCTTAGCAGATGAATATGATTTTTACTGCTTTTCTTGTTTGTATACATAGTTTAGTTTCGCACCTGGTTGCAGATAAATGTGCCTGAAATCAATCCTTTCTCATCAGTTGAGAAAGTATCAACATAACCTTCTCTTGTATGGTCAAATCCAGTTGATGAAACAACCTGACATCTACTGTCTGACCAGAGACTTACAGTAAGTGGTACATATGATTTGAATGCAAATTCAATCTTTGAACCTAGTCTGTTCCACTTCTCAACAATTCCGTTTGCACTCTTAAGCTCAGCTTTGATTTTGTGATCTTTTGTGAATCTGACGGTATTTCTTTTCTTGTTTAAAATCATATAGTAACCGTCTATGGCATCATTAAATCCGACAATATCAGAGCTTACAGGATAACCAAAGGATTTTGGAACTCTAATAGAGCGAATGCCTGTTGATGTGATATGCAAAGTTCCATTCAGATCTTTAGACAGTCCTGTTTCATACAGTGTTCTAGCTCTTCTTGCATAGTCTGAAATGAATAGAGGTGTAACCTCCTGTGATAGAGCATAGTCATAAAGACTTGTTAATGCCTTTAACGAAGCTTCATAGGTACCTGAGTACATATGATAGTAAATGCTGATTGTCTTGAGTCTTCTTGGAGAGCCAGTAAGTTCATATGTCTCTTTTGCTCTTGCAAAACCGTCATAGTGTTCAGTCCACTCGTTTGTATATACGTTCTCATTCATCTGAGGTGCATATACTTGAACACCATCTTTATACCAGCACACAGTTGGAGATACGTTTGTAAGAGATTCTTCACCTTTCTTGATAGTTGTGTTTCCACCATTAAGATTCTGAATTCCAAGCTTATCAATTTTTACAACCATATCCTCTGTTGGATTAGCATCACCTGACCACAAAAATACTTTTACCTTTTTTCCCTTTGGTGCAAGTCTTGTATTGATGTAATCAATAGAACCTTTCATTTCCTTGTTGTAATCAAGCTTGTAGCCAGGAATATTCAGATGCTCACCGTATATAAGGTTAGAATCAAGCCATCTCATATCCCAGTTGAATGGATGTGAGAATGTATGAGATGCGATTTCAACATTTGGAAGTTCAAATATTTTTCTTGCCACATCCTCAAGCATATTACTGTCTTTTGGATAAAGACCGTCTTTAGCAATCTCGCCTTGAATAATAGATACAGTATGAGGTACATCAATACCCTTAAAGACATGTTCGTATAAAACCTCACTTACAAGAGGAGTGCCCTTGAACCATGATCTTGAAGGAAATCCGTCACCGTCAACATGGGATGTAAGAATTCTTCGTCCTGATTCAGTTGTTGCATCAGCAGCTACAATTTTTGGAAGATTGAGCATCTTGTCCAAAAAAACAAAAGGATCAACAAGCCATGTATCAGTGTTGTTATTTAAGGATTCAACAGGGTATGGAGATACTGCAGCACCGCCCCATGGAGCCTTAAAAACTAAAGTAGAGGTATTACCCTTTTGGTTTTCTATGTAAACTAGACTTTTAAAGCCATCCTTTTTAGAGATGGTAAGTGCATTTACCTGATCGAGTTTACTAAAATGTGGATTTAAAAGCCCCTTTGATAGAACATCATCTTTATGCAGTCTGTATGGAGGTGGTACTTCTGCACCGTACTGCATTCCAAGTGCATTTAGAGTTTTAGGATCCTGAGGTATAGTTCCTAAAAAAAGCATAGGAATATATCCTATGTGAGTCTGTACATACTTATCAAATTCAGGATGATCTGTAAAACTACTTACGCTATCAAAATAGGTTACTAAAGCAGCATATCTTGTTTTGTCTATGGTGCTGTAGTTTAGTGAATTGATATCAACTGTATCAACTGCATATCCAAGATATTCAAGAGGTGTTGCAATTCTTGTATGAGCAGCACTAATCAGCTGACTTGAGAATCTTCCATCATAGAGAGTTAAAACTCTTTTAGGTATGCAGTAAACATAACTAGTTCCAAAACCGTAGAGCATGCCGTCAGATACATATGGGGTAAATCCAAGTTCAGCAATCTTTTTTGCAAGTTCAGTTCTCTTTTTCTGATCTGTATCATCAAGATAGTCAATTGCAATAACTTCCACGCCCTGCTTTAGCGCTGGTTTTACAGCTTCTAAGAGCCATTTTCTATCTTCTTCACTTACATCAGTATATGTATTGTCAGATGCATTGTAACCTTTGTACAATGATTCAAAAGCAATTGCCTTTGGTTTAAATGAAATTCGTGGGAAAATTTCAAATCCACGATTAAAAATCAGATTTGGAAGAATCTTGTGGATCTTTTCAACAGCATCCTTAAGACCGTTTACCTGTTTTTCAAAATACTCAGGATTTTCATCTTCATCTGCGTAAAGATAGTAGCTGTCTAATGTATCTAGGAATAAACCTTCAAAACCTGCCTTTTTAAGTAGAGCTGTCTGCTTTTCAAGGTATTTATGCCAGTTCTCATCGCTGACATCCATTACAGCACTGTCCCACTCATCATTATGACTTTTTACAGATGGTTTAAGAGATTCAGGGACATTTTCGTCAAATTCGCCCACAGAGAGATATGCATAGACTGTTACACCTGTATTCTTTAGTGTCTGAATCTGTTTTGGTGTGACATTAGCTGGATCAAGGACCACTCTGTCAAAGTTAATAAGTTCTCTAACAGAATCAACTTCATTGTAGTAAAAGCAGATTGACTTTGCAGTTTTAGCGTATGAAGAATGCATAAAAAACACAAAGCACAGAGCTAACAGTACCTTAATGATTTTCAATTTTTTTCTCTCTTGAGTATTTTATTTTGGGATCAATTGTCCGTTTTTATGCTTTATAGCCTAAAAAGTTGAATGAAAGGCAAATTAGAAATGGTAATTATTTATAGTTTTTATAAGTATCCGCTAAGTTTATACCAATTACTTTGCAATGCAAGCATTTTTTTTTTGAAAAAAAAGATAAATATGCCTTTTAAAGAGTTGCTCGGTATTGGAGCTATGATTTCTTATCTAGTTTATGCAATAGAGAATACAGAAGAATAATGTCAGTACATTATAGGCATTATCTATAGTTTGGTATCAAAAAATAGTATTATCTTAATCTATAAATTGATAATAGACTGTAGGTATTGAAATTCTAAATATTAAAGATCGTTTTTATAGGAGATGACAATGACTACTTTATCTATTCCATTTAAGTATGATTATGTAGGCTCTTTTTTAAGACCTGAAGCTGTGCAAAACGCAAAACAGCTATTTAAAAAAGGCCTTATCTCAAAAGACGAACTAAAAGCCGTTGAGGATGCCGAAATTGTAAAATTGATTGAAAAGCAAAAAGCGGCAGGTTACCACGTTATAACAGATGGAGAGTACAGAAGATCTTACTGGCATCTTGATTTCTTCTGGGGACTTAACGGAATTGAGCAGACTGAACTTTCTCACGGATATTTCTTCCATGGAGAGGAAACTGCAAAAGGCTCTATAAAGATTACTGGTAAGATTTCAGGGCAAAACCACCCATTTGTTGAGCATTTTAAATTCGTAAATCAGTTTGCAGATGATAATACAGTTGCAAAACAGACCTTTCCTGCTCCAGCTCAGCTTCTGGCAGAACTTTTCAGAAAAGATAATGTTGAAAATACTAAAAAATTCTATCCAGACATTAACGACCTTATAAATGATATTGCAGCTGCTTACAGAACTGTAATTAAAGATCTGTATGATGCTGGATGTAGAAACATTCAGGTTGATGACTGTACCTGGGGTATGTTTGTTGACGAGCAGTACTGGAATAATCGACAGAACGGTGAGGTTTCTTTTGAAGCTGAAGCTGAAAAGTATCTTAAGGTAAACAATCTGTCATTTGAGGGAAGACCTTCTGATCTGGCATTTACAACTCATATCTGCAGAGGTAATTATCATTCAACCTATGCTTGCACTGGTCCATATGACAGAGTTGCTCCTTTTGTATTTGCAAAGGAGAATGTTGATGCTTTCTATCTGGAGTTTGATGATGACCGTTCAGGTGGTTTTGAACCATTAAAGTATATTCCAAAGGATAAGAAAGTTGTTCTAGGTCTTATTACATCAAAGAGAGCAGATCTTGAAGACAAGGAATATATAAAGCAGAGACTAAAGCAGGCTTCAGAGTATATTTCTCTTGATAGAGTATCTCTATCTCCACAGTGCGGTTTTGCTTCATGTGAAATCGGAAACAAGCTTGTAGAGCAGGATCAGTGGGACAAGCTAGCTCTTGTAAAAGAGATTGCATCTGAAGCACTATAAGATTAAATCTATATAAAAGTATATTTCATAAGGAGTAGATAATTATATTAAGTGGTGTTCATTCAAGGAGAGCAATGCTCTCCTTTTTTTGAATTATGCGAGGTATCCTAATATTGCAAGGTATGGTACAAATACTATTATAAAAAATGAAATAACGTGCCAGTCAAATCAACCTTTGCCATGACAAAATTCCGTTAGATGCATATTATTGAATACCGAGAAAGAACAAATCAAAAAGTTGAAAGTGATGAAGCATCAGGTGTAGAAATTATTGGCCTCAGATCTGCTGCACATATCAGGCAACATATACTATGTGAACTTTTCCTTTGAATGTTTCAAGATAAATCCCACCAATCATCGTAGATGCAATGTTGTCAATAAAGGAACTTATTGCAAACACCAAAAGCTGTTGAATCATGCCATAAAGATAATTGTTTGTAAGATATATTTGTAGAATTTTGGGAACTTCTGGTTTTTTAGAGGAACAAAAAGAATTGCAAAGATTCATATGTCAAAAAAAATCATCTTTCTGTCCTATTTTTTCTTAGAGGCAGTTTTGCTATTTCAAGATAAATAAAATCATATCCTTTGTCTTCTTGTGTTTGTAATTTTTGCTGAAATAAGCGAAAATAGCACGCAGTTTTATACACAAGAAAAATATTAAAATGGCTGATAAGAATATACTTAATGAAATAAGCAAACGTAGAACATTTGCTATTATTTCCCATCCGGATGCTGGTAAGACAACTATTACTGAAAAGGTTCTCTTATTCGGTTCAGTTATCCAAAGAGCAGGTGAAGTTAAGGCTAGAGGTTCAACTGGAACCTTTGCAAAGTCAGACTTTATGGATATGGAAAAAGAGCGTGGTATTTCTGTATCCACCTCTGTAATGCAGTTTCCATACAATAACTGTGTAGTTAACCTGTTGGATACACCAGGTCACGAGGACTTCTCTGAAGATACCTACCGCGTGCTTACAGCAGTAGACTCATGTCTGATGGTTATTGATGCTGCAAAGGGTGTTGAGGAAAGAACCAGAAAGCTGATGGAGGTTACCCGTTTACGAACAACCCCTATTCTGACTTTCATGAATAAGCTCGATAGAGAAACCCGTGACCCACTTGATCTTATGGATGAGGTTGAGACAGAGCTGGATATTCTGTGTGCTCCTATTACCTGGCCTATCGGTGCAGGTAAATCTTTCAAGGGTATCTATCATATCTTAAGAGATGAGGTTCTTTTATATCATTCAGGTGAAGGTTATCATATTCAGAAAGCCCAGTGCATCAAGGGCATAGATAACCCAGAGCTTGATACTGTGCTTGGTGAAGATGCCGCAGCAAAGCTACGTGAAGATATCGAGCTTGTTCAGGGAGCTTCAAATGAGTTTGATCTTGAGCTTTTCTTGCAGGGTAAACTGACACCTGTATTCTTCGGTACGGCTTTAGGTAACTTCGGTGTTGACTGCATGCTAGATGGTCTGACACAGTGGGCACCATCTCCTCTATCAAGAGTTGCTGATGAGCGCGAGGTTGTAGCTTCAGAAGATAAACTTACAGGCTTTATCTTTAAGATACAGGCTAACATGGATCCTAAGCACCATGACCGTATTGCTTTCATGCGTATCGTATCAGGCTCATACCATAAGGGTATGAAACTGTACAATGTAAGATTAGGCCGTGAGATGATTGTTTCAGATGCTGTTACATTCCTTGCTGGTGAAAGAGAGCAGGCTACAACTGCTGTTGCAGGTGACATCATAGGTCTTCACAATCATGGTACCATGAGAATCGGTGACACCTTCTCTGAGGGGGAAAAGGTTCATTTCAACGGTATTCCAAACTTTGCTCCAGAACTGTTCAGAAGAATTCATTTGAACGATCCTTTAAAACAGAAACAGCTGTTAAAAGGATTAATGCAGTTATCTGAAGAAGGTGCTGTACAGGTTTTCAGACCTGTTATCAACAACGATCTTATCGTAGGTGCAGTAGGTGTTCTGCAGTTTGACGTTGTTGTATCAAGATTAAAGCATGAATATAACGTTGATGCTAAGTATGAAGCTGTTGCAGTAAGCACTGCCCGCTGGCTGACATCTGATGATCCAAAGGCTCTTGAAGAAATTCAGAACAAGGTTCCTCAGTCAATTGCTCTTGATGGCGGTGACAATCTGACCTTCCTTGCAACATCTAATGTGAACTTGAGCCTGAATCAGGAAAGATATCCTAAGGTTAAGTTCTCAGCAACAAGAGAGCATTAATGCTAATTGATGCTCACATGCATCTTGGGGCACTTAACAGTGCCCTAAAGCTTGTGTCATCCCTTAAGGATAGAAATCTCACTATCTTAAGCTCTTCTGTCACCACCAAAAATGTAAAAGAGCAGTTGAATCTTGTAAAAGATAACTCATTGATAAAATTATTTGCTGGCATTCATCCCTGGTTTTCTGATTCTTTTAAAGATTCAGATTCAGACTTGGATGAACTAATATCAGATCCTAGAATTTCAGGTATTGGTGAATGCGGTCTTGATAGTTTCTGCTCAGTTCCTTTTGAAATTCAGTTAAAATCCTTCAACAAACAGCTAAAAATGGCCTGTGAATATTCAAAACCTCTGTGTTTACATGTAAGAGGCACTCATAATGAAGTTCTAGAATGTTTAAAAAAATACAAAGGTTTTGTTACAGGTATTGTTCATGGATTTAACAGCTCTGTGCAGATAGCAAAAGAATACAGAAAGCTAGGTTTTTATCTATCCTTGGGCCATCAGATCCTGAAACCATCAAAAAAGATGCTTGAGGTTATAGACTGCATAGGACCTGAAGGTCTTGTTCTTGAATCTGACTATGAAGAAAAGTCTTTATCTGAATATGATTTAGATGCAATAAAATCATATTATCAGAAACTTTGTGAAATAACTCATGTAGAATATGAGTCATTACAGAATATCATTTCAAATAATATAAATTCAATTTTGGAAAACAGCAGATGAGCTTAGTATATATTGTAAAAAAAGATAACTCCTTTGATATTCAGAAAGCAAAATCATTAGTTGAAGAGATCTGCAATCTAAAACTTACTGATGAGAAGATCCTATCTGAGAATAATCACAAGGCTGCATTGTATAAAGCAGATCTTGATGATGCTCATGAGCGTGTAAAGAAGGCTGTAGAGGAAAACAGCTTTGACTTTGATGTATGGGCAAATATAACCTTCCCAACTTTAAAAAAGAAAGGTCAGATTTGTCTAGATATGGATATGACCTCAGTTCAGATTGAAGGTATTGATGAAATTGCTCGTCGTCTTGGTGTTTTTGACAAAGTAGCACAGATTACATCACAGGCTATGCACGGTGGTCTTGATTTTGCTACCTCTCTTACAAAGCGTGTATCAATGCTCAAAGATGGCGATGCTAATGTAATTGAAGATGTTAAAAAAATCATGAAAGAGACTGATGGTCTTGATTATCTTATGAAGACTGCATCAGATAATGGTTTTTATAAGGCTATCTGTTCTGGTGGTTTTGAACAGCTAATCTGCGTTCTTGAAAAGAAATACAACCTTGATGCTGTTTATGCAAATTCTCTTGAAATTGTTGATGGAAAGTTAACAGGAAAAGTTGATAAGAGAATTGTTGATGCAGAGGTAAAGAGAGAAGGTGTTCTTGAGCTTTCTCAAAAGCATGGCATCGAAAAAGAGCAGATTGTCGTTTTAGGCGATGGAGCAAACGATCTTAAAATGATTGAGGTTGCAGGTTTAGGTGTTGCCTATCACGCAAAACCATTAGTAAAGCAAAAAGCACCTTTTTCAATCAGCTACTCTGATTTATCAGCAGTTGCATTACTGTTAAAACTTAATTCTTAGAAAATATGGCAAAGTCTAAAAGTATTTATATCTGTTCAGCCTGTGGAGCCCGCTATCCAAGATGGCAGGGTATCTGCTCAGAATGTGGAGAGGCTGCTTCAATTTCTGAGGTAATTGAATCGTCTGCTCCTTCAGCAGGCTCAAAAGCTGCTGCAAGAGCTCTCAGCGGTTTTGCAGGAGCAACAGAGAATACTGTATATGACCTGTCAGGTGTTGATCTAACTTCAAAACAGAGAGTTTCAACTGGTTACAGCGAGTTTGACAGAGTTTTAGGTGGAGGCATTGTCGCTGGATCTGTTGTTCTTATTGGTGGTAATCCAGGTGCAGGTAAATCAACACTACTTTTGCAGACTGTAGGAAAACTCTGTCAGTCACATAAAGTTTTATATGTAACTGGCGAGGAGTCTTTGCAGCAGGTTGCAATCAGAGCTAATCGTCTTAAGATAAATTCTAATGGTATAAAGATAGCAGCTCAGACCTCAATAGATCAGATCTGTCAGATGGCTGGAGAGTTAAAACCTGAAGTTTTAATAGTTGATTCTATACAGGTTATGCATGTTGATGGCATAGAATCAGCACCAGGATCTGTCTCTCAGGTTCGTGAAGGCGCTGCAGCATTAACTCAGTTTGCAAAAAAATCTAACATAGCAGTCTTTATGATTGGCCATGTTACAAAGGATGGTACACTGGCAGGTCCTAAGATCCTAGAGCATTGTGTTGACTGCTCAGTGATACTTGAGGCTGGTACTGATATGCGCTATAGAACTTTACGCTGTCAGAAAAACAGATTCGGTGCTGTAAATGAGATCGGTGTATTTGCAATGACAGATGGCGGTCTTGTTGAAGTTAAAAATCCATCAGCAATTTTTTTGAATCGTCAGGAACAGGTAGCACCAGGCTCTCTTGCAATGGTTACCTGGGAAGGTACAAGACCACTTCTTGTTGAGCTTCAGTCTCTAGTTGATTCTTCTATTTTTAATAATCCAAGGCGTTTGTCATTAGGTACCGATCAGAATAGATTATCTATGATTCTGTCTGTTCTACACAGACATGCAGGCTTTGCTCTTGCAGATCAGGACGTATTTGTGAATATTGTTGGTGGTTTAAAGATTGAAGATACATCAGCTGATGTTCCGTTAGTTTTAGCTCTTATATCATCATTTAAAAACAAGCCAATTGATAAAGGTACAATCGCTTTTGGCGAAATTGGATTAACTGGTGAGATTAGACCTGTGGCATATGGCCAGGAAAGAATCAGTGAAGCTGTAAAACAGGGCTTTGTAAAGATCATTGTTCCTTATGACAATGCTCCAAGGAAAAAAGAAAACGGCGTACAGGTTATCACAGTGCGCCGCGTATCAGATCTGTTTAATCTTATCTAATTCTGTAAAAGAGCCGGTTCAAATAGTGATGCTGCATCATTAAACGCCGGCTTTCCAGCTTCTTTATTAAATAACAAACATAGGTTACAGTTTTTGCTTTTTGATATGAACTTATTTTTTGATTTTCTATTTAAAAAACCTTTCTGAAAATGCAGAAAGGTTTTAATTAAAAGAATGTTCTTTAAATTTGAGTTACTATAGTATGAACAAGTCTGAGCGCGATGATAAGTCGGTCCTCATTTTTTAGTCTAAGTTCAAGACATTTACCAACTGATTCAAGATCCTTTTTTAAAGTCTGCATCTTTCCTTCATCAAGATCATCAGCATATTTGTCAGTAAATTTCATTAAAAAGTCAGTTGTCTGCTCGATCCTTGGCATTGTTCTGTTAGCAATTGATAAAGAACGGCCAGAGCAGTTTTCGATAAGCTCAATTATCTTTGGATAGAGGTCAAAATGACCATGGGAAATATAATCGATTAGGTGATTACAGAAATCTGTGACATCCTCATAAGATGGATAACATACATCTTTTTGGTTTGAACTTCTTGATAAGGATACGTTGAGAAGCTTTATATACATGATTACAAGCTCCTGTCGTGCTTTGATCATGTCATTGATCCAGCTGTATTTCTCATCAACATTCTGTAGTGTGGTATTAAATTTTTTACCAAAATCTGATACACCCATAGCTCTACCTCTTATGTTTATTATTATGTCTTAAACATACCAAAAGTTTGAGATTTAATTTGATACAACAGTCAAAGAACTAAAGAAAAGTCATAAAAAACATGAGGTAAAATATAGGCCTCTTAAAAAGAGGCCTATCTGGAGGAAAAATTATTTATAGTTTTGCCATCAGGTTATTCTGATGTAATTCCTTTTTGTATTTCTGAACAGAAACTGCAAAAGCCTTTCTTGCCTTTGAGTTAACAGTTGAACTTGAGCTTTCAAGTTTTACTCTCAGAGGATTAACAGCTCTTCCGTTTACACGTACTTCATAGTGCAGATGGGGACCAGTTGAAATACCTGTATTACCAGAACGAGCAATTATGTTACCAGCCTTAACTCTCTGACCAGGCTTTACTGAAAGCTTTGATAGATGCATATAAACTGTTGAATAACCGCCATGGTGTCTTAAAACGATATAGTATCCAGCTGATCTAGAGAATGCGGCCTTGTCAACTACACCATTTGATGGAGCAAAAATTACGCTACCGACAGGAAGACCGAAATCTACACCATTGTGAGGACGAACTCTACCAGTAACAGGATGTCGTCTTGCAGGGTTAAATGGAGATGTTACTCTTACCCTGGCATGGAATGGGAATCGCGCAAATGTTGTTGCTGTATCATTAACACCATTCTCATCATAGTATCTTCCATCTGCGGCGTTGAGGTATGTAGCGATCTTTCCACCACGAGTTAGATTGAATTCAACAGCCTGAATCTTTCCCTGACCGTTAGCCTTGTCAAACAGTACTCTCATGGTATCGCCTGAGCGAATATTTCTTGAGAACAGAATCTTACCCTTGAACATCTGAATAATTTTGTTAATTTCATTATAGGTAATGCCTGCTCTGTTAGCAGCCTGAGAGAAGGTTTCACCATGATTGATGGTAACCAGTACAAGTCTGCCTCTGCTCTCAAAACTTGATTTCTTCTGCTCAATAGCCGGTGCTGTAACAGGAGCCTGTGTAACCTTCTGTTCAACCTTGGTTTCATTTTCTGCAAAAGCTAATTCAGCAGCAGAGTTTGCTGTATTATCATCTAAAGCGTAAGAGCCAAGCTTTTCATAAACAGATGAATATCCGTTGGCATTTTTATAGAAACGAATCTGTTCTTTGTCAGATACCTGTTTAATGAATACAAGAAGTTCGCCGTTATCTGATACGAGGAATGATAGACTTTCACCGATTTTCAGATTATTAACTTTTTTCTTGATAGCGGCATCAGAACCAACCATATTTGCAAGAGTAGAAGCTGAAATATTCAGATCTTTAAATATGGAAGAAATACTGTCACCGCTTTGAACTGTTTCTGACATCCATTTAGCACTGTATGCACGAGTCTGATTTTTGTCAGTATTTGTTGCAAGAGCAGAAACTTCTTTATTTATCTGAGCATCAGCATCAGCAAGGTCAACATCTGACAGACCGTCATCATAGTTTTCTAAAGCTTCTTTTTTATCAGAAGTTGTTGATGCATAGGTTTGAGCCAATGGAACTAATTCATCAGATGCATCATCAGCCTCTGGTGAATATAGAAAACCTGAATTATCTTTTGTATTGGAAGCAACGAGATCCTCTTCTTCTGAAGAGTATAAGTCCTGGTTAGTAGCTATTGACAGCGCTAAGGCGACAAAGAATGTTCCAAAAATAAATTTGTTGTGTTTTTTCGAAAGAGGGCCTTTTGTAAATCCTACTCCGATGGCTTCTTTCGAGATGTAATCTTCTGAAATCATTGTATATTTTTTTTCAAAGTCTAAACTATTTGAAACAAAACATTCCATAGCAAAGCCCTCGTAAAAAAGAACATGCATTGCTAAGTAGATTTTGCGGTAGTTAAGACTTCTATATGCTATGTTATATTAATATAAAAAATCCTGTTTTTTAGTATACAATATGTTTATTAGGTATTCATTATATAAAACAGCATAAAATATACATTTTTCGCAGTTTTGATTAGTTATTTTGAGGTTTGTCATGATTTTTGGCGAGAAATTCTATCCTATCCTATGCAAATTAAGTCCATGGAGACAGAGTTTGTTCGCTCTTGTTCTTGCTCAAAGACAGTACCCAAATTATGCACTATGGTGTGATGTTAATGATGTAAAGGGTGGTAAAAAGATGTTTTCAAAAACACTTGATACCATGTGGCAGTTTCATCAGGATAAATTCAATCACATCGATCTCGAAGAGACCTTAGACGAGCTGGAGCCTTATCTATTAGATGATGAAAAACAGGAGCTATCTGTAGGTGATCTGTTTTCTTTGGATGCAACAATAGCCCTTAGTGCATCTGTTCTTGCAATTGTTATGCATGAAGGTGAAGAAGCTCTTATGGCTTCAAAAGCATCTTTAGCAGGTGTTGTAAGAAAAATAGAGCAGGAGTCAGATTCAGACTTTTCAGATGAAGAGCTTCGCGAAATAAAAGAAGTTGACGATGAAGTTAATTTTCAGGTTGAGCTTCTTGAGTTGCTGAAAGATGCTAAAAGAGATGCATCACTTACAGCTAAACTTAAGAAATTAGGTTTAAACGAAGGCGTAAGTAATATTGGTCTAACACTTGAAGACTAACTGATACCTTCTGCAATAAGAATAACGCCACTCAATACAGATACTGCTGACATAATGATTCTTACGTTTCTAACTGGCATCTTTATCAGCAGTGTTGTTCCAAGAAAAGATCCTAAAAAAGCTGCAGCTATCATTACAGGAAGCCATTGATAACATATAGATGTCAAAGCTCCAACTGTAAATGCTCCGATTGCATTCCATATTGTCGCAACAAAAATCATTGTATGCATAATAGCTCTTTTAAGTTCCAATCCGAAAATGGTTACTAAAGTAAGAGTTGCAAAAAGACCTGCACCAGATGACAGAGATCCTGAGAACAGACCTACAAGACCTAATAGGGTAGCACCAAGTATGGTTCTTTTTAAGGAGCGGTTTGAAATACCTGTTGAGCCGAAACTCTTTTTAAATAATGTGTAAATACCTGAAGCAATGGTAATAAAACCAAGACAAATCTGTGCGATTGCTGAAGGAACTGAAATAACAATTACTGATCCAAGTACTACGCAAGGACAACCTACAAGAAGCATTGAAAGAACAACGCCACGGTCAAATTTAAAATCCTTACTAATACCTTTTTTAGACAGTGCCCCAATTCCAAGGAAAACAACTGCAACCTTATGTGTGCCTAAAGCTGTTGCAAATGGAAGTCCTAATAGAATAAGAACAGGAAACTGGATGAAACCAGCGCCTCCACCGGAGACACTGGCAAAGAGATTGGCGAGGAAAGTTAGACAGAAAAGAATACTTTCCTTAATTATTTCCTCAGCCATTTAATCCTCTTATTTGCGGTTGATTGCACGCCATGCGATATCATTTCTGTAGAACATGCCGTCAAAGTTTACGTGCTTGATATGCTCGTAAGCCTTATTGCGTGCATCTTCAACAGTTTCACCTAAAGCGGTAACGCATAATACACGACCACCTGAGGTTACGATATCGTCACCTACCTGCTTTGTACCAGCCTGGAATACCTTAACATCATCAGAGCCCTTGTAATCAAGGCCAGTGATCTTGTCACCCTTTCTTGGTGATGCAGGGTAATTGTGAGCTGCAAGTACAACGCCGATTGCAGGACGTGGATCGTATTTGATTTCAACGTTTGCAAGTCCGCCAACAGTACATGCTTTGTAGCAAAGATCAACAAGATCAGACTGCATTCTCATCATGATTGGCTGAGTTTCTGGATCACCAAAACGGCAGTTGAATTCAACAACACGTGGATCACCGTTCTTATCAATCATAAGTCCTGCATATAAGAATCCCTTGTATGGAATACCGTCATCAGCCATTCCTTTTAAGGTAGGGTTGATAATACGATCCATAACCTTCTTGTAAACCTCATCTGTTACAACAGGTGCAGGTGAGTAAGCACCCATACCACCTGTATTAGGCCCAGTATCACCGTCACCTACGCGCTTGTGATCCTGTGATGTAGCCATAGGAAGTGCATTTAGAGTGTCAGACATTACAATGAAAGAAGCCTCTTCACCTTCCATGAACTCTTCAATAACAACTGAAGCAGATGCATCTCCGAACTGATGATCATCTAACATGCTGTGAACAGCATCGATAGCTTCCTGCTCAGTCATGGCAACAACTACACCCTTACCAGCTGCAAGACCATCAGCCTTGATTACGATAGGAGCGCCCTGTGCCTTGATGTATTCAACAGCTGCATCAGTTTTTGTGAAAACTTCATAAGCTGCAGTTGGAATGTTATGACGCTTTAAGAAATCCTTTGTAAAAGACTTTGAACCTTCAAGCTGAGCTCCAGCCTTGCTAGGTCCGAAGATTTTTAAGCCTTCCTTTTCAAAAGCATCTGTAACACCTGCAACTAAAGGAGCCTCAGGGCCAACGATAGTAAGATCAATTGCCTCTTTCTTAGCAAAAGCAACTAAACCTTCGATATCATCAACACCGATGTTTACGTTCTCCATCTTAGGCTCTGATGCTGTACCAGGATTACCAGGAGCTACAAAAACCTTCTGTGCTAATGGTGACAGAGCTGCTCTGTATGCTAAAGCGTGCTCTCTGCCGCCGTTACCGATAATTAATACTTTCATGTTAGATCCTCAAATTAATGACGGAAGTGACGCATTCCAGTAAATACCATTGCAATACCATGCTCATCAGCAGCATCGATAACTTCCTGATCGCGGATTGAGCCACCTGGCTGGATAATGCACTTGATGCCCTTAGCTGCAGCTGCATCAACACCATCGCGGAATGGGAAGAATGCATCTGATGCTAATGCTGCACCTTCAAGTGATAACTTAGCATCATCAGCTCTTAGGCAAGCAATACGTGCTGAGAATACACGGCTTGTCTGACCACAGCCAATACCAAGAGTCTTCTTTCCGTTTGTGTATACAATTGCATTTGATTTTGTGAATTTGCAAACCTTCCAAGCAAATAAAAGCTCGTCCATCTCATCTTCAGTTGGAGCTCTCTTGGTAACAACCTTTAGATCTTCACGTCTTACAACTTCAAGATCAGCTTCCTGAACTAACAGACCACCATTTACTCTCTTGAAGTCATAACGAGGCTGAGCCTGATTTAGAGGACCTGTTTCTAATAAACGAATGTTCTTCTTGCGAGCAACTTCTTCAATTGCTTCCTTGCTTACTGAAGGGGCAACGATAACTTCGCAGAACTGATTGTCAACGATTGCCTTTGCAGTTGCACCATCTAATTCCTTGTTGAATGCGATGATACCACCGAATGCTGACTCGCTGTCGCAGTTGAATGCATCTTTGTAAGCTTCTGTTAGGTTAGCACCTAAAGCAACACCACATGGGTTTGCATGCTTAACGATTACACAGCATGGCTCTTCAAACTGTCTTACACACTCAATTGCAGCATCTGTATCAGCGATGTTGTTGTATGAAAGCTCTTTACCCTGAATCTGTTTAGCTGTTGAGATGCCTGAATCGTGAGCATCAATGTCAGCATAGAATGCTGCTTTCTGATGTGGATTCTCACCGTATCTCATGCTCTGAAGCTTTACATAGTTCAGATTTAAAGTACGTGGCAGAGTTGACTGAGTTCCATCTGTGATACCGTAATCAGGTACCTTAGTGCCAAAGTAGTTTGCAATTGCACTGTCATAAGCTGCTGTATGCTCATAAGCTGCAATTGCTAAATCAAAGCGAGTTGCATATGTTAATGAACCATCGTTAGCATCCATTTCATCAATAACACGGTTGTAATCCTTTGCTCTTACTACGATTGCAACATCGCGGTTGTTCTTTGCTGCTGCACGAACCATGGTTGGACCACCGATATCGATGTTTTCAATAGCCTTCTCAAGAGGACAGTTTGGATCTGAAACAGTCTTTACAAATGGATACAGGTTAACAACTACAAGATCGATTGGAAGAATATCATGATCAGCCATTACCTGCTCATCAAGACCGCGGCGACCTAAAATACCACCGTGAATCTTAGGATGCAAAGTCTTAACTCTGCCGTCCATCATTTCAGGGAATTTGGTGTAGTCAGATACTTCGATAACCTCAACACCGTTATCTGCTAACAGCTTTGCAGTACCGCCAGTTGATAGGATCTCAACATTACGGCTTCTTAATGCCTTAGCAAAATCTACAATACCTTCTTTATCTGAAACGCTGATAAGTGCACGCTTGATAGGACGTAATAATAATTCCATGTTAAAGACTAGCTCCCTTGCTAAAAATGGAATGGTTAAAGAATTTTTTGATGGCATATTGTATCAATTTTGTGACGTAAACGCACGAAATTGAAAAAAATAACTGTAATTTTAACTGAGTTTACTTTATGGAAAATTTCTGTGTTGTTCATCTTTAATATAAAGAAAATAGAGAAATCACTAACCAAAAAAATAGATTATCTGCATTTTTTCGATAAAACTTGATGTATATGATTCACTAGAATAGTGAAAATTATTTTTTTTACAGTAATCAAAAAAAAATGATAAAGTAAGAAAAAAATTAAAAAAAAGTATAAATATCTATATAAATCAAATAGATAACTGTATTAAGTTAAACGCTATGATTATGTTGAAACATGATATTTATGCATTTTTGTATTTAGTCAAGACTACAAAAAAAATTTTTATAGCGTATACTACCCGACGTTTAAACGCTTAAAGGATGTTTGTTAAATATAAAAACAATAATACATAGGGCGTTAATCAGGTTTTTCCTGAGAAAAGATTTAATTAAATTTTAATTTAAAAAAAATTAGGGATATTTAGTTTATGAATAAGTCTGAACTAATCGAGCAGATTTCAAATCGTTCTGGTTTACCATTAGCAAGTTCACGCAAGGCTTTAGAGGCAGTTGTAGAGACAATCAGCGCAGCTTTAGCTTCAGGTGACCGCGTTCAGTTAGTTGGTTTTGGTACTTTCAAGGTTACAGCAAGAGCTGCTCGTGAAGGCAGAAATCCTCAGACCGGTGCAGTTATTAACATTCCTGCAACCAAGACTCCTTCATTCACTGCTGGTGCAGAATTAAAGAAGAACGTAAACAACTAATAACTGGTTTATTGGATGTTTTTCACAAGGCCTCAGCCATATGGTTTGAGGCCTTTGTTATTTTTGTTGTGCACAATTTAAGTTCATATTTTGGCTTTGCGATTTATAAGCCATTTCTTCTTTTTATATTTCGTAATTTTGTATATTTGATCACGAATTTATGGTAATATCTAAAAAAATTTTGTTTTTATGTTCTCTCAACCGATTCAGGTGTTTTTAATCCTGCTTTTATAGGTTGCTGGAATTAACTTAAAAAAGGAAATAAAACATGGCATTGCATCAGAAAGCTGGTCAGAAAGCTACCTTTGCAGATTTAGATAATATCCCTCGTTTAATGGCTGCTTATTATCTGAATACTCCTGATTTAGATGATCCAGAGCAGTTAGTAAGTTTCGGTACTTCAGGACACCGTGGTACTTCATTAAACGGTTCATTCACTGAGTCTCATATTCTTGCTATTTCACAGGCAATCGCTGAGTACCGTCAGAAAGAGGGAATCACTGGCCCTCTGTTCATCGGTATGGATACTCATGCTTTATCAGAGGCTGCTTTAGCAACAGCAATTGAGGTTCTAGGTGCTAACGGTGTTGAGGTTCGTGTTGAGACCGACCATGGTTACACTCCAACTCCATCAGTTTCTTTTGCAATTTTAAATTACAACAGAGGCCGTACCTCTGGTTTAGCAGATGGTATTGTTATCACTCCATCTCACAATCCTCCATCAAACGGTGGTTTCAAATATAATCCAACTGATGGTGGTCCTGCTGGTACTGAAATTACATCAGTAATTCAGAACAGAGCAAACGAAATTCTAAAGAACAAGCTTCAGGGCGTTAAGAGAATTCCTTATTCTCAGGCTATCAAGTTATCTAATGTTAAAGAGCATGATATGCTCTCAGACTATGTTAATGCTTTAGGTGAGGTTATCGATCTTGAGGCAATTTCACAGTCTGGTATCAAGATGGGCGTTGATCCACTCGGTGGTTCAGGTCTTTACTACTGGGATAGAATTGCAGATAAGTACAACCTAAATCTTAAGGTTGTAAACTATGCTGTTGACCCAACCTTCTCATTCATGTGTATTGACCGTGACGGCAAGATCAGAATGGACTGCTCAAGCCCATATGCAATGGCAGGTCTAATCTCATTAAAGGATGATTTTGATATTGCCTGGGGTAACGATCCTGACTATGACAGACACGGTATTGTATGTCACAGCGGTTTAATGAATCCAAACCACTATCTGTCAGCTGCAATCAACTACATCTATACACACCGTGACAACTGGCCTAAGAGCGCAATGGTTGGTAAGACCGTAGTAAGTTCAAATCTGATGAACCGTGTTGCTGAAGGTTTAGGCCGCAAGGCTTACGAAGTACCAGTTGGCTTCAAGTGGTTCGTTCCAGGTCTGTTTGACAAGTCATTAGCTTTTGGCTGTGAGGAATCAGCTGGTGCTTCATTCTTACGCAAGGATGGTTCTGTTTGGACTACAGATAAGGATGGTATCATCGCTTCATTGTTAAGCGCTGAAATGCTTGCAGTAACTGGTAAGGATCCATCAGAGCATTACAATGCACTAATCGAGAAGTATGGCCGCCCTTACTACGATCGTGTTGATGCTCCTGCAAATCCAGCTCAGAAGAGTGCATTAAAGAAACTTGATCCATCTGCTGTTGAAGCAAGTGAGCTTGCAGGTGAGAAGATTATTGATAAGTTAACTTGTGCTCCTGGCAATGGTGCTGCTATCGGTGGTCTGAAGGTTGTAACAGAGAATGGCTGGTTTGCAGCACGTCCTTCAGGTACTGAGAATGTTTACAAGATCTACATGGAAAGCTTCAAGGGTGAAGATCACTTAAAGCGTATCGAAACTGAAGCTCAGGAAATTGTAAATGCAGCTTTAAAGAAAGCTGGTGTTTAGGGTTAACTCCTAGTAAACAAAAGGGCCAGGAAACTGGCTCTTTTTGTAATTTAGTGACACAGATCGCACCTAAGAGTAGAACTTATTTATAAACACACGGTCAAATAGCTAAAATCTTTTCATTATTTTTAATAGATTAGGACTTTATATCAATGAATAAAAAACTGTTATTATCAATTGCTGTGGTAGGTGCTCTTAATTTGACAGGTTGTGCTGCATTATCAACAATGATGTCAACTGATGCAGATTATAAAGAAAAAGCAGCTGAAACTCTTGATATTGCAGAAGATAATTTAACATTAGATCGCGATTCAATCAGAACTGGATTAAATGATATTACCTTTGAAGTTTTAGACAAAGAGGATAACCGTTACAGATGCCGTATGGGTGCAAATCTGAGCAAGACTACACAGGCATCATGTAAGAAGCGCAATGCTGAT
Organism: Succinivibrio faecicola; assembly: GCF_019448115.1. GTDB lineage: Bacteria > Pseudomonadota > Gammaproteobacteria > Enterobacterales > Succinivibrionaceae > Succinivibrio > Succinivibrio faecicola. Next base: position 4,170 of record NZ_JAGFNY010000017.1, on the reverse strand, counting down.
GGTAAGTGGGAGCAGTTCGGTAAAGAAGTAAATATTGAAGAAGAATTTGGTGAAAGCGGTGGCGCTTTATTCAACTTCTCATTAAGCGGTGGTTCAGAGAAAAAATCAAAGAAAGCAAATCGCAATGCTTCATCTTTACAGTCTAACCCTACAACTGATGACGGTGTATATACCGAGACTGTGCAGCCAAGAAACAAGCCTACCATCGTAATTCAGCCTGATGAGGATGAAACTGATGCATACAGAACCAACCCAACTAAGACCTATAACGGTAAGTTCAAGGTAAGAGATGAGCAGGGCCATTCTTATGAATGTCACTTTGCAAATGTTGGTCAGGTAGTTTCTGATACAATTTCAGTATGTACCAAGCTGTACTAATCTGAATAATTCAATAGTTTAGATAAAGTCCATCCTGTGCGGTGGACTTTTTTCGTTTTATTCCTTTTACCCAAAGGAAGATTGCCATTTAATCGCTTTTTCAATTCTCAAGTGATACCTATTTTGGTAAACTTTATCCTGTATTAGATAAAGGAGACAATTTTGGCTAAATATACATTAGACACACTGCCTGTTGATTATGACAAATACAAGGTTATAGCTCTTGATCTTGACGATACACTTTTAAGAGATGATAAGACTATCAGTGAATATACCATCAGCACACTTCAAAAAGCACAGAATCAGGGATATTCAATCGTAATTGCAACAGGAAGACATCCTAAGAGTGCAGTTCGTTATATGGATATGCTTGGCTGTTTAAATGAGAATTCTTATGCAGTTTGTTTTAATGGTGCAGGTGTAGCAAGACTATCTGACTATATAAAAGCTAATAGTGATATTCACTTCCCTTTAGTATGCAAGAAAACAGCTCCTTTTTCCATTATTAGAAAGGTTGTAGATCTTGCTCATGCAAATTCTCTTAAAGTTCATGCCTATACGAAGGATTTTGGCCTTGTTATTGAAGATCACAATCCACATACCCAAAGAGAAATCGACAATGGAAATGTTGGTTTTAAACAGGTAGATTTCTATGATTTTAAGGATACAGATGAGTTTTATAAAATCCTTATTGTAGGTCCAAAAGAGGATTTAGACAGACTATCAAAGAATGTTCCTGAGGAGCTTTCATCATTCTTTGCAGTTCTTCGCTCAGAGGCACACTTCCTTGAGTTTATACCTCATAAATCTACAAAGGGCACTGCCTTAACCCAGCTTTGCGAAACATTAGGTTATAAAGCTGAAAATGCCATGGCATTTGGAGATGCTGATAACGATCTTGCTATGATTAAGGCTGCAGGTCTTGGTGTTGCTATGGCTAACGGTTTTGATAGTGTAAAGGAAGCTGCAACAGTAGTTACACTTACAAATCAAGAAGATGGCGTTGCAAGACTCGTCGAAAAGTTTTTAAGGTAAAACAATGTTTAAAACCTCGATTTTTAAAGATGAGCACGATTCAGAAAGTCTAAGAGAGAGATTTCACGGCTCAGACAGTCTGCCTTTAAAGGTTTCCGTAAAGGCAGCAGCAAGAATGATAAAAATCTACTGGACTTCAAAAGAATCATTATTTTCATGGTTTATCCTTGCTCTCATCATAGGTCTAACCTCAGGTGCTATTTATTTAGCCAAGGTTTTCAATACCTGGTACAAGGACTTTTGGGACACGGTTCAGCAGTACAATCTTGAAGGATTCAAGTATCAGCTGATGCTATTTGCAATACTTGCAACAATCCATGTAATCGTATCTGTTTATAATTCCTATTTGAGATCTGTTCTTGCAATAAGATGGAGACGATTCTTCACAACAAGAGTAATGAAAGATTATCTTGAGAGTGATACCTATTACAAGATGCAGCTTGAAGATAGAAAAACAGAAAACCCGGACCAGCGTATTTCTGAGGATTTAAGTAGCTTTGTAAGCTATACCATTTCCCTGCTTTTAGGAACAGCTTCGGATCTTGCAATGCTAGGTACATTCGGTGTTGTTCTCTGGGATCTGTCTCATGCTGTTACCATGGAGGTTTTTGGCTACAGTCTGCATCTTCCAAACGGATATATGCTATATCTTGGAATTATCTATGCTCTTGTAGGTACACTTATTACCTTCAAGATAGGAAAGCCACTTGTAAGACTTAATTTCAGACAGCAGCGTTTTGAAGCTGATTTTCGTTTCTCTCTTATAAGAGTAAGAGAAAATGCTGAGTCTATTTCTCTTTATAAAGGTCATTCATCAGAAGAGAGATATCTTGGCTACAGTTTTTCAGAAGTTGTTAAAAACTATATTAAACTGATTAAAAGGGAAAAGAGACTTGGTTTCTTTACGTTAGGTTATGCTCAGACAGCTGTTATTTTTCCTATTTTGATTGCGGCACCAATGTATTTTGCAAAGATTATTACCATTGGCTCAATCATGCAGATTAATTCAGCATTCGGTAGAGTACAGGATTCACTTTCAACTGTTATAAGTTCATTCTCATCATGGGCAAACTATAAAGCAGTGGTAGACCGTCTGGCTCTGTTTTTTGACAGTATGGATTCAAGTAACGAAATTAAATGCCTTAAACCTAAGTTTTCAGGAAACAGATTTAAGGTAGACAATCTTTCACTGTTTACTCCACAGTCAAAAAAGCTCTGCTCTAATTTAAATCTTGAGCTTGCATCAGACAGTTCATTACTGATAAGAGGTCCATCAGGTTGCGGAAAGTCTACATTCATTAAGGCTATTGCAGGCATATGGCCACATGCACAGGGTGATATCACTCTTCCTGAGAATAAGAACTCATTGTTCCTATCTCAAAGACCATATCTTCCACAGGGATCATTAAGAGATGCAATATACTATCCTTCTGAAGCAAGAAGTGACGGACTTGCTGAAAAGTATCTAGAGCAGTTATCACTGTCACATCTTATTAAGGATTTAGATAAAGTAGACAATTACTCATCAATGCTATCCTTAGGAGAACAGCAGAGAATAGCAATAATCAGAGCCCTTATATTAAAGCCTGGAATGCTGTTTTTAGATGAGGCAAGTTCAGCTCTTGATGAGGATCTTGAAAAGAGAGCATATACAATGATTAGAGATGAGCTAAATAATTCTCTTATTATAAGTGTCGGCCATCGTTCAAGCCTTATAAATATGCATGATTATATTCTTAATGCTCAATTGGATATGAATTGGACTCTTAATAAGAATCATTCATTAAGTTAATATTGTGTTATAAAATTTGAAATATATCAAATTTTCCATATTTAAAGGTGAAAATTCTATCATACCCAAGACCTTAAGCAATTTTAGCAGAAGGGTTAGGCTGGTTAATGATCTGCCACACTAAAGTTGGCAGATCTTTCAACTTAACAGCATCTCGATTAGATGGTTTTGTTCTTTGACAGAGCAGAGCTATGTCATCGAGAAGCTCTTTAAAAATTTGATATACAGTGGACAACTTACGATAGAGTAAAGCTTTGAACAAAGTTTCAAAGCATTCATTCTGTTTATGCAGCTTTAGCATGGAAATCCATTCAAGACCTTTGCCGATAATACATTTAAGACCGGTAAAAGTCTTGATGACGGATACAGCTAAAGACAGCAGAATGAAACTGAGAATGATGTTCTCATTAGCGGAGTTAATGCTTTTTAAGCAGTTACTGCGCTTATTGGCTTTGTTAAACAGTTCAATAGCCCATCTGAGTCTGTAGAGCAGGTAAATCTGTTTAGCACCTAATATGTTTCTTGGGATATTGGTTCTTAGGATAGAACGTTTATCATCATCGGAACAGTTGACGTTATAGCGGACAATAACTCTGCTCTTATGACCAGAATCAAAGGTAACATTCAAGTCAGCACAGGTATGAGAAGGAAGTTTATTTACCCTTTTACCTTTAAACTCAGGTATTGTCTTTCCATCATCACCAAAGGCTTTATCAATGGTGGCTGCAGTGCTTAATTTACCTCTGATAAGGTACAGGATACCGCTCTCATTTATTCTCTGTTCAAGCTCTTCGTCTACGTAGCCTCTGTCACAGATAATAAGGCTGTTTTTGAATCTGTCTACAAGTACAGAATCTCTTTCAGAGCCTACAGCTTCAGTGATTTCCACATATACGAAGCTTTGTTTTACAAGAGAGAATGCTATATGAAGCTTTAGACCAGGTCTTGGTGGAGTACCATCAGCA
>NZ_JAGFNY010000016.1 GCF_019448115.1 Succinivibrio faecicola | reverse complement strand
CAATACAAGTTTTTAAAGAGCATCAACACTAGAGTGTATCTAGGTTTAATTAAATTTTTTATCTGGGAAACTCGAGTAATAAAGATTTCTCTAATAATGAATCGTGTATGACATGGTTAAAAAGAGCATCTCAGACTGTAGCTGAAGCATTGCGTTTAGCAGGAAGTCAATTATTAGATATAGATTTTACTGAGTTGAATACTGGTTTCAGATTAAGAGAAGAAAATGGAATTACATGTTCTGACATATATCTGTATGACCAGTTATCAAGTGGGGCAGGATACTCAACTAATTTGAGCACTAGAATTAAGGAACTTATTGAAAAGACAAAGATTATTCTAAATTCTTGTAACTGTGATTATGCTTGTCGCAATTGTTTAAAGCATTATAGAAATCAATTTGTTCATGGAGAATTAGACAGAACAGCTGCACTTGATCTTCTTTTATGGGGAGTTGAAGGAAAGACTCCTTCGCCTTATTCATACTCAAACCAAGTTAATCTAATCTATCAATTAGAAAATATTCTAAAATCACATTCAATACAAATTGTTTTGGATAAAGATAAAATATACTTGCAAAACCAAGATTACAAAAAAGAATTAGTCATTTATCCAACTTTTAGCTTCATGCTTGAAGATAAAACAAAGATAATGATAAAGGATTTTGATATTAAATTTAATAAGCCAAAATTCTTAAAAGATGTTACAGAAGCACTAGGAGTAAATTCATGATAACAATTTTGCATTAACTTAATATCATGGAATAATTTTCTGATTTGCTTTGTATAACTAACGGCTTTATAAAGCAGCTTAGCAATTTCTTAATTTTAATAGGATTCTTATGAGTTCAATCTTTAGCATGACCGGCGCTGCAAGCGTTCAATATAATTCAAATGAACTTTCTTTTTCTATTACTGTTAAAACAGTAAACAATCGATTTTTAGATGCTTACTTCAAGCTGTCAGACAATATTGCTCACCTTGAATCAAATTTCAGAGCACTGTGTGCAGAATATCTGAAAAGAGGAAAAATTGAATGTACTGTTAGTACGCTTATCAACAGTTCAGAACTGTCACAAATTGATGATACTGAACTTGAGAAATTTGCAAAAAGCATAAACACCATAAAGAAGCACATCGATTTTGCTCAGATAAATGCTTTGGAGATACTTAATACACCAGGTATTCTCAAGAACGGCAGTGGATTAAATGAAGAAATTGAAAAGAAGCTTAATGATGGATTTAAAAGAGCTCTTGAAAAGCTAATAGAAAGCAGAAAAAGGGAAGGAGAAAAACTAAAAGTTTCCTTACTTTCTTTACTTGATAACGTTGAAACCTGCGTTCAGAAAATCAAACCAATGCTAGATAAAATCGTTTCAGATCAAAGACAGAAACTTCTTGATAAGATTGCTTCTTTTGATATTGAAGTTGATGAAAACAGAATTGAACAGGAAGTTGTCTTAGCAGCTCAAAAAGCTGATGTTCAAGAAGAATATGACAGACTATGTGCTCATATTGCTGAGGTTAGAAATATTCTTCAAAAAGGTGGTCTTGTAGGTAAGAGATTAGACATCATGATGCAGGAACTTAACCGTGAGTCTAATACACTTGCATCAAAGGCATCTTCAATTGAGTTAACAAAAATTGCAGTGGATTTAAAGGTGCTTATCGAGCAGATGAGAGAGCAGATTCAAAATCTAGAATAAGCCAAAAAAAGTGATAAAATACGCTCACATTTTTCTTAAATTCTGGACACAAAAATGAAATTTAAATTTATTATTGCAGTTATTTTATCTGCCTTATATCTTCAGGGATGCACAACTAACACAACTTCTATGTTTGGAGATGACAGAAGTCAGCTTATGCTGATTTCTGAAGAAAAGTTAAATCAAGAAGCAAAGGAAAGTTACGATCAGGTTTTAGCTCAGGCAAAAGCACAGAAAACTTTAAACGCTGATAAGAAGTTCTACAGCAGAGTTAAAAAGATATCAGATCGCTTAATCAAGGTAGCACCAGAGCTTAGAGCTGACTGCAAAGGCTGGAACTGGGAAGTTAATACCATTAAAGAGTCAACAGTTAACGCATGGTGTATGCCAGGTGGAAAGATTGTTGTTTATACAGGTTTAAATGACACTCTAAAGTTAAACGATAATGAGCTTGCAGCTGTTATTGGCCATGAAATTTCTCATGCTATCAAAGAGCATTTAAGAGAACAAAGAAGCCAAGCAGAATTACAATCTTCAGCTACAAAACTTGCATCTTTACTTGGTGTAAAGAAGTCAATCACAAATACAGCTAACGTTGCATATCAAGCTGCATTTGCAATGCCTTTCTCTCGTGATCAGGAAAGCGAGTCTGACAAATTAGGCCTTGAGCTTATGTATAAGGCAAACTTCGATCCTAACGGTGCAGTTACTGTTATGGAGAAGATGAATCAGTTCGAAAAGAAAGCTCAAGCTGAATCTGGCGATAAGCCAAATGCAGCATCTGCATTCTTAAACAGAATTACAAGCACTCATCCTGCAAGTGAGGACAGAGCTAACGATCTAAAAGAGCTAATTCAAAAGCACGGATTAAAAGCTGAAGTCAAATAATATTTGATATTCTGATTTGATATATGCTCTGATTTCTTTACAGAATCAGAGCATTTTTGTATCTGAGATATTACAGTAGCCTTACTGTTTCAATCATTTGAATGAGCTCTTTTGGGATCCCCCCAAAACCTTTTTTCTGAATTGCATCAACTAATAAAAGAGCAAGCCCCGGTTTACTCTTTTTTCTAATGGCAGCATCAATTATTTTGTCCATAGAGCTACTTTTCTTTTGAAAAAACTTACCAGAAACCAGTCCTGACGCTGTTTTAAATGTCTTTTCATAGCCATTTGCATACAGATAATGCTCAATGTCCTTATGTGGCAATACAGTCAGATATTTTTCAGGTTTCTTTTTACCAATAAAAGCTCTTGTTGTATCAGCATATTTGTTTCCTGCTTCATCACCATCTGCTAAAACATGGAAATTTATTCCAAGCTCTAATGCTAGTTTAATCAGTGGTTTTAAGCCACATTGTGCAAATTCAATGATTCTGATACCTTCACATGGCAAAGATACACCAAGAATGTTTGCAATCTGTGTAAGCAACCAGACTTCAGTTTCACCTTCAACAAGTAGCCATGTTCTTGCAAAAAGCGCCATTGGTCTGTTAAGTCTGATATGAAAAGCTATTCTTCTTAAATCTTCATAGCTTAAAGAATGTTTCTCAATCTTATAACAGATTGTGTCGTAAACTCTTCTGTCTAATCTGCGTAAACTGTCAAGGGGAATAGATGAAAGCAGATCACCGCTGTTAGTGGTAACAATTTTTTGAGACTGAGTCTGTTCAAGAATCGACCACAAAGACAGAAGTAAAGATGGATGAAAACGAGATTCAATATCCTCAAGAATAATTATTGGCTGACTGTTAGGATCAATTTCTCTATCCTTGTTTGATATGAGCATATTGATTGAAATATAGGAGGCTAAAGCTTTTGATTTATTTATACCAGGAGCTTTTAACATTCTTTTGATATTTGAAAGAGACTCAAGGGATACAGGTCTTCTTACGATGTCATCAAGATTACGCTTCTGAGTTTTCTCATCCTTTTTGTCATCTAAACTTGTATAACAGGTTAAATATTTTTCAACAAAAGATCCAAAATTAGAAACTAACCCGTTCACCACTGAATTTACATATTCTGCGGATAATTCATTATCTTCTGATAACTTGTCTAAAAGCTCTTTTAGTTTTGGCTGTTTGCTGTAAAAAGAACCTGTTGTATTAGCAGCTTCCATACGGCTATCACGAAGTCTGAATACAGGATTTAGCTTTATGATTGTTAGAATAGCTTTCTTTAAACATTCATCAAATTTATGAGTCTGATTATTCTGATTCAATAAAGAATGTCTTGTTACAAACTTGTTTAGATTTTCATCCTGAAAGGCAACAATCTGATAATGAAGTGAATACTGCCCATCCTTATCAAAATACCAGTAAGGTTTTAAAGACTCATCATATATTGATTTATCGCTAACTAGAGATTCTTTAAAGTACAGATCTATTCTTATATGTCTATCTGTAGAATCATACTGATCTGCCTTTTCAATTTCAGGTAAATGTTTATCTATATACTTATTCAGATCGTCAAAGAATGATTTATCATTTTTTCTAGCATCATTATTTTTATTTAGTTTCTTTAAGCTACTTCTTTTTAGAATAGGATTAAAAAATCTCGCAAAAGGATGCCTCTTTTCTGTAGAAAGGTTATCTGAATTTACAGAATACGATTTCTCCGTAAAGTCTATTGGAGGTCTTTGTGTATCGCTTTCATTAAAATCAAAGATCTGATTTTCGTTAGAGACTTCTATAGGAACGTATAAATCTTCTTTAGTAAACTTACACAGCTGTTCACCCTGACCTAACACCATCCACAAAGCACGTAATAATGATGTTTTACCCCAGTGATTCTCACCAATTAGAACTGTACTGTCTTCTTGAAAATCAACGCAGAGCTTTCTTATACCTCTGAAATTAACAATAACTGCTTTTTCTAAATACATATTTATCCTTTTGCTTATATGTTAAGAGTAGGACAAATATGTAAAAATCCTTAAAAGAAAATATAAAAAAAGTGTTGATATATGAAGTTATCAACACTTTTCAAATATATATTAACTAAAAGGCTATATATTATTTACGATGCCATGTTGTACCGTTAGGTCCATCCTCAAGCTCAATATTCATAGCCTTAAGCTTGTCTCTTGCAGCATCTGCTCTTGCCCAGTCTTTAGCTAATCTTGCATCATTACGCTCTTTGATTAAAGCCTCAATCTCTTGAGCATCATCATTGTTAGCGCCAGACATTAAGAATGTTGCAGGATCCTGTTCAAGAATACCTAATACTGAAGATAGCTGCTTTAATCTGCCAGCTAAAACAGCTGCAGTTTCATCATCAGACTTATTTATCTGTTTTACAAGATCAAACAGTACAGATATTGCACCAGGAGTATTGAAATCATCATCCATGTACTCCTTGAATTTTGCAACATACTCATCATCACCTGATACTTCCTTGATTGATTTAACATCACGTAGGGTTGTATAGAATCTGTTTAATGCAGCTCTTGCCTTATCAAGATTTTCCTGAGAATAGTTAAGAGGGCTTCTGTACTGACCTGATAAAAGGAAGAATCTTACAGTTTCTGCATCATAAGTCTTGAGAACATCTCTAATTGTAAAGAAATTGTTTAAAGACTTAGACATCTTCTCTTCATTGATCATTACCATACCAGAGTGCATCCAGTAATGTACATATGAAGTATGATTTGCACAGCAGCTCTGAGCAATTTCATTCTCATGGTGAGGGAAAATCAGATCAGAACCACCACCATGAATATCAAACTCTGAACCTAAATACTTGTTGTTCATTGCAGAGCATTCAATATGCCAACCAGGTCTTCCTTTACCCCAAGGTGAATCCCAGTATGGTTCACCTTCTTTTGACATTTTCCATAAAACGAAATCTAATGGATTGTGCTTGCTCTTTGCAACTTCAATTCTTGCTCCTGCCTGCAGTTCATCAAGGATCTGACCTGAAAGCTTGCCATAATTCTTAAATGAGTTGATATCGAATACAACATCACCATTTTCTGATACGTATGCATTCTTGTTGTCGATTAGCTTCTGAACAAAAGCAATGATTTCTTCTATTGTTTCCGTTGCCTTTGGTTCAATGTCAGGACGTTTGATATTAAGAGAATCAAAATCCTTATGCATCTCATCAATATACTGATTTGCAAGATCCTTTGCACTTATACCGCGCTCATTAGCACGCTTGATGATCTTGTCATCAATATCGGTGATGTTTCTTACGTAAGTTACATCGTAACCTGAAAATCTTAAATAACGTACAATCACGTCAAAATTTACAAAGGTGCGAGCATGACCGATATGACATAAATCATAGGTTGTAACACCACAGACATACATGCCAATCTTATTCTCTTCAATTGGCTTGAATTCCTGTTTGCTTCTAGTCAAGGTGTTATAAATCTTAAGCATATTTATTCTCTTGAAATTTTTATTCCACAAAAATTAATGTGAGTATTTTAGCAAAAATTTGAGAGCGATAATGACAATTAGAAAAAAATGACCGTTTTTAACGATATCATTTCTTCTTTTACTAGCAGTTTTCGTTTATTCACTGTAAAATTTTTCTATCTAATCTTCAATAAATGGAAAAAATATTATGATTACTTTAAAAACAAATTTAGGTGATATCGTTATTGAGCTTGATTATGACAAGGCTCCCGTTACTGCAAAGAACTTTGAAGAGTATGTAAAGTCAGGTTTCTATAAGGGAACAATTTTCCATCGCGTTATCAAAGGATTTATGATTCAGGGTGGCGGCCTTACTGCTGATATGGACAACAAGCCAACTAACGCTCCTATCAAGAACGAAGCAGATAATGGTTTAAAGAATGATCGTGGAACAATTGCTATGGCAAGAACACAGGATCCGCACTCTGCTACTGCTCAGTTCTTTATCAATACTGTTGATAACTCATTCTTAAACTTCAGATCAAAAGATTTGAACGGTTGGGGCTACTGCGTATTCGGAAAAGTTGTTCAGGGTATGGATGTAGTTGATAAGATTGAAAAATCAAAGACTACAACAGTTTCTTACTATCAGGACGTTCCTGTAGAGACAATTGAAATCCTTGACGCAACTTTTGATGCTTAATTTCAGGAAATAAAATGGCTACATACATCATTGCAGATCTTCATTTATCAGAGAATAAACCTCTGTTACTAAACGCATTGGCTAATTTCTATGATAAAACACTTATTCTCAATGATCGATTGATCATTCTTGGAGATATGTTTGATGTATTTGTTGGTCTTGATCCTAAATCAGCTTTCCATCAGAAAATCAGAGCTATTATTTCTAAGGCACATGCAAGAGGAGTAACAACTCTTTTCCAAAGAGGAAATCGTGATTTTCTGGTGGATAGTAAAGCCGCTGACTACTTTTGTATGACTCTGATTTCAGATTTCTATGCAATTCCAACAGTCAATGGTAATGCTCTACTGATGCACGGAGATCAGCTTTGTGCTCAGGACAGGTCCTATCAGAATTTTAAACGTTTCTCTAATAATCCACTAGTTAAAGCGGTCTTTATGTGTCTTCCTCTATCAACAAGAGAAAACATCGGCAATAAAATCCGCAATAAATCAGAAAACAGAGAATCTAGAAACGATCTTGAAAGACACCTTAATAATCCAAATGTGAAAAAACTTGGCAGGATGTTTTTGGAGAAAGCAAAATGCAAACTTCTCATCCATGGTCACTTCCATGTATACGGTGGAGAAGATAATGCATTTGGAGAGGGCACATACCGATTAGGTCTCGGTATGTGGGATTCAAATTTCAGCTACATAAAAATAGATAGAAATGAACTAAAGCTAGTTCAGCGAAAAATGGAGAAGAATTTCTAGTGAGCATCTGCCCAATTTGAGCTTGCTCCTACTCCAACAATCAGAGGAACTTTGAGTTTATATGCCTCTGACATGATTTTTTCTATCTGTGATATAGCTGTATCTAAAAATTCATTTTTCACTTCAAACAACAGTTCGTCATGTACCTGAACAGTCATTCTTACAGTATTTTCAGGTAATGAATCTATCCATTCATTCACTCTTATCATTGCAATCTTGATTATGTCTGCAGCAGATCCCTGCATAGGAGCATTAATTGCTGCTCTTAAAGCAGCTTTTGACATAAGTGCATTTGATGAATTTACGTTTGGAGTACAGATCTTTCTTCCATCCACTGCTTTTACAAATTCATTTGCCTTTGCAAACTGTTTAATCTCTTCCATGAATGAATTCAACTTTGGATATCTTGCAAAGTATCGCTCCATATATACCTTAGCTTCGCTCTGGCTCATATGAGTCTGCTTTGCAAGACCAAAAGAACTCATTCCATACATCAAACCAAAATTTGTAGCCTTAGCATGTGAGCGTTGCTCTGAAGTTACGCTTTCAAGAGGGATCTGTAAAACCTCTGCTGCTGTTGCTTTATGAATATCATATCCTTCATTAAAAGCCTTTATTAAGGTTGGATCTTCACTCATATGAGCAATTATTCTAAGTTCTATCTGAGAATAATCAGCTGCGACAAGTGTATATCCAGAAGGTGCGACGAAAGCTTTTCTAATGCTCTTTCCTTCAGGAGTTCTTGCAGGAATATTCTGTAAATTAGGATCAGAGCTTGATAATCTGCCAGTTACGGTTCCTGCCTGATTGAATGAAGAATAGATGCGTTTTGTTGTCTCATCAATGATTGTCTGCAGCTTTTCAGTATATGTTGAAATAAGCTTGCTAAGTTCTCTGTATCTTAAAATCAGATTTGCAACATCATAATTAGGAGCTATTGCCTCAAGAATATCCTCTGAAGTGGACAGTTTTGCTCCTGCTTTTACTTTCTTAGGATAAGGGATCTGCATTTTTGTAAACAGAACCTCTGAGAGCTGTTTTGGAGATGAGATATTGAATTCGCAATCACAGCTTGCATAAATCTGAGACTGTATTTTTACAAGCTCTTCTTTTAGTACAACATTCTGTTTTTCTAATTCATTCTTATCTACATAAACACCATTGAGTTCCATTTTATAAAGAACCTTCAAAAGAGGCATTTCCATATCAAAGAATAACTCTGTATCCTTTTTGGATAAGAAAAGTTTCTGGCTTAATTCCTTGTATAAACGGAATGTGACAATTGCATCTTCTGCTGCATAATCAAGGACTTTTTCAATAGGACACTGGCTGATTAGAACCTTCTTCTTGTCACCTACAACTTCTTCATAAGATATTGTTTTGTATGACAGAACTGCTTTTGCTAAATCATCCATATTTACAGCTGCACTGCTATCAAGCAGATGAGCTAGGATCATGGTATCAGCATATATATTGCCAAGATTTAAATCCATGCTCTGATAATGCATTACTTCAAGATCAAATTTAATGTTATGGCCTATGATCTTGAGATCTTTTCTGTTTAATGCAGGAATAAGAAGCTCTTTTATGATTTCAGGATCAAGCTGAGCTCCCACATTTATGTAGCAGTGATTGATAGGAATATAGAAAGCTTCACCCTCGTGCATACATAAGGACATACCTACAATTTTGCAATCTCTTGTGTTCAGTGAAGTTGTCTCTGTATCAAATGCAACAAACTGAGCACTGTTGATTTTTGAAACGAGAGCTAACAGCTTTTCTAAAGTATCAACTAAAACAAATGAAGCGCCGTATTCTCTGTAATCAATAAGATTAGAATTACTATCTGATAAAGAAACCATTGTTTCTTCAGATTTAGTATCTGAAGATTCCGCCTTTTCTTCTACTTTATCTGCAGATGATCCATTATCTCTTTGTGATTTGAGTTCAATGAGTATTTTCTTGAATTCAAGTTCAGTAAAAATATCTATCAGAGCATCATAGTCTGTAGCAAGCTCTGGGACATCATCAAGCTCAAAAGGAACATCAACATCCTTTTTGATGGTTGCAAGTGTATATGACAAATGAATTGAATCTAGGGCATTTACGAATTTGTCTTTAAATGTCTTTGCACCTCTAAATGACAGTGTAGGTATTTTGTCTAGATTCTTTTCAATCTCACTGATTGGACCAATCTCATTTAATAAAGAAACTGCTGTTTTATCACCACAGCCAGCCATTCCTGGAATGTTATCTGAAGAATCGCCTTTTAAAGCTAAAAAGTCGATGATAAGAGATGGTTTTACACCAAATTTTTCAACAACGCCTGTTTCATCATAGTAAACATCGTTCATTGAATCATATAAGGTAATATTCTTGTCTACAAGCTGAGCTAAATCCTTATCTCCAGTACAGATAATGGTTTTAATGTTGTTTTCTGTTGCCTTTGATGCATATGTACCAATTACATCGTCGGCCTCAACGCCTTCTATTGAAACAAGGGGAAATCCTAATCCTTTGACAATCTTATGTACATATTCAATCTGAGAGCGAAGATCGTCTGGCATTGGAGGACGATTTGCCTTGTACTGTGAATAAATCTCATTTCTAAATGATTTTCCTTTAGCATCAAAAATCATAATGAAATCAGAGTTAGAGAATTTCTTTAGGATATTCTGAAGCATCTTTGTAATAATAAGGCAAACACCTGTTGGTTGGCCTTTAGAATTTGTAAAGCCATTCTTTGATGCATGATAGGCTCTATACAAAAAAGAGGAACCATCTATCAGAACCAGCTGCTTATGAATATTCATTTTTTCTCCAGATGTGAGTTTTTTAGCTAACCTGCAAACAAAATTATTTTACTTTTTTTACTGCTATTTGTCATACAATATACTGTCTTTTTGACAGGTAGCGTGGTTTTAAATCGCGCTTTTGTATTTATTTTTTTTATCACTGAAACGAAAATGGCAACATTTACTTTCCCTTTATATAAGCTTTGGTTTTTTCATATTTTTATCATTGTATTGAGTAATTACGCTGTTCAGATCCCTCTGAACATCGCAGGTATCAATACAACGGTTGGAACCTTTACTTATCCTTTCATTTTTTTAACAACCGATCTGACAGTTAGAATTTTCAGACAGAGAAATGCAAGAAAAGTAGTTTTCCTTGCAACAATGCCTGGTCTTATTCTGTCCTACTTTATAGGAACATTATTCGAGCACGGCACTTTCCAGGGATTTTCAAATCTCAGTAATTTCTCAGTGTTTGTATTCAGAATTACATTAGCTTCATTAACTGCATATCTAGCAGGACAGCTTGCTGATATTCTTGTATTCCAGAAATTAAGACAGAATAGAAAATGGTGGCTAGCTCCTATCTGCTCATCAGTTTTTGGAAACTTGATTGATACATATATCTTCTTTGCAGTAGCTTTCATGAATGGGCCAGATGCATTCATGGCAGAGAACTTTGTTGAAATTGCAACCGTAGACTATCTAGTAAAAATTGTGGCAAATTTATCTATCTTTGTCCCAGCTTACGGAATGTTACTCAACTATCTTATTAAAAAGCTTAATGTTAATAGCTTTGATGAGCTTCACAAGTGATATTTAATTTCATAAGCCACTTTACAATCCTTTTCATGCTACTATTAGAAAAAAAGGAGAAATAATATGAGTGACAAGTTAATTCATATCAATGATGAGCAGTTTGAAGCTGAAGTAATCAAGTCAGATAAACCTGTACTTGTAGATTTCTGGGCTCCATGGTGTGGTCCTTGCAGAATGGTTGGTTCATATCTTGAGGATTTAGCAGAAGAACTACCTAATGTTAAATTCGTAAAGGTAGATATCGACGAGAATTCAGCAAATGCTGCAAAATATGGTGTTATGAGTATCCCTAATCTTGTACTTTTCAAGAATGGTGAAATCATCAACCGTCAGGTTGGCGCTCTTCCTAAAAATGAATTAAAAGCGCTAATTGAAAACTCATTAAACTAGTCAATAATCCATATCTAAAGCACACAATCGAAATTTTCTTGTTTCTTTTGTGTGCTGTGTGCACTTTTATAAAATCAATACTTTTTCTTTTCCGTTTATTAGCATATCATTACACAAAATTTTATTAATAATGGATTCAAAATGAGTACCAATATCTTATTACTATGTGGCGGAGATGGCGCTGAGCACGATATTTCTCTGCTTTCAGCTTCATTTATTGAAGAACAATTAAACAAAACTGAAGATTTCTATGTGCTAAAGGCTGTTATTCACAACAATCAGTTTTTAGTAGAAGATAAGCCAGGTTACTTTGATAACAACAAGACTTTTGTGTTTGACAATCATAAGTTTGATGTTGATTGCGTTGTTCCATGTATCCATGGTGTACCAGGCGAAACTGGCGATATCCAGTCATTCCTTGAGATTTTAAATATTCCTTATATTGGTTGCCGTTCTCAGGCAAGCCGCTATTGTTTTGATAAAAATACAACAAAACTACACTTAGATTCTTTAGGAATTCCAAATAGCCCATATAAAATCATTCCACTGCCTAACGAGCAGTACAAGCAGATTGCATTAGAGTTTTTTGATAAATACAAAGACATCTATGTTAAAGCTGCTTCTCAGGGGTCATCTGTTGGTTGTTACCATGTAACCAAGAGAGATGATGTTTGGGATAGCATCATTGAAGCTTTCTCATACAGCACTGAAGTTGTAATTGAAAAGAATATTGTTCATCGCGAGCTTGAAGTAGCAGCCTACGAAATTGACGGTGAGTTAAAAATTTCAAAACCAGGTGAAATCATTATTCCTGAAAATAAGTTCTATACCTATGATGAGAAATACTCACAGGATTCAGGTACCACAACTACAGTTGAACCTGAAGGCTTAACCGATGAAGAAATTCATACAATTCAGAATCTTGCAAGACGTGCTTTCGTTGGCTTGAAACTACGTGATCTTTCAAGAATAGATTTCTTCTTATCAAAAGAAGACGGTATTCTGATAAACGAAATCAACACCTTCCCTGGTGCAACCCCTATTTCAATGTTCCCAAAAATGCTTGAGCACAACGGAGATAAGATGGATGTATTCTTAGCAAAAGCCGTTTATCATGCAATTAAAGAACATGAAAAAGGCGAGAATAAATAAGAAAAGATAACTTGCAAGAAGGCCTCCAGATGGAGGCCTTCGTTTTTATGAACTATGTTTTAGCTACGCTTCATTGCAGTAAAGAATTCATCATTTGTCTTTGTCATTGATAACTTGTCAATGAGGAATTCCATAGCTTCAATTTCACCCATAGGATGTAGGAACTTTCTTAAGATCCACATCTTCTGTAGCTCATCAGGTGTTGTAATAAGCTCTTCACGTCTTGTTCCTGAACGGGTAACATCAATTGCAGGATAAACACGCTTTTCTGCAATCTTTCTTGATAGATGTAATTCAAGATTACCTGTACCCTTGAACTCTTCGTAAATCACTTCATCCATCTTAGAGCCTGTATCGATAAGGGCTGTTGCAATAATTGTTAAAGAACCACCTTCCTCAACATTACGTGCTGCACCGAATAATCTCTTTGGACGCTGAAGTGCGTTTGCATCAACACCACCGGTTAAAACCTTACCTGATGATGGAGAAACTGTATTGTATGCACGGGCTAAACGGGTAATTGAGTCCATTAAGATAACAACATCATGTTTATGCTCAACAAGACGTTTTGCCTTTTCAATAACCATTTCTGCAACCTGAACGTGACGTGCTGCAGGCTCATCGAAGGTTGAAGCTACAACTTCACCTTTTACATTACGCTGCATCTCAGTAACTTCTTCAGGACGCTCATCAATTAAAAGAACGATAAGAGTACACTCTGGGTTCTTTGTAGAAATTGAGTGTGCAATATTCTGTAGAAGCATTGTCTTACCTGCTTTTGGAGGAGCAACAATAAGACCACGCTGACCTTTACCTACAGGGGAAACAAGATCGATAACTCTTGCGGTTAAATCCTCTTTTGAACCATTACCAAGTTCTAAGTTCAATCTTTCTTGTGGGAATAAAGGAGTAAGATTTTCAAAAAGGATCTTATGTCTTGAGTTTTCAGGCTGGTCAAAGTTTACTGAATCTACTTTGAGCAGAGCAAAATATCTTTCGCCTTCCTTTGGAGGTCTGATTTTTCCTGAAATAGAATCACCAGTTCTTAGGTTAAACTTTCTTACCTGGCTTGGTGACACATAAATATCATCTGGTCCTGCTAAATAAGAACTGTCTGCGCTTCTTAGAAAACCAAAACCATCTGGAAGAATTTCGATAACACCTTCACCATAAATATCTTCACCGTTCTTTGAACAGTATTTTAATAGTTGGAAGATGATTTCTTTTTTACTTAGACGGGCGACATTTTCAATGCCATTCTGCTCACACATCTGAACTAACTGTGCGACAGGAGTATTTTTAAGTTCGGTTAGATTCATAAATTTCAACGAAATCACCCTGATCTGTATGGAGAATACAGTGGGGTTGGTTATTAAAAAATAAAAATGGATAATTCCAGTGTTGAAAAGGTCGCATAAGGACCTTAAATTTGATATCGCAATCGAATGGATTACTGCGTTAATTCTATCACATTTTTTTTAAAGTCCACTTTTTTTTGAAAAAATTTAGTAGATACTTTTTATCTATTTTAAATAACTGCTTATTTTAAGTATGCTTTTTTGATAAATACAAAGATAAAGCACAGTTATCAAAAGATAGATACATTACTAGGTGTAGCCTTTTTAGCTACACCAAAATAATTATATCTTTGTGACAATCTTATATGGCTTATTTTTAGAATTCTCATAGCTTTCAACAATGTCATTTATGAAAGAACTTGCTCCTTTTTGCTCATTCTTTCCAAACATTGTTCTTGCATTTGCGTATGAAATAACAAGTTGCTCCTTTGCTCTTGTAATTCCTACATATGCAAGTCGTCTTTCCTCTTCTAAAGAGTTATCTCCACTTGAACTCTTTCTTGATGATGGAAGGATCTCTGACTCAAATCCACAGATAAAGACATATTTAAACTCAAGACCTTTAGATGCATGGATTGTCATTAAATTTACACAGTCAAATGGCATAGTCTCAGCTGAGCCATTTTCATTTATCTCTCCACCTGATACTAAAGTAATGTTTGTCAGATAAAGAGTCAGCTGATCTTCAACTTTAGCTGAATTTTCAGAATCAACAGATACTTCACCTTGATCTACTGATGCTTCAAATTCCTTCACATTAGATACTAAAACACCTAAATTCTTGTATCTAGAATTGTCCTCTTCACTTTTTCCTTCTTTAGCATCTTTTTCTGAATAGAAAGCATAAAGACCTGTTAGTGTCAGCATATGATGAACAAACTCATGAAGTCTCATCGTTTCTTTTTTAGAGAGTAGTTCAAGGTAAAGATTATAAAAGGCTGATACCTTAGAATAGAGAGTTTTTAATTCTTTTGCAGCATCTGATGAAGATACATATTCATGAAGATATTCAATAGCTTCAATGATTGAGCAGCTGTGCTCATTGCTTATATTGCGAAGACTCTCAACAACTTTTGGTCCAATCTTTCTTGCAGGAAGATTGATTATTCTTAATAAAGCAGTGTCATCTTTTTTATTTACAAGGATCTTTAAGTATGCAAGAGCAGACTGAATTTCAGCTCTCTCAAAGAACTTCTGACCACCATATATAACATAAGGAATCTTTGCTTTTGTCAGTGCCTGTTCAAAGCCGAATGACAGATAGTTGTTTCTGTATAGAACAGCAATATCTGAAAGTTTTACGCCCTGATCCTTTAAGGATTGGATCTCTTTTGCAACAGATAATTCCTCTACTCTGTTGTTAGCACATTTAAAAATGGAAACCAGAGAACCTGTACCATTGTTTCCTTTTAAATTTTTGAGCATAACGCGCTCAAAGTTTTTCTCAATAAGAGTATTTGCCATATCGAGAATATTCTGAGTTGAGCGATAATTCAGTGATAAAAGGTACTGATGAACATCAGGGAAAGTATTTAAAAATTTCTTCATGTTTGTGTAGTCTGCACCACGCCAACTGTAGATTGACTGATCGTCATCACCTACAACCATTACATGAGAATTTTTTCCTGCTAACAGTGTCAAAAGCTCGTACTGAATAGAATTGGTATCCTGAAACTCATCCACCAAAATTTCCTTGAATCGTTCATTCTGAATTTCTCTGATAGCTGAGTTTGATCTTAAAAGCTCGACTGTTCTTAATAGAATTTCAGCAAAGTCTACAGAATTTTCCTGATTACAGATCCTTTCATATGCGCTGTAAACCAAAGCTAACTTTTCTATAGTACCACTCTTTTTTTTATTGGTATACTTTATATAGTTTACTCTCTTTTGAAAATCATCAGCTCTCATACCCTTTTCTTTCAGGCTGCTGATCCTTGAAGCAAATTCAGATGGTTTTATCTCCTTTATATCCATCTTGAGATCCAGCATTATTCTTTTTACAAGTGAATTCTGTCCATCGGTATCTAATATCAAGAATCCAGGAGTTAACCCAGCCTGAGTTGCATAGGCTCTTAGTAATCGTAAACATGTAGAGTGGAATGTATTTGCCCATAGATGGTGGGTATCATTAGCATTCAGGTACATACCTATTCTCTCGCGCATTTCCTTTGCAGCTTTATTTGTAAATGTTACTGCAAGGATGTTTCTTGCCTTTACTTGGTAATGAGAAATAAGATAGACAATTCTGCTGACTAACACCCTAGTCTTACCTGTTCCTGCTCCTGCAATAATAAGAGCATTGCACAAAGGAGAGCTTACAGCTTCCTTTTGGGAATCATTAAGACCTTCTAGAATTTTTGACTCATCGGCAACAGGTGCAGAATCAAGTAAATCTAAATCACTCATTTATCATCCGTTTATGTTATAAAAGCGAATCCAATTCGAGAATATTATCAAGTTGAATATGAGGTAGAACTTTCAAATGCTTTTCATCATTTGAAATTCCTGTATATCCTTTATAAAGCCATGCACAGTTAAAACCAGCGCAGATTGCTCCGTATACATCAGTATATGGGTCATCGCCTATGTGCAGAATTTCATGTGGAGAAACTTTTGTTATCCTTGAGCATTCTTTGAAAAGATCCAAATGAGGTTTACATTTAAAAACGCCCATCTTCGGTCTTAAGTCATATTCAAACAAATGATCTATTTTTAAAATTTGAGGATCAAGGTTTCCGTTTGAGACAGATATCATTCGATATTTCTGTTTGAGTTTCTCAAGCATTTGTACAACTTCAATACTAACAGATCCGGCTGATCTTTTTTTAATGAATTCTAAAACCAGATCCTTGGCCTCTTCAAGACCACCTTTTAAAGGCTGTTTTAGGTACTCAAAGGCAATTACCAAACTCTTTGCTCTTAGTAAAGTTACATCATCTTCAAGTCTTGGCTCTTGCAAAAGAAGATCTTTTTTAATCTTTGCCCAAAAGGAGTAATCATTGCAAAAAGGCATAAGATTATATCTGTCAGTCAGATATTCAGAAAACCAGTTTTCTGCAGCGCAAAGAACTGACTGACAATCATATATATTATTATCAAGATCAAAAGATAATACCTTAATGCTATTAAGGTTTATTGATTTGTAAAACTTCACTGTCAGTCCTTTTTATTCAATGGATGAGCATCAAGATAAACTTTCTTTAAATACTCAAAATTCAGATGTGTATAAATCTGTGTTGCAGCAAGTGAACTGTGACCTAACATTTCCTGAACAGATCTAAGATCAGCGCCTCCTTGCAGTAATCCTGTTGCAAAAGAGTGTCTTAACTTATGTGGATTTAAATGCGTCATGATTCCTGATTTTTTAGCTAGCTCATCTAGATTCTGCTGAACAGCTCTAGAGGTAAGTCTTCTGCCAAAGCGATTTAGAAATAATGCTTTTTCCTCTAAATCTGGATTAAACTCATGGCGCAATTCAAGATATCTTTTAATCTTTGAAATTGCTATTTTTGTAACAGGAACAACGCGCTCTTTAGATCCCTTTCCAAGAACCCTTACCTCGTTTGTTGTAAAGTCTATGCTGTTCAGATCAAGAGCCACAAGTTCCGATACACGAAGTCCTGATGAGAACAAAAGTTCGGCTATCGTATTATCCCTAAGCTCCTTTAGATCTTTTGGAGCATAGTCAAGAAGTGTATTAAGCTCATTTAATGTAAGTGTATCAGGTAAAAGTCTTTTGACCTTAGGTACCTTGATTAGTTTTGTAGGATTATCCTTTAGTACGCCTCTTTTAATAAGAAACCTGAAAAATGAGCTTAAAGCGTACAGATCATGTGCAACAGAATTATTATTCAGTCTTTCATCATCTGTACCGAAATTAAATTCCTTTTGCAGGTATCTCATATGCTCTTCCTCAAATTGTTCCCACTTGAAATTGGATCCATATTCAAGGCTAAGAGCATCAACTGATTTTTGCAGAACTCGTCTGTAAGAGTCTACTGTTTTATCAGATAGCTTCTTTTCATAAATGATGTAATCTAAAAATCCATCAACGAGTTCTTTCATAAGCTATTAAATAACGATGGTTCCTTCAAACACTCGTGTAGCAGGGCCTGACATCATTACACTTGATGTTTCATTTCCATCCCATGATATCTTCAGTGAACCACCAGGTAGAGTTACTGTAACAGGAGATTTGACTCGCCCCTGAGTAATAGCAATAACAGCTGCAGCACAGGCACCTGTTCCGCAGGCTAATGTCTCACCACAACCTCTTTCATATACACGAAGATTAATGCTGTGAGAATCAACCACATGGGCAAATCCCACATTTACGCGCTCTGGAAAGTTTTCATGATTTTCAAGCTCTGAACCGTACTTCTGTATTGTTGAATCCTGAACATCTTCATCAAAAAAGATAGTTGCATGAGGATTTCCCATAGATACAGCACCATGAGAAAATACAGTTCCATCTTTTAGCTTAATACTGTACTGTAAACTTTTTCTATCGCATTTAAAAGGAATTACAGCAGGATCAAAATGAGGCTTCCCCATATTTACAGTAACTGTATCATCGTCATTGAGTTTTAAAGTAAGAACACCTGATACGGTACTTACCTTGATTTCTCTTTTATTTGTAAGATGATGATCTATTACGAATCTTACAAAACAGCGAGCACCATTGCCGCACATCTGTACTTCTGATCCGTCTGCATTGAAAATTCTATAATGAAAATCAAGATCAGGATCAAATGGTGGTTCAACCAGCAAAAGCTGGTCAAACCCTACACCAAAATGACGATCTGAAAGTCTTTTAATCAGTTCAGGTGAGAAAAAGACTTTTTGGGTAACGCCATCAACAACCATAAAGTCATTACCCAGTCCATGCATTTTTGTAAACTTTAAAAGCATAGAGACCTCTTATTTGATGATGCACTCATCCTTCCAGATGTCTTCAAAAGTCTGACGCTTTTTAATGACATATGACTTATCCTTATCAACAAGAACCTCACAAGGAAGTCTTCTTGAATTGTATGTTGATGCCATTGAAGATCCGTAAGCACCTGCGCCACGAACAACAAGAATATCGCCGTTCTTAACCTTTAGTTTTCTTTCCTTACCAAGGAAGTCATCACTCTCGCAGATTGGGCCTACAACATCAGATACTACTTCGGGTATATCCTCATGAATTGTTGAATTGATGATTGTCATCCATGAGCCATATAAAGCAGGACGGATCATGTCATTCATACCTGTATCTGTAATTACGAAATGCTTGTCGCCATTGTTCTTCTGATAAACAACCTTTGCAAGAAGAACTGATGCATTTGCAACCATTGCACGACCAGGCTCTAAGTACAATGCAACATCAAGACTCTTTAATCTTTCTAAAATTGGAGCAATGTACTCTGATGGTGTTGGAGGAGTTTCATTGTCATAGGTTACACCAAGACCACCACCCATATCGATATGGTCTACTTTGATACCTGCTGATAATAATTTATTGTATAAAGCAACAATTTTATCAGTGGCTTCAATAATAGGCATGCCAGAGGTCATCTGAGAGCCGATATGGCAGTCGATACCAGAAATATTCAGACAGTCAATCTTAGACATTTTTACATAAAGATCGAATGCGTTTTCTTCTGTAATTCCGAATTTGTTATTCTTTAAACCTGTTGAAATATATGGATGTGTTTTTGCATCAACACCTGGATTTACACGAAGAGCAACATTTGCAACAACACCTAGTTTTCTTGCAGCTGCAACAACAGTTTCAATCTCTTCTTCTGATTCAATGTTCAGACAGTTGATACCAACAGATAAAGCATACTCAATTTCAGAATAGGTCTTACCTACACCTGAGAAAACAACTTTATGTGGGTCGCCACCTGCAGCAATTACTCTGCGAAGCTCACCTTCTGATACAACGTCAAAACCTGCACCTAGTTTTGCCATTAAATTTAAAATAGCAAGATTTGAACAAGCCTTTACAGCAAAGCATACAAGGTGTTTTTTACCATTAAAAGAAGACTCAAATGCATTTAAGTGTCGTTCTAATGTTGCTTTTGAATATACATAAAGTGGGGTTCCATACTCTTTTGCAAGAGATGTGATTTCAACATCTTCTGCAAACAGACTGTTGCCTTTAAAATTAAAAAAATCCATTTATTTTTCTCTTTTTTAAATTTATAAACTACTCTTATTTCTGCTCTGCCATCAAAGCTTCATCTTCGATATACAAAGAGCCTTTAATTCCGCATGCGTTTATAGCCAATGCAGATAAAAGGACAGATAAAATCAATATTGTTTTCAATGTAAAAACCCTTATAAAAATTCTTTTGCTAGTATAACAAAAAAGAATAAATTATCCGAAGATTTGAAAAATCATTCCATTATGGTGAGATTCTGTAGAATTCTTAAGATTATCGCTTCGTATTCTCAGTTAATTGTCCTGTGAAACCATAATAGAGAATGGTTTTACCTTTGTCATTTCATTGTTTAAAACAAAATACTGAGGAAGATTGAAATTAAGTTTTAATGAATTATCTTCGTTCTTATATTCCTGAGCATAAAAACGATTGATTTCGTTTACCAAGGCTGTACGAGAACCTTTGAAATTTCGATAAATTTTTACTTCATTTCGTTCATTTACAATATATATATCGTAAATATCTACGTGCTTTACAAAGAAATACTGAATAATACCTTCTGTTGATGATCTTTCAACAACATCAGGAACCTGCAAAGCATATTCAGGGCGCATACCGAATCTAGACAGAATGGTCACATCATCTTGAGATGCCTTAAAGGAAAAACGCTTTACCAATGACAAATTGTTATCTGCATCGGAAACAACTTCATAGGTATTATGGCCAAGAGCGAATACATGATTTGAATCATAACCGTTAATACAATTATAAATGCCTCTGATCACAGCCTCTAAATCGTATCTGATAAGATCTCGGTGAGAATCTGAATACGAACATACTTTAATAAACTCTAAAGGAGAGAAGATCTCCTCATGGGTATCATCAATTTTTTGTGACTTAATAAGTGATGCTAGAACATCGGCTATTCCAGACTCTCCATCTGAGAATGAATTACAAGAAATCTCACCCCATGAGTTTAAGTTAATGACATCAACAGAACCTATTAGGCACATCTTCTGACGACCAAGACTTAAAGCAGAACCAATCTCAAGATCAGATGTTGAAATCATGAATTTCGATGTCGCATCCTTATGGAAATTAACAACAACCATTGATTTAATAATTTGACGAGGTTTTTGCAGATCTGATTCTTTTACACTTAAATTAGCAGAAAGAATAAACTGTCTGATGTCTTCACAAAGAGCTTTGATTTTTTCTTCAGTTACACTGCTATCTGGTGATTTGATAAACAGATTTGTTCTATCACCTAAAAGACCGTTTGCACTTACCCAGCATACCATTTCAACAATACTTGATGTCACATACAGTGCTTTTGATTCAAGGATCTCTATTGAATTTTGCGCATTGGCAAATACATGCCAACCATGATTGCATAAGGAAAACTTTGATGGTTTTACTAATGTAAGATTCTTTTCTTGATGGATATTTTCTAAAGCTGATTTGATAATTACAATTTTTCCAGGATATTTTTCGTATGCTGAATAAATCTTTCTAGATAAAACACCAGCATCGTCGGACGTAATAGCAAATTCAATGTTATGGTCCATACAGAAACGTAGCAGTGATTTATAACTTTCAAGAAGAGAGAGAAAAAGCTTTTTTACTCTGTAGATTGATTCATTTACAGAAATTTTATCTGGGTTGTTTATTGTATCAATATAAGATTCAGACCACTTCCATGTTTTTGTAATGAATTTTAAGAAAGTCTGCCTTCTTATAAGAGCTCTCCTATTGGTTAAATGATCTAATGCATTTTTAATTTTTGAATAGAAACTTATTCTTACAAGATCTATTCTTTCAAAATCACCTATAGATAACAGATAACCTGATACCTTTTTGAACATCAGATAATATGGATCAAGTTTTAACTGAACCTTACCCTTGGTTTTAAAGATCAGATCCTTAAGTTCAAGTGATAGCAGCTTTGTATTAGGATACTCACTTGCATAAGCTTCCATTAAAAGTATCTTGAGAAGAGCTTTAAATGGTCTATCAATACCCTTATATACAAGCCACAAACCTGAACCGAAATACTCTTCTGGAGAACATTTTGCTACAGAACCGAAATCAAACCATTGCTCGCGCACAATAAAATCGCTTTTATAAAATTCTATAAGAGCTTTCTGGTAATCGTCATATTCATCTTCTGATGAAATCATATACCATGCTATATATCGACCACACAGTCTCATTGAGGTTCTATAGAATTCATCTAGCAAAAAAAGACTCTGAGCAGAACCACAATCTTCTGTATCCATTGTGCCGTGAGAGCCGTTCGCAAAGCGATCTTCTACAGTAACAAACAGGTTGAGCTCTACACCCAAAGCTTTTGCATATGCTGAGATAAATCGGCATTTTTCAGACAGTCTGTTTATCTCAAAATCTGGAGTTTCCTTACTTATGCACACCCAAATATCAAGGTCGGAATCAGGCCCCTGAGCAATTGTAGATGTACTGCCCATAGAATAAAGACCATATATAGGATAATAGGTTTCAACCTTTTCATCAGGATCTATATTGTGGGCACGTAGATATTCTCTTTGTTTTTCATTTGGAACAAACATATCTATTCCATGAGGAACAGAGCCGTTTCTGTAACCTGGGAGATATTTATGATTGTAGTGCAGAAGAATAGGAAGAATTGATAAGAATTCAGCTGAGTCCTTAGGCATAATATCAGTCGCGTGCTTATATTGTTTTGCGATGAACTTAATCATGCGCTCAAATCTGTATTCAAACTGCGACTTATCCATACATACCTAAAAAACAATTCAACAAAATCATCGACAAGGGATAATACCAACAGATCGATGTTTAGACAACAAAAACAGCTTTTGTACTGTTTTTTTTATACAACACACAAAGAATTATAGTACTGGATAACAGTTTATCGCAAAACCGCATTTTTATCCTATACTCTTAAGTAGATACTTAGAAAAAAGAGTGATCCACAACAAATATAATTGTATCGCAACTTATTGAAATATTTTGAAAAATATATAGTCATGCTATTATAAGTTTGGGTATATACTAAAGTGAGCATTCATAAAATGGATGAAAAGAAATTAAAGCAGACAAACATCGACTCACAAAATTCAAGCGAACACGTACAAGCAAACAGTCAAGAACAAACTCTTGAGCAGCTTGAGAAAGAGGCCATTGCCATTGAAGAAGTTGCAAAAGATTTACTTCATAGTGAAAGCAAATACAGACCTTCATCAGATAATAAACCTGTGGAAGCGAATAATCATAAAGAAGAAAATATGACTGATACTAAAAATAAGAACAACAGCATAAAAGAAGAGACCGCCGTATCAGGAGAAATACGTTCTCTAAAAACAAAAATCAATGTATTAACAGCACTGATGATTGCTGTTATTTCTGGTGCTGGCTTTGGAGCATACTATTTTCATCAGCACAGATTTGATGATATAAACGAATTAGCAAGCAAAATTGAAGCTACAAGATTAGAAGTTTCAGACAAAGCTTTAAAAGTTGAATCTTTAAGTAATGAAGTGAAAGCAAAAGATGCCAGAATGGATGAGCTTTTCACACAAAACTCCCAGATTATTGCCAACAACAATGTAATTAAAACAAGCACCGAGGATTTAAAACAACTTGTTGAATTATATGGAGCCAATACTCAATCAGTATCAAACAGATTGAAAGATTATGAAGATAGAAAACCAAATGACTGGCTCATTGCACAGAGTTACTTCCTTGTAACAAATGCTCAGAATATTCTCGAGCTGACTGACGACGTGAGTGCAGCACTATTAAATCTTGAAAGAGCTGATATCCTGATTGCCAAAATTGATGAGGATGAAATAATTCGTCTAAGAGAGGCTTTAAGTAAGGACATCGCAAAACTAAAGGCTCTTCCTGTTCTTGATATTAGGGGCATGAACATGAAGCTTGACTGCATTTACAATGCAGTTGCTCAGATGCCTTTAAACGAGTTCTTAAGAGCAAACAGGGATAAATTCGAATCTGAACAGAATGCAAAAACAGCAGAGATTAAAGACTGGAAAAACAATCTGTTAGAGTCATTAAAGGACTTTTCTTCTCGCTTTATTGAAGTAAGAAGACGTGACGAAAATATCGTTAACCAGTTCTTATCACCTGATCAGACAAAAATCCTAGTGAAGAATATTCAGACAGAAATTCTTCTTGCAAAAGTTGCAATATTCAATCAGGATCAAGAATCCTTTATCCAGAATCTGTCTCAGGTAAATCAACAGTTAAAAGCATACTTTGATCCAAACAGTGAGCTTGTTTCAAGTTCTCTTGAAAGTTTAGATGAGCTAATCAAACAAACTATTACCTACAAAAGCAAAGGCTCACTTTCAAGCTATGAGAAATTCCAGAATATTGCAACAGATAGATTCCATCTGTATAAGGTAGAAAAGAATTCTGTTGAGAAGAGTGTTCATGAAAAGAAAACAAATAAAAAGCAGTCTACTATTGCACAACAGCAAGCAAAAGTTAATCGTTCACAAGAAAAGATCCTTGCTTCTAATGTGAATCTTTCTACTGAAAAAGAAGGTAATAAATAATGGTTAAGCTGATTGTTTTCATTATCATTACTTGCCTTGCTGTTGTTGTTGGTCCGCTTTTAGCTGATTCGCAAGGATACATACATATTGCCACAGCATCCCATGTTATTGAGACTTCTATTACTACAGCAATAATTCTTTATTTATCAAGTATCTTTGCTCTATATTTTTTGTGCACTTTTGTAAAAAAGGTATACCTTATTCCAAAGAACACTCTTTCTGCATTCAGACAACATTCTTTTAAAAGAAAGCTATCATTGCAAGATGAGGCCATAATTTCTTTTGAACAAGGACAGTATGACAATACACTTGCTTTGTTAAAGCATTCAGCTGACATCAAGAAAATGTCTGAAAAATCACTGCTAGTTGCTGCTCAAGCAGCTTTCCATATTGGTCTTTACGACTATACTCGTCAGGCTTTAGACGAGGCTCAGAGAAGAGGAAAACAGGCAAAATTAGCATCTGATATTGTTCGTGCAAAATTAAACTATGATGTTGGTAATGCTAAAGTTGCTCTTGAGTGCCTTGATAATACAAAAGGCTCTGTAAAAAATGCCTTTGTATATAAGCTCTACTTAAAGTGCTTCAAGAAACTTAATAAACTGTCCAATATCGTCGAAATCACACCTAGTTTACTTAAATACAAGGTAATTAACGATAGTGAAGCGCGTGATTTCTATCTTAAGTATATTGAAAGTGAACTTCGTTCTGTAAACGATCTGACTGGTATTGACGATCTTATGAAGAAACTTTCAAAAAACGACAAAAAAGATGCAAGAATCATGGGATCATTTGTTTATAAGCTAATTCAGTTAGGCGATGTAAACAAGGCATGTCAATTGAGTCTTTCTATTCTGAAAAAAGAGCCTGATAGAGATTTCTTAAACAGCATTTCAAACTGGGAAATTGCTATTCCTGAGGTATTAGTTGCATTAAAGAAATATGCTTCTAAAAATGTAATCACAACCCAGGTTAATCTGCCATTACTTAAAGCCATGGCAAACCTTGAGTTTAAGTCAGGACTTCTAAAAGAAGCATATGAAGATTACAAGCAAGCTCTATCTATTGAGCCTTCTTGCGATATTTACTTAAAACTAGGATCTATTCAGTCTAACCTACAGAATTATACCGAAGCAACTGAATGGTATGCTAAAGTTAATGCTGTTCTAGCAGACAATAGAGCTCTGGCATTGAAGTAATTTATTTAAGCAAAGCACAATATAGAAAAGATGAGGAGATTTTAAAATCTCCTCTTATTTTTAGTATATATTTGTTTTATACTGTTTCTTTAAAATATCGGAAATCTTCAGTTTTTCATTAGCTTTTTTGTAAAGCTCTTTTAAACTGTCCTTTTTGATATTTCCACAGGCCTTAAAGAAAAGATATGATCTGCCATCAAAGTATGTTACAAGACCAACACATGGAGCGTTATCAACAAATCTGAAAGAGAATCCTTGATGCTGAATTACTGCATTGAGATTCCATCCTCTATAAGAATCCATTACATACTGAGCATATTCTTTTGTTGTTGAAAGATTAGCTATTGGAGCAAGTATGCTTAAAGAGGCAGAAGCTGTGCCATCCTGATTCTCATAAAAAACAGAATTATCTTTTACAAACTCACTGAACTCTCCATCTTTTGCTACTGAAGCAAAAGACAGAGAGCAAAGCAATAAAGATACTAATAAACCTTTCATTACTTGATCAATTGCTGATATGCAGTATTAGATGTTACTTCTTCAACAGGGTAACCAACAGCCTTAATGAAGTCATTAACACCATCTTCTTTTCCTGTTACATCCAGACCACAAAGTACAGAGCAGAACTCTAAACCTGTAATGCGGAAGTGGAACAGTGTAATGTTATAGGCATTACCAAGTGTTTCTAAGAATCTTACCAATGCATTAGCAGTTGATGGGAACTCAAATAGGAACAATCTTTCATTTAAGTTTGCTGCAGGATGACCACCTACCATGTATCTTAAATGATCCTTTGCAAGAACATCATCCGTAAGATCGGTTACAAGATAACCACTCTTCTTTAATGACTTGCAAATCTCGTTTAATTCCTTCTTTCCATCAGTAAGTTCCACTGATGCAAATACTCTTGCACCCTGTGAACTGTTATAACGGTAGCTGAACTCTGTAACAGCTCTTGATCCGATTGCCTTGGTAAAATCAAGGAATGCACCGATCTTTTCAGGGATTTCAACAGAAAGAATACCTTCTGACATCTCACCGACATCACAACGCTCTGCAACCATACGAAGAGTATGGAACTTAACATTTGCACCTGACAGAATTGCTATATGATTGCCAGACTTAATGTTATTTTCTCTAACGTACTTCTTTAAACCAGCTAATGAAAGTGCACCTGATGGTTCGGCAATTGCTCTAGTATCATCAAAGATATCTTTCATTGCTGCACAGATTTCATCATTTGAACAGGTAACAATGTCATCAAGATATTTACTTAAAACTCTGAATGTTTCAGTACCAGCCTTACTTACTGCAACACCATCAGCAAAATGAGATACATAGCCGATATCAACTGGTTTACCAGCCTTTAGAGCTGCCTTCATACAAGCTGAACCTTCAGATTCAACACCGATTACTTTAATATGAGGAAGTAATGATTTAATGTAAACTGCAATACCTGCAGCAAGACCGCCACCACCAATCTGAACATAGATAGTATCGATGCTGTCACACTGGCCGATGATTTCGTGTGCAATGGTTCCCTGACCTGCAATTACATCAGGATCATCATAAGGAGGGATCATGGTTAATCCCTTCTTCTTTGCGCACTGCTGTGCATAGTCGTATGATTCATTAAAGCTGTCGCCATAAAGAACAACTTCAGCACCATAATTACGTACAGCATCAATCTTTAGATCAGGTGTTGTAGTAGGCATTACAATTGTTGCCTTAATACCTAACTGCTTTGCTGAAAGTGCAACACCCTGTGCGTGGTTACCTGCAGATGCAGTAATAATACCTGCCTTTAGAGCGGCTTCATCAAGATTCTTAATCTTATGGTAAGCACCACGTAACTTAAATGAGTGGATCTTCTGATAATCCTCTCTTTTAAGCATTACATTCACACCTAGACGTGAAGATAAATTATCTAACTTCTGTAAAGGTGTAACTTTTACAAGATCGTATATTCTTGCAAGTAGTATCTTTTTAAGATACCCCTGAGCATCTAGCTGCTTATCACCTGACATATTATAGGCCCTCTAGCTTGCTTCTATCACGAACACCACCCTTATCAGCGCTTGATGCAAGCTTTGCATAAGCCTTAAGAGCAAAGGTGATATCTCTGTCTCTGTTTTCTGGCTGCCATGCCTTGTTGCCACGTGCTTCCATCTTTGCACGTCTTGCAGCTAACTCTTCATCAGAAACATCCATAGAAATTGTTCTGTTTGGAATATCAATCTTGATAATATCATTTTCTTCAAGAAGACCAATGTTACCGCCGTTAGCTGCTTCTGGTGAAACGTGACCAATTGAAAGACCTGATGAACCACCAGAGAAACGACCATCAGTTACAAGAGCACATTTCTTTCCAAGACCTACAGACTTAATATATGATGTTGGATATAACATCTCCTGCATGCCAGGACCACCACGTGGGCCTTCATAACGAATAATAACAACATCACCTTCTTTAACTTTGCCACCAAGAATACCTTCTACACCAGCTTCCTGGCTTTCAAAGATTCTTGCTGGGCCAACAAATTTAAGGATAGAAGAATCAACACCCGCAGTCTTAACAATACAGCCGTTTTCAGCTAAGTTACCGTATAAAACAGCTAGACCGCCATCCTGAGAGTATGCATGGTCTAAATCATGAATACAGCCGTTAACACGATCAGTATCTAATTTATCTACAGTATTTGACTGGCTGAAAGCCTTGATATTGTATTTGCCACCAGCACAGGCTGAATAGAATCTCTTTACATCAGCATCAGTTGTCTTTTCAAGATCGTACTTATCGATCTGCTCACCTAAAGACATGCCTAGCACAGTGCGGCTTTCAAGATGTAGCAGGTTCTTCTTCTTTAACTGAGCCATGATATTCATGATACCGCCAGCATTGTGGAGATCTTCCATATGCCAAAGTGGAGTTGATGGTGACATCTTACAGATGTGAGGGATTTTTCTTGAAAGACGATCAATATCCTTCATTGTAAAATCAACACCAGCTTCCTGAGCAACAGCTAATAAATGAAGAACAGTGTTGGTTGAACCACCCATTGCAATATCAAGGCTCATTGCATTTTCAAATGTATCCTTTGTTGCAATTGAACGAGGGAGTACAGAATTGTCGCCCTGCTCATAATGAGCTTTAGCCATTTCAACGATTCTGTGTGCAGCCTTAACAAATAATTCTTTTCTAAATGCGTGAGTTGCAACTAATGAGCCGTTTCCAGGTAAAGATAAACCTAAAGCTTCTGTTAATGAGTTCATTGAGTTTGCTGTAAACATACCAGAACATGAACCGCATGTTGGGCAAGCTGCAGATTCAACAGCTCTTACTCTTTCGTCTGATACGTTTGGCTCAGCTGAAACGATCATTGCATCAATTAGATCAACCTTATGGTCGCAGTCATCCATTCTTCCAGCTTCCATAGGACCGCCTGAAACAAAAATTACAGGAATATTCAGTCTCATAGATGCCATCAGCATACCAGGAGTAACTTTATCGCAGTTTGAAATACAAACTAAAGCATCAGCCTTGTGAGCATTTACCATGTATTCAACAGAATCAGCAATAATATCACGGCTTGGCAGTGAATAAAGCATACCGGTGTGCCCCATTGCAATACCATCGTCAACAGCAATAGTATTGAATTCCTTGGCAATACCACCTGCCTTTTCAATTTCCTGAACAACAAGCTGTCCTACTTCGTGTAAATGAACGTGACCTGGAACAAACTGAGTAAAAGAATTGGCTACAGCAATAATTGGTTTACCAAAATCGCTGTCTTTTACACCTGTTGCTTTCCATAAAGCACGGGCACCTGCCATAATCTTGCCTTCGTAGGTAACCTTTGAACGGTAATTGTTTGCCATAAAACTATATTCCCTTGATTCTCTTGAATATACAGTATTTCCAAATACAGAAAATTAACTATCTTTAAGCGAAAATGACCCACTACTAG
Source organism: Succinivibrio faecicola (assembly GCF_019448115.1). Classification (GTDB taxonomy): domain Bacteria; phylum Pseudomonadota; class Gammaproteobacteria; order Enterobacterales; family Succinivibrionaceae; genus Succinivibrio; species Succinivibrio faecicola. The sequence goes on along the minus strand of NZ_JAGFNY010000016.1, from coordinate 13,620 downwards.
TGGGTCATTTAACTAGAAGCTATTATTTGTTGACTGGAGTTAACCAACCATACTTGTCCTCAACTTCACCTCTTACGATTGCGAAGAATGCATTCTGCAATTTCTCAGTTACAGGACCTCTATAACCACAACCAACATCGATACCGTCTACTGAAGCAATTGGAGTGATTTCAGCAGCTGTACCAGTGAAGAACATTTCATCTGCAAGATATACCATCTCACGAGGAATTGGCTGAGTACGAACCTCATAGCCTAAGCTCTGGGCAACCTTGGTTACAGCATCTCTTGTTATACCAGGTAATAAACCAGAAGTATTTGGAGAAGTATATAAAACGCCATCTTTTACGAAGAATACGTTCTCGCCTGAACCTTCTGAAATGTAGCCATTTGTATCTAATGCAATAGCCTCAGTGTAACCGTTGTTTGTACACTCATTTGCAATCAGAATTGATGACAGGTAGTTACCAGCAGCCTTTGCTTCTGTAGGAATTGTATCAGGAGCTAATCTTCTCCATGAAGAAATGCATACTTTAATACCCTTCTTTAAGCCCTCTTCGCCAAGGTAAGCACCCCATGGCATTGCACATACCATAGCATCAGCGTTAACGCCTTTCTTGAACTTAACGCCAAGACCTACTTCACCCATGAAGATTAATGGACGAATATAACCGTACTCAAGACCGTTCTCTGAGATAACCTTCTTACAAGCATCCATGATTTCCTCTTTTGTCTGAGCAATAGGGAAACGATAGATCTTTGCAGAATTAAATAAACGATCAATGTGTTCTTTTAAACGGAAAATCTGTGGACCATTCTTGGTTGCATAGGCACGAATACCCTCAAACACAGCAGAGCCGTAGTGTAATGCATGAGCTGTAACGTGAACCTTTGCGTCTGCCCATGGAACCATCTTGCCATTGAACCATATATACTTGGTATTATCTGCCATTTTATTTTCCTCAATATACTGAACTTTTATATAAGCAATATTCAAGATTTTATCACTTATCAAAGTTATCTTTTCATTTTGCAGTGATAAAAAATGAATCAAAACCTTACATAATATTTTGCAAAAAATTACTCTTAAAATAAAAATAAACTGAAATCAGTATACACCAAAAAATGGAACATAGTTATAATTATGTTCGATTTTTTGCAAAAATAACATTTTTGTTATTTTTTGGTAAAATGGTCACGTTTTATGTTGTTTGACTTGGGAATTATTATGCTTTCCTTTTTACCATCACCAATAATTTTACTTATAAACTGTATCCTTATATCGCTTAATGTAATAATCATTGCTACACCAATGATGCTACTTGGCATAATAAAGTTCTGTCTGCCTTTTGATGTAGTGACAGTTCTAATTGAAAAAACAAATTATCACTTATACAGAACATGGGTATTTTTTAACCGCTGCATAATTAGGCTTACAAACAATGTCAAATGGCACATAAGCGGGGATAATATTCCTAAGACAAAAAAATCCTGTATCGTTATATCAAACCACCTAAGTTGGCTTGATATTTTATTCATGGGATGCGTATTTAAAGGTAATATTCCAACAACCAAGTTCTTCATGAAGCACTCCTTAATTTATATACCATTTGCAGGTCTTGCATGCTATGCATTAGGAATGCCATTCCTTAGAAGATATCCAAAAGAAAAACTTCTAAAGAATCCAAAACTTAGAACAAAAGATATTGAAACAACAAAGGCAGCATGTAAGAGACTTATCAAATTCCCTGCAACTTTAATAAACTTTGTTGAAGGCAGTAGATATACTAAAGAAAAGGCAAAGAAAGCTAAATCACCTTATAAGTACCTGCTTCCACCAAAAGCAGCTTCACTTGGTGTAGCAATCTCTGAAATCGGACAGGAAATTGAATATCTATTTGATGTTACATATTTTTATCCTGATAATCAGAAAAAAGCTTTCGTCGACATGATGAAAGGAAGAATCAAGAATATCTATGTAAATGTAGATATTTTAAAAATTGATGAGAGCCTAAAAGGTAATTATCTAGAAGATAAGCAGTTTAAACACGATTTTACAATGTATGTAAGATCATTGTGGGAAAGAAAAGATGCTCTTCTCGAAAGGATGCTTAATGATTATGAATCAGAAAAGAATAAGAAATAAGTAATGATTTCTTATAGGATATAGAAGACAGGTCTTACATTTGTAAGACCTGTTTAATTTTTAAGGCAGTGTTAACAAATAGTCAATTAAAGATACATAATCTTCAACAGATTCAATATCTTCAGAAACTATTAGATATTTTCCATTGATAACAATCTCTGGAACAGCTTCAATTTTATATTTAGATGTAAGTTTATCGAACTGAGCAACCCTACCTAATGTAACAAATGAGTTGTAATCAGCGTTTACCTTATCAGCAGAAATTCCCATTCCTTCAAAAATCTTTACAAAATACTCATGATCTTGTGGGATCTGCTCTTTTTCGTGTACCTGTGAGAACAATCTTTTTGAGTATTCATCTGCAATACCCATATTTTGAGCTACGACATAACCTTTTTGAGATTCAACACCAATATCTCCACCGATTAAGCCAACAGGATTAAGCTCAAACTTTGCTTTGTCTTTAAATTTATAAGCTATTTCCTTAAAGTTTTTTCTCATTGAATAACAATGACTACAGTAGAAAGAAAAGAACTCTCTGATTTCAGGAGTCTGTGTCTTTTTCTCAGATACAATCTTGTAATCCTTATCTATCTTGTAATCTTTTGCAAAAGATGGAAATGTAATTGATAAAGATAATAGTGGTATAACAAAATATTTTACAATTTGAATGAACATTACTCTTCTTCCTGTCTTTCAAAAGTTAACAGACTTGCTGTTTTGTCCCAGAACGAAACAGATGATCTCAAATCTTTTGGAGATCTTCTTTTTGCTCGAACGCCAAAACTAACAAATCTAAACAGCATTCTTACCAAAAGATTGCTGCAAGCACATAATTTACAAAGAACATACAAAGTCTTCACCTGCCGTCTTGTAATTTTTAAATGTTTTATTCCTGCTAAATCATATTTATGAATTTTCTTTAAAGTAGCTGTTGCCATAACTACATTCAATAGGCAGAACATTCTTATCCCATATGATGATGCTGGGATCATCTGAATAAAATCAATTGCATCTGTTAAATGCCCCTGAGCATATTCAATATATTCTCTTCCCTGCTTTGTCATTGAATCATCAGCTTTATCAACTGCAGGCAGAAAAGAAACTCCTCTTTTAGCATCTTCAGCCCTGTCTTTTAATATATTTGTAAGTTGCAATCCTTCACCAAAACTTACAGATAGATTGATCAGAGCATATTTATCAATCTTGTTGTTACTATATGCAAACAAAGCAGCAAGAAGTTCACCTACAACACCTGCAACAAAATAGCAGTATCTGTCTACATCCTGAAGTGAACTTATAGTAATCCCATTAATACTTCTTGCCATGCCAAAACTTAAAATGGCTACACCTCTGCTTAATATCTCTCTTACCTTTAAGGGATACTGTCTTGTTCTTTGAATTACTAAAATCATATCTTCTAAGAGTGCATATTCCTCTTTTTTTGCACCTTCTTTAGTAATTGATAAGGCATGTTTATGGAGAGTTAATAATGATTCTTCATCAGAAAAATCGTTATGACAGAACTGAGCAAAGCAATTGAGCCATGATATTTTTGAAGATGGATGAGCTTTCGGATCATCCTCAATTGTATCTGCAATACGACACAAAAGGTATGCGTTTGAAATATAATCAACTAAATCTGATGGAAGAAATGGAATGGTAAAAGCAAATGTTCTTGAAACATTCTTCAGATGCTCTTGCTGTCTTTGTAAATCAAGATATGACTGTTCCATAAAATTCCAACTATAATTTGATTAGCCAGTATTTTATTATACTAACAAATCATATTACATATAAGGTACAAATTTCATGAAAATGGATGTTAATGAAAAAAGAATCCCTCAAGGAAACTTGCTACTAAGAACACTAGCGATGCCAGGTGATACAAATCCTTATGGGGATATATTTGGTGGTTGGATAATGTCTCAGATGGATATTGCAGGAGCAATATTAGGCAGAGAAGTTGCAAACGGACGTGTAGTGACTGCTGCTGTTGAGGGAATGTCATTTTTAAAACCAGTATCTGTTGGAGATGTTGTTTGCTGCTATGGAAAATGCATTCATGTTGGAACAACTTCAATGAAGATACACCTAGAAATTTGGGTTAAGAAGCTCATTGAAAGCGAAACAAATGAACATGCTGAAAGAGATTTAGTAACTGAAGCGAATATTACTTATGTTGCTGTGGACAAGTTCAAAAAACCAAGACCTCTTCCTGCTACAGCAAAGATTGTTGCAGAAAAGGGAATTGATGCTGCGTCGGTTGGATTAAATCCTGACGGAACAATTAAGGAAGGCTGTTTGTTCTAAGCTTTTCTTCTGTCAATTCTCTGATAGCCTTAAACTCAAGCTCTATAAACAGAGGAAAATTATTCTTCAAAACGTTAGTGTTGGTAACACGACTTCTGTGAAAAGTGCCAACAATAAAAACGCATAGGTGCTCTACTGCAAGATCAATTATTAAATCTGAAGGTAATTGACCTTTTGATACTATATTCTTTAGAGCCTTTGCTATCAGCTCATTTTTTTGAATACGTCTCTCTTGCATCATCTCTTTTAATTCAGGATTAGATCCACCATTAAAAATCATAATAACCATGGAAATTAAAGTTGAATTTAATAGAGCAATGTTTTTCTCATCGCACAGAGCTGACAACCATTTTTTTAATTTTGATAATGGATTATATGAGTTTGGATCACAAGCGTCATTTAGGAATTCCATACCAAACTGTTCCTGCTCAAGACTCTCTAAAAGAGACATTAAAAGCTCTTCTTTATTCTCAAAGTGCCAGTATATTGCACCTCTGGTGCATCCAGCGCCTTTTGCTATATCAGACAAACTTGTTCTCTCAAATCCCCTTCTGCTAAAAAGTCTTTGAGCAGTTTCCAAGATTTTTTTCTTTGTCTGCATTGCATTTTCTAAAGTACGCCTTGGCATTTCATTTACCTCTCCTATACAACTTGTATGTATAATATCATAGCAAATTCGCTTTTTTATAGATGTATTAGCCCATATACGTGAAAAAAAATAATAAATAATTTCTTTTACATACATATTTCACACTATTGCCTATTACATAAAAATCTTTTTTCTAAGATAATATTCTGTTATCAGAGAATTATTCTTTATAAAACATGGTTGTATTTATATACAAATAAAAGAATTCTTTTGAAGGAAATTTCAATGCACAAGACAAATTTAAAAAAGTATCTTCTATCTAGTTTTGTTATTGCATCTCTTTCTCTTACATCAGCATGCGGTAAGGCACCTCAACAGCAGCACGGTGCTATGCCGGTTGATATTTTTGAGGTAGTACAGAAAGATGTTCCTGTTATCTCTCACCTTTCAGGAAGAGCAAATCCTACAAGAAAGGCTGAAGTAAGACCTCAGGTTTCAGGTATTCTTCAAAAGAGATTATTTGAAGAAGGTGCTATTGTACAGCAGGGGCAGCAGTTATATCAGATTGATCCAAGCATCTATGAGAATAATGTAAAGTCTGCAAAAGCTGCTTATGAAAGTGCAAAAGCATCTCTTATTCCTTTAAAGCGTAAGGCTGAAAGATTTGCTAGTCTGTTACAGGATAAGGCTGTTAGTAAACAGACCTATGATGAGGCTGAGGCTGCATATCTTGCAGCAAAAGCTGCAGTTCAATCAGCAGAAGCATCTTTAAACAAAGCTAATATCGATCTAGCTTATACAAAGGTATATGCACCTATCACAGGCACAATCAGCAGATCAAACATCACTGAAGGTGCTTTAGTATCTGCAGGTCAGGTAACTCCTCTTACAACTATTCAGCAGCTTGATCCAATCTATGTAGACTTAGGTCAGACTGCAGAAGAATATATTGCATTACGCCAGAATCTTACAACAGGTAAACTGTTAAATGACGGAAAGGCAAAAGTTTCAATATTCTTCTCAAATGGTATCAAATACAAGCATGAAGGAACTGTTGAGTTTACTGAGGTAAGCGTTGATGAAACAACCGGCATGGTAAACTTAAGAGCAATTGTTCCAAATCCAGAGCACGTAATTCTTCCTGGTATTTTTATCAGAGCTGAAATTAATCAGGGTATAACTCCAAATGCTCTTTTAGTTACAGCTGAAGGCGTGATCAGAGAAGCTAACGGAACAACCTATGCTTACATTGTTGATGAGAAAGGTCTTGTTGCAAAACAGAAGCTAGAATTAGGTGGCCAGATTGATAACAATACATATGTTGTTCTAAGAGGCCTTAAGGTTGGTGACAAGGTTATTACATCAAATACACAGAAGATCCGTGTAGGTGTACCTGTAACCCCTATCGACGCAAAAATGAAAGCTGCTATGCAACTACAGCAGATGAATCAGCAGAAGAAATAATTATAGGATAAAAGAAAATGGCTCGTTTCTTTATCAATAGACCTATTTTTGCATGGGTTATTGCTATATGTATCATGTTGGTAGGACTGTTCTCAGTTAACACTCTACCTGTATCGCAGTATCCTACTATTGCACCACCTTCAGTTTCTATTTCTGCAAACTATCCTGGTGCTGACGCTCAGACCGTTGAAAGATCTGTAACTCAGATTATTGAGCAGAATATGACTGGTCTTGATGGTTTCATGTACATGTCTGCAACATCTGATTCTTACGGTTCTGCAAGAATCAACATTACATTCGAACCTGGTACTAATCCTGATATTGCTCAGGTTCAGGTTCAGAACAAGATGCAGCAGACTCAGTCTCAGCTACCATCAATTGTTCAGCAAAACGGTATCGACGTTTCAAAATCAACTGACTCATTCTTATTGGTTGCATCATTAGTTGTAAATGATGATGAACATAAATCAGCTGACGTTGCAGACTATCTTGAATCAAACTTGAAAGAACCTCTTTCTCGTGTTGATGGTGTGGGATCTTTACAGCTATTCGGTTCTAAATATGCAATGAGAATCTGGCTTGATCCTAAGAAACTTAATAATTATTCAATTGGAGTAAACGAAATTTCTGCTGCAATTCAGGCACAGAATGCTCAGGTTACCTATGGTTCTTTAGGTGGTATGCCAGCCTCTCCAGGTCAGATGTATGCATACTCAATTACTGGTCAGAAGCGTTTAGAAAACGTAGAACAATTTGAAAATATTCTTCTTCGTGTAAACACAGACGGAACAAAGGTATATCTAAAAGATGTAGCAAGAATCGAGCTTGGTTCTGAAAATTACAACTTTGAAGGACGCTTAAACGGAAAGCCTAGTGCCGCACTTGCAGTAAAGCTAGCTTCCGGTGCTAATGCTCTTAAAACAGCTCATAATGTAAAAGAAACAATCAAAAAATTCCAACCTTATTTCCCTGAATGGGTTGATCTTGTTTATCCATTTGATACAACTTTATTCATTGAAGTTTCTATCAATGAGGTATTCCATACCATGATTGAAGCAATCATTCTGGTTGTCTTGATCATGTATCTGTTCTTACAGAATTTCAGAGCAACTCTGATCCCTACCATTACAGTTCCTGTTGTTCTTTTAGGTACTTTCGCTGTAATGCAGGCTTTCGGATTCTCTATTAATACCCTAACAATGTTCGGCCTGGTGCTGGCAATCGGTCTGTTGGTTGACGATGCTATTGTTGTGGTAGAAAACGTAGAGCGTATTCTCAATGAAGAGCCAAATCTTACACCAAAACAGGCTACCGTAAAGTCAATGGAAGAAATCACTGGTGCACTAATTGGTATTGCTCTAGTTCTTTCTGCAGTATTCGTACCTATGGCATTCTTCGGTGGCTCTACTGGTATTATTTACAGACAGTTCTCCATTACTATCGTATCAGCGATGGTTCTGTCAGTTGTCGTAGCAATTATCCTTACACCTGCACTTTGTGCAACAATTCTTTTACCACCTTCTGAGAAAGATGCGCAAAAGAAGGCTACATGGTTTACAAAACTCAATGATAAATTTGATAGCCTGTATGCACCTGTAAGAAAGGTCATTGCATTATGGAACAAATTCTTTGCTTATATTTCTAAGAAGTATCAAGAGCATGTAAATATTATCGTAAAACGAATAGGCAGATACATCTGCTACTATTTTGCAATTATTGCTGTTCTATGTTTTGGCTTTACTAGAATTCCTAGTGCATTCTTACCAAGTGAGGATCAGGGTGTTCTGTTAACCATGGCTCAGTTACCAGCAGGTTCAACACTTGAAAAAACAAATAGCGTTCTTTCTCAGATTAAGGATTACTTCCTAGGTGCTGAAAGAGAAAATGTTGAATCAATCATGCTTGTTTCTGGTTTCTCTTTTGCAGGTAGTGGTCAGAATGCCGGTATGGGATTCGTAAAACTAAAGAATTGGGATGAAAGAAAGAGAGCAGATCAGCACGCTGATGAAATTCAGGTTCGTTCTTATATGCCTTTAATGGGCGGTATTCGTGACGGTCTAGCATTCGCTTTCAACTTACCTGCAATTCCTGAACTTGGTACAGCAAACGGTTTTGACCTATTCCTTGTTGATCAGTCTTCTCAGGGACATGATGAACTCATCAAAGTTAGAAATATGTATCTGTATGCAGCTTCTCAGTCACCTTTAGTTGTTCAGGTAAGACCTAACGGCATGGACGATACTCCTCAGTTAAAACTGAACATTGATTATGAAAAGGCAATGTCTCTTGGAGTTACTCCATCTGCTATCAATACAACTATTTCTGCTGCATGGGGTTCTGCTTATATTGACAACTTCATGGACAGAAACAGAGTTAAGAAGGTTTATCTTCAGGCCGAAGCAAAAGACAGAATGTCTGAATCAGATCTTTCTAAGTGGTATGTAAAGAGTAACTCAGGTAACATGGTTCCATTCAATGCATTTGCATCTTCTGAGTGGAGTTACGGCTCACCAAGATTAGAAAGATTTAATGGTACTGCAGCTGTTGAAATTCAGGGTGCAGCAGCTCCTGGTGTGTCCTCAGGTCAGGCTATGGCTGAAATGCAGAGAATTGCAGATGAGGTTTTACCTCCAGGCTATGGTATTTCTTGGTACGGTGTTTCTTATCAGGAACAGTTGGCTGGCGCTCAGGGTCCTGCACTATATCTGGTTTCACTACTTGTTGTGTTCCTGTCACTTGCAGCTCTGTACGAAAGCTGGTCAATTCCTTTCGCTGTTATGCTAGTTGTGCCTCTAGGTATCGTTGGTGCTATTATTTCAGCCCTTCTAACTCAATACCTACCATTCAAAACAGTACTAGCTAACGACGTTTACTTCCAGGTTGGTCTGCTTACAACAGTGGGTCTAGCATCAAAGAATGCTATTTTGATTGTTGAATTCGCAAAAGACCTGTATGACAATGGTGAACGTCTGACAGAAGCTGTTATTCACGCGGCAAGATTGAGATTCCGTCCTATCTTAATGACCTCAATGGCTTTTATTCTTGGCGTTGTACCTTTAGCAATCAGCTCTGGTGCAGGCTCTGCAGGACGAAATGAAATCGGTATCTGCGTTATCGGTGGTATGTTAACAGCTACTGTACTTGCAATTTTCTATGTTCCTGTATTCTTCGTACTTGTAATGAGATACTTTACTAAGTATGTACCAGCTGAAGTTAAGCAGAAGATGAATGAAAAGAAACAGGAAAATCTGAAATCTCAGATCGAATCTGCTAAAGATTAGTTTTTGAGAAATCAAAATTAAGCCTCGGACTTTTTTAAGTTCGAGGCTTTTGTTTTTCTATCTGGTGGCGATATAAATTAAATCATCATTTATATCAATTAAAAATGGAGATAATGCGTAAGGACCGTGGTTGATTATATCTAACATTAAAGTCTTATCATCACCTTTATCGCCGCCTGAGAATTTATCAGGGAATAGTAAATTTAACTGTTCAATGTAAAGAGCATCAGACAGAACAGCTCTAGGAACAAGATTTCTTGTTCTTCTTATGGAAACTGCAAGTCTATAAGCCATCTGTAAACTGATTCCCTTATATCTGTCAGATAGCAGTTCTAAAGCATTATCCTTACTCAAGGTCAGAAGGTAATAGTTATCTCCATTAACAGAAACACTCTTTGCATCAATAAGTCTTAATAGCTTTGATTCAATCAGAGCATTTGCAAAAAGTTTATCGAGTAATAGCAAGTAATAGTCAGAAGATGTATCAATCAGCTGATAATGCTCCTTGCTTATCAGAGGAGACAACACAATAGCATCCTTTTTGCTATTTTGCATAAAGTCATCAACATTCTGTCCTGATTCTAAAAGTGGCTCATAATAAGAACAAACAAGTCCTTTCTTTTTTAACTGATTAAAAACAAATGAATAAGAAAGAGTATCGTTAATATCACCAGGAGCAGATAAATCCTCTGGCTCTAATTTTGATGACAACACATTATTAAACAAAGCCTTATCAGATACTTTTGATACAAGAGAATAGGTTGGAAGAATCAAAGAGAATTTTTCAATATAAATGCCATCTCTTAAATTTGATTCTATATCATGGCTTCTTGTGTTTACGAAAGCCGAAAAAATTGCATTTGCAAATGTTGCTGAACTAACATCTCTAATTGAGTTTAATCTGCTAATTTTCTGAGAAATCTTTGAAAAAATAAGAAAAACAGGAATCTGACCTAAATGAATCTCTTGAAAATCCTCATTCTTGAGTAATTCTGAATCAATCCACTTATCGTGAAGTTCAGAATTAACAGCTAAAATATAATGTTCACCATCTTTACTTGTATAAAGTTCCCATTTATCTGTGCCATCCTCATATGAAGAAATGACAATTCCGCTTGAAAGTTTATAATCTTCAGGAAATATAAGAGAATCATCTTCATCAGAGATTAAAAACTTACTTTCATCAACAATATAGTTATTCATGATTCATTCCAATAATTATTTATTTGAACTGAAAATATTTTATCCTTATAGAGAAAATTTATTACCTTATATTTGATAAAGGTTTTCATCTATTGTTTCAAAAGATCTGAGTTTTAATATAATATACGGACCTTATGAATTTTGGCTAAAGAAGATACTTTCGAGGCCAGCTTATATTCTCAACCTTTTGAGATAAGCTTGTGGAGATAAGATGAAAGAAGTTGCTCTATTTTATGGAACATACACTGGAATCACTGGTGAAATAGCTCAGAAAATTGTTAATGAGCTTGGCGCTGACAAAGTGGATATTTTTAATATCTCACAGAGTGGCGAAAAAATGAATGATTACAACAAGTTAATAATCGGTACTTCTACATGGAGTATTGGAGAGTTACAGGAAGATTGGAATGATTTCATGCCAAGTCTTCAGAAAATGGATTTTACAGGTAAGACTGTAGCTCTGTTTGGTACTGGAGATCAAGTAGGGTATCCTGATACATTCCTTGATGGTATGGGAATGCTATATGAAACATTCCAGTACAGAGGAGCAAAATTTGTTGGATTCTGGCCTACTGTGGGTTATGACTTTACATCTCCACTTCCACTACTAGATCATGATCATTTTGTAGGTCTTGCTATTGATGAAGATAATCAGCCTGAGCTTACAGATGAAAGAATTAAAAAGTGGTGCGAACTAATCAAACCTCTTCTAGGTCTATAAACATAAACGGTTCATACTTATTCCTATTTTAGGCAGGCAGTTTTAATCACTTCCTGCTTTTTTATTATTCTAATTGCCTAATATTAGAGCAATATCGTCAAATGATTTCATATTGATAACAAAAACCTTTATAATAGCGAGCAAATTTGGTGCATAACCTAAAAAATTTATTTATATTGGAGAATTTTATGAGTTCAGATCGCATTGGATTTGCCTCTAAACTTGGTGGCTTACTTGCAGCTGCAGGTTCAGCTGTTGGTCTAGGAAACATCTGGAGATTTCCAACTCAGGCAGGTGAAAACGGCGGTTCAGCATTCCTTATTGTTTATATTGCAGTTATTCTGATTTTTGGTATACCTTTATTAATTTCTGAATTTGCAATTGGTCGCCATGCAAGAGCTAACGTGGGTAACGCATATAGCGTTCTAGCCCCTAATTCCTGGTGGAAAATTATAGGAATTGGTTCTGTTTTTGTAGCATTTACTATTCTTACTTACTATAACGTTGTTGTCGGATGGGTATTCTACTATACAGCTGAAGCAGTAACTGCAGGTTCATTTTTATCAGTTCATGATGATGGTACTTTAGGAACCTCTGCAGAATTTTTCGGATCATTTGTATCTAATCCGTATAAACCTTTAATCTGCCTATTTATTGTAACAGCTATCATCCATGTTGTTATTGTATCAGGTGTTCGTAAGGGCATTGAAAGATCATCAAAGATCCTAGTTCCAGCTCTATTCATCATTATGATTATGCTTGTAATCTTCTCTGCAACAATGCCAGGTGCTGCAAAAGGTTACGAATTCTTATTTAAGCTAAACTTTGACGATATTACCCCTGATGTCGTTCTATCTGCAGTAGGTCAGTGCTTCTACTCATTCTCTCTTGGTATGGGTCTTGTAACTTACGCTTCTTACTTCAGAAGAGACGTTAACCTAAATAGAATAGCTCTATCAGTTGCATCTTTAGATACTCTAGTTGCAATTCTAGCAGGTCTGATTATCTTTCCGGCAGTTTTCTCTGTTGCAGGCATGTCACCAGCTCAGGGTGCAGGACTTGTATTCATTTCACTGCCAAATGTATTCAACTCAGCATTACATGATCATGCTTTCTTGAACTGGTTAATTCCAAGTGCATTCTATGGAATCCTGTTACTTGCAGCATTAACCTCAACTATCTTCTTACATGAGGTTTCAACTGCATTCATCGCAGAAAGAGCACAGATCTCAAGAACCAAGTCAGCAACTATTGTATCTATTTTGCTTTTAGCAATCGGTGCAGTAGCTTCACTTTCAATGGGACCTCTAAGTGATATTCTTATCTTTAATATGAATATCTTTGACTTCTTAGACTTCTTTACAGCAAAGATTATTCTTCCATTGACTGGCTTAGGTGCAGCATTATTTGTTGGCTATAAGATGACTACAACTCAGTTATGGTCTGAATTAACTTCATATGGAAAAGTTAAATTCATATGGTTAATTCCATTCCTGATCCTTGTAAGATTCATTATTCCAATCCTAATCATCATTATTTTAGTTTCAGGATTAACAAATATTTCTGTAAGTGATGTAGTAGCCTTCATCAAAGGTTTGTTTTAACTTTTTATAACCTGCAATTTTTCTGGTATAAACATTAAAAACAGCAGGTACATCCATATCTTCAAGGCCTAGGTTTTTATCCTAGGCTTTATTTTTATAAAGGATATTTTCTATTACATATCAAAAATAACAATATCAGGACAAAAACTTAACAAAGAACTCTTAAATTATTCTTGTAAATAAAAATGATTGAGAGGTTATTATGAAAAAATCATTATTAAATAACATACCCAAGATCTTAGTAACTATTTGAAAATCAAGGGTATTTATAAAATTACTACCTGACAGCCAATCTGTAGGTA
>NZ_JAGFNY010000015.1 GCF_019448115.1 Succinivibrio faecicola | reverse complement strand
ATCATAATACCTATCTAGTATAACATATAAAAATAAAGAATGCACGCTTTAAACATGCATTCTTATGCGTTTTTTTTTAACTTTTTGTATATATCTTACTTTGATCGTCTATCTAGATTTGCAAAGTTTGGGTTTTACATATCTTTTACAAAAATTATCGCTTTGCGTGATTGAAATCACAAATTTGTTAGTGTAAAATTATCATCCGACAAATAGGAGACTTTCTTAGTTGTTAATATAATAATTTACATCCCATAATTCCGAGGTTTGCTACAGATTGAGCAAACCTTTTTTATTTAAGACTTAAAGAGACGAATATTGAGCTTTATATACATTCATTATTCTTATCTTTGTGTTTTTTATTTAATTGATAATAAATTGACCATAGAGTAAAATCCTACTTCTATCCTAAAAACACTTATTTTCGGTGATGTTTGCATTAGTGTATTGGTAATACAAAGAATGAAAGAAATAAGAAAAGATATCGATTTTTTCAAAACTATTGCTATTTTAAGTGTTATTCTTTACCACCTTTTTGATTTATTAAAATCAAATATGCTTTCATCTGTAACCTCATTTGATGGTGGTTTCTTAGGAGTTGATGTTTTTCTTCTAGTTTCAGGTTTTCTAATCTGTGGATCTATTGTTTCGAAGCTTAATACCAATTCTTTCAGTCTCTTAGAGTTCTACACTAGAAGGGTTACAAGAATTTATCAGCCTCTTTTAGTATTCTGTGCAATCATACTTTTTATTGGCTATTTTATTCTCTTTCCTGATGCATATAAAGAAACAGGACGTGAAGTGGTTAATGCTGTTATTGCTACAGCTAATTTTAGATTTGCAAATTCATCAGGATACTTTGATTTAGAATCTTTAGACAAGATCTTACTTCATACATGGTATATTGCCATCACAATTCAGTTCTACCTTGTATGCCCAATTATCCTTGTTTCATTAAAAAAAGTCTTCAAATCGCATTTCAATCTTTCTATTTTACTGCTCACTGCTTTACTGTTAGTAACTGCTTTTCTTTGTAATAAGCATGGTAAAGGTTATCTTTTAACTCAGTGCAGAATCTATGAAATGTTCTTAGGAGCAAGCATTTATCTTTATAAAGATTGTCTACTTGATTTCACCAAGAAGCTAAAACTTTCTCAACCTATAATGCACTATGTAGGTGTTGTTCTTCTTATTGTTTCTATTTTTACAGTAAGAATTAACAATAATATCTGGCAGGTATATACATCATTTTTTACTCTGGCTTCAACTGCAATTGTTATTATTGCTAATTATCAGAAGTCATTATTCAATAAAAAACTATTTACCATACCAGGTCAGATGTCTTATTCTCTTTATCTATGGCACTGGCCAATATTGGTTGTAGCTATAAAATTTGGTCTAAGCCAAAGCTTTATTCCATTATTTGTAACATCTCTCATAATTACTGCTATATCTGTATTTTCTTACACATTCATTGAAAGGAAAAAATACAAAAAATCAGTATTGCTTGTAGTCTTTGTTTTATGTGCTATTCCAAATTTTGTAATTAAAGACAATTCATACCTAAAAAAATTCACATTTAAAAATGAAGTTTCTTTACTAGGTGACAGTTACGATCTTGAGATCTATAAGAGTATAGATAATTATTTCATATATAAAATCCCTCGAAAAAATGAGCAGATCAATACCTTTGTAATTGGAGATTCACATTCAGGTCAGTACCATAATTTCTTTTATTATGACTATGAAAAGCCTATCTACTATGCAACTATTGGTGGAACCATGGCATATGGATCTTTCTTTACTGATTTGGAAGGTAAAAAAGGTCAAATATTTTTCAAATTATATTCTTCAATGCTTGAAGAAATGAACGATAACTCACGAGTTGTTTTATCAAACAACTGGTATTTCCAATACGAAAATCAATTTTTACCTCTTCTAAATAAAAATGACACTAAAGACAATTTAAACGAGTTTATTACTCATCTACTCTCAGATCTGGACAGCCAGATAAAGAAATATGAAAAACTAAATTTCTATATTATAGGACAGAACGTATATCAACCGCAGTCAATAAAAACTTGCACTGCAGTTGATTTATCTAAAACATTTTTAAAGAATTTTATTGATTTGAATAAATGCTATACATTCAAAAATTTAATCGGAGAGGATGTAGAGCTTATCAACAAAGCATTACAGGATTTTGCAAATTCAAAAAGCAATGTCCATTTTATTGACAGAAATGATGCAATAATTGCAGATAAAAAAGAAAAAACATTTCTCTCAGTTGATAAAGACAAAAGACCAATCTATTTAGACAAACATCATTACACAATCTCAGGTTCAAAATTAGTTGGCAGATATGTAATGAATCAAATTGATAAAAACAATTAGATATGCAGAAAATTAGAAACGATATTGATTTTTTAAAAGCAGTTGCAATACTTTGTGTTGTTTTTTACCACCTTTTTGATCTTTTAAATATTTCATATAATCTGAACATCCATTTGTTCGATGGCGGATTTCTTGGTGTCGATATTTTTTTAGTTATTTCAGGATACTTAATTACAGGCTCAATATTTAAAAGCCTGAATTCAGAAAGTTTTTCTTTAAAAAGCTTCTACAGTAAAAGATTATTAAGACTCTATCCACCACTAATTGTTCTTATTCTTTTTTGTCTGATTTTCGGATACTTCCTACTATTTCCTGATGTATATAAAGAAACAGCAATTGAATCCGTTAATGCTTTAATAGGAACTTCAAATATAAGATTTGCAAATTCTGGTGGCTATTTCTCACTGGATAATTCTGATAAAGTCCTTCTTCATACTTGGTATATTGCACTTACAGTACAATTTTATCTTATTTGTCCAATACTAATTAGCATTTTAAACCGTTGTTTTAAGGCAAATACTAAATTTTATGTACTTGGCTTTACAGTATTTCTTATTATTGCATCAGTTCTACTGTCAAAAAATGAAAAAGCTTACCTATTAACTCAGACAAGAATTTTTGAGTTATTTATAGGGGCAACAGTATTTATGTTTCAAGATGAAATTAGATCTCTTCTGAGACTTAAAGGATCTTTGTCTCTGATTATTTTTTATTGTGCTGCATTGATGTTAGTCTATACTGTCCTGACTACAAGTCTTTCAGATTCTTATTGGAATCCTAGCACATCAGCTCTAACAATCATTGCAACTTCTCTAATTCTTATACTCAATTATGAAAAATCTTTCATAATTAATACAAAATTCAATTTTATAGGCAAAATGTCATATTCCATCTATTTATGGCACTGGACTATTTTCGTATTTGCATTAAAAATGGGGCTTAACACTTCTGCAAGTTCTTGTATTGTAGTTTTACTTATAACTCTCATTATTAGCTATATTTCATTTATCAGCATTGAAAAAAGAAAACTAAAAAATTCTTTTATAATTATTTCTCTAATCTGTATTTGCCTTTCCTATTTATATATTAAGAAAGTCAAAGGAGATAATTATCTATCATCATTTATGGTGGAGACTAAGCTAACCTTTGAGCCTAAAACACCAAAAATAGATTTTATATTAGATGATCAAAAGGTATTTATTCTCGGAAAATCAGATAAAAAACCAGATATTTTTATTACTGGTGATTCTCATACTATGCAATACTTTGATTTCTTTAACGATGTCTATTCAGGATCTGTTTATTACTCTGCCTATGAAGCAACTATGGCATATGGTCCTGTATTTAATAATATGAATGCTGTCTACCTTAATATTGGTAAATCAAAGCGACAGAACTTCTATAAAGCTTACATTCATACTCTTAATGAATTAGAAGATAATGCAACAGTAATAATTTCAAACAATTACTTTCTGCACTATAAACCATATCTTGCAGAAAAGGCTCTGAAAGATTCAGATGAAAGTTTTGAACTATTCTTAAAAGATATGATCAGTGATATTGATTCACAGGTTCAAAAACATAAAAAACTGAATTTTAATATTGTAGGTCAGGGTATATACACAACATTTACAATTGCAAAATGTTTAAAAACTGATTTACATGATTCTTTTTTACGATATGTAATCAAACAGGATAACTGCTTTGAAACATATGATTTTATTTTTGAAAGAAGACAAAAAATAAATAAGGCACTTAATCAATATGCGCAAAACAACAAAAATGTTTTCTTTATTGATAGAAATGAACCTCTTTTAAAAATTGATAATTACAAAAATAGTATCTACACAACAGTAGATAAAAACAAAAAACCTCTATTTAGGGATAACCATCATTACACACCTATAGGTGGTATCCAAATAGGTGAATACATAATCAAAAACCTTAACAAAAGGTAATAATGAATGCCTGACAAAATTTCTACTCTAAAAAGTTACAGAACTGATATCAATGGACTAAAGGGTATAGCAATAATAGCTGTTGTACTCTATCACCTATTTACATTGTTAAATGAAGGATATTATACTAGTATTCACTTATTTGATTCAGGTTTCCTGGGAGTTGATATTTTCCTCGTTATCTCAGGATACCTGATTGTACAAAGCATACAAAAGAATATAGATAATAATACTTTTACTGTATTTGATTTCTTCAAAAGAAGATTCTTTAGAATTCTTCCTCCTCTGTTATTTGTCATCGCATTCTCTTTTGTAATTGGATACTTTATTCTTATTCCAAAGTCATACCTTGAACTTGCAAGAGAAGTTAAGCATACACTGTGTTTTATATCAAACTATAAATTTGCATCAAATGATGGCTATTTTTCAGTAAATACCGCAGATAAAGTTCTTCTTCATACATGGTATTTATCTGTTCTAATACAGTTTTATTTGATAATACCTTTTGTATACGCCTTAAACAAAAAGTTAAATTTATCTAATAAAATCAACAAAACCATTTATGCTCTATTTGCATTTACCTTTGTTCTAGCTTTGGTATTTCAATTTCAGAACAACAGTTACCTTCTAACACATACCAGAATTTTTGAACTTTTTTTAGGTGCAGCAACTTTTTATGCATCAAAGGATCTTGTTAAACAAAAACAATGGTTTGCAAAAAACATAATCACTTACCTATCTCTTTTCATTTTAATATTATCACTGTTTATTATTTCAATCTCCCAATCAGGATGGCGAGTACATACATCTATACTTACAGCTCTTTGCACAGCTTTCATTCTTTTTCACGGAATTCAGACAAGGTTTCTATCCAATAAAATCCTGCAAACTCTCGGCAAAGCGTCATATTCAATTTATTTATGGCACTGGCCTATATTTATCTTTATATTAAAGTGTTCTTTTTCATTGAATTTAGAATATATATGCCTGCTTATTCTAATGCTGAGCACATTAAGTTTTATTTCATATAGATATTCTGAAAAGGCAAAAATTTCAACTGCAGTTACCCTTTCACTATTTTTAGCTTTACTTGTTTTCAGTATTTATGAAAAGAAAGCAGAAGGTCATAATTATTTATCAAAATACATAAATACTTCCGTAACAATTATGGAAAAAGGAAATTTTGATCTTCCAAAAGAATATGCACCAAGAATAGCAATGACTATAAATTCTCATAATATTGAACAGTTTGGTTTACAGAGTGAGACTCCGCATATTCTACTTGTTGGTGATTCTCACTTAGAACACTTTATTTATTACATAAAGAATTTCAATAAAATTCCTGTTTATGCATTCTATCAGAGAGGCACAATTGGCTACGGAACAAATTTTGCAAATCTAAAAGCAACTATTATGGTTGGACCTGAACAGAGAAAAGACTTTTTCAATACCTATATTTCTCTATTAGATAAGATGCATGATGGAGATAAGATTGTAATTAGTTCAAGATGGGATGGTTATGAACAGTTCTATAATGCAGAATATAATCTTAAAGGTAACAGTAGAGATTTTGACAGATTTACTAACGCAATAATTGATGATCTGTCCGAATCAATAAGCAAATATCCAAAGTTAAAGTTTTATATTATAAATCAGGGCATTACTCTATCAGACTCTCAAGTAGACTGTTTGCACTTAAAATTATCAGGATCAATCTTGGAAAATCTATTAAATGCTAAAGGATGCAATACAACTGTTGATTATAAGAACAATAAGAAGCTTATTATTAACCAAAAACTAAAAACACTTGAAAGTAAACACCCTAATGTAAAAATTATAGATAGAAACGAATCGTTGCAGGTAAAAAAAGATCTGTATCAAATTAAAGACAAAAATGGAAATCCGCTTTTCTTTGATGACAACCACTTATCTGCTGCAGGAGCTATGATTGTAGGCGAAGCTATAATGAAGCAGTTAGAGAAAAAATAAATTGCTAAAGCTTTGTGACTAAAAATAGATATAGAATTAGTCACAAAGCAATTTACTAATCAAAGAATACGTTTCGCTCTACATTCACATAGAGAATTAGATCTGGTTTTTCTTGTTTAATCACTTGCTCAAACAATATGCCATCAATTTCTACTCTAGGTAATAGAATTACGTTTCTAAAATAGTCAATTGCATATGGAGCAAAACTTCCACCAAAAGAATCAGCCATAATCATTACTTTTCTATCATCTTTTGAGTTCTTATTAAAAAACTTTTTCAAATATGAAGAACCATCAGTAACATATTCTTGTATGCTTATACTTTCGTTATTATGAACTACAACGTTATCTAAATATCCATGTTTTGGAGGTACTATATTTCGAGTTAGATCTCCAGTCTCTTTAGAAGAAAAAGTAAATGAATAGCTTATAGGTTCATAGCTATCAACAATGTGACTCATAACATTGTTAAAAGCAATATAGGCTCCATAACAATTCCAATGAGAATCATTTGAATAGTACAGAGTATGTTTATCTTTTAAGCTCTTTTTGGCATTATTC
Source organism: Succinivibrio faecicola (assembly GCF_019448115.1). Lineage (GTDB taxonomy): Bacteria > Pseudomonadota > Gammaproteobacteria > Enterobacterales > Succinivibrionaceae > Succinivibrio > Succinivibrio faecicola. Next base: position 40,550 of record NZ_JAGFNY010000015.1, on the reverse strand, counting down.
AGACATTCAAAATTATCAATATATTCAATACCATTTTCTGTAAGAATATGTTTATATTTATCAAAAGCTCTGTGCTTAGCTGGTTCATAAATATATGATCTTAAAAATTCAGGATATATACCATGTTTATCAGGTCCTACAACAAGATAAAATTGAGCTGAAGACTGATTTTTAATATTTTTTAAGAAAGTTATTTTTCTGTTTATATTAGAAATAGGAATCTTTAATTCTTTGGTATGCTGAGAATAAACAAATTTTGCAGCATCACCTAAAAAGAACCAGTTTGATTCACCTAAAACAGTAAGTCTGTTTGGTGAAAAACTTTCATCTGCATATACAGAATAAAAATGAGTAAAGAACTTTTCTGAAATTTTGATCTTTCCATATAGTCTGTCTGTGTACCATTGAACAAGATCTGAAAAAAAATCTTTTGTTCCGAACTTTGGAAATTTTGCTAATGTTCTGTTTTCGGATTTAATTATATATGAAGGATCCGTTGTTAAAAATCCCAAAATAGGCACAACAAACATTAAAGAAACAAGTACAATCTGAATTACTCTTTTCATTTGCTAGCCCTTTAGAAATTAAAATATATAAATGGATTCTGTGCATTAAAAAACAGAATTATCACGCTGAAGAAAACTAAAATTGAATGGACAATGTATGCTTTAATATGAGTTTTCTGTTCATATGCATCAGATGATGAAAATGAAGGTAAACTTGAAAAAGCAACAAGAAAACCAAGTATTAAAGCAGCATAATTAACAATTTTTCCTTCAACTAAACTAACATTATCTAGATTTGATACAGTGAACATTACTTTTAAGTATTCTAAAGCATGTTCAATATTATCTGCCCTAAAAATCACCCAGCCAACAAGTACCACAATCAAAGCATAAGAATGAGTCAGCACTTTTGGTAATTTTGCTAAAACATCCTTTAAAAATACCCTTTCTAGAATTAAAAACAGACCATTGTATAATCCCCATATAACAAAGGTCATGTTAGCTCCGTGCCAAAGACCACATAAAAAGAATACAAATACAAGATTAAAATAAATCCTGTATGTCGCAACTCTAGATCCTCCTAATGGAATATATACATAGTCTCGAAGCCAAGATGATAAGGATATATGCCATCTACGCCAGAAATCCTGTATTGAAGTCGCTTTATATGGAGAATTAAAATTCTCATGGAATCTGAATCCTGCCATAGCAGCAAGGCCAATTGCCATATCTGAGTATGCTGAGAAATCAAAATAAATCTGGATCATGTAGGCTAGAGCACCTATCCATGCATCAGATGTAGATATGCTATTTACGTTAAACAAAAAAGCCATATCAGCAAGAGGTGCTACAGAATTTGCAATTAAAATCTTTTTATTAAGACCTAAAATGAAACGATATAATCCATAATTAAATAGTGAATGAGAATCAACTCTTTCATTCAGATCGTCCTTGACATCTTTAAATCGAACAATAGGACCTGCAATTAAATGAGGGAACATGAAAAAATATGCAAGGAATGTTGTTATTTTACATTTGCCAGATAGTTGATTTCTTGCAATATCGATTAAGTAACTTATTGCATGGAAAGTAAAGAATGATATACCTAAAGGTAAAGTTTGAATTTTTGCATTAACGTTTAGCAGAAGACCTAATTGATGGAATAGATCAACAATCCAATATGAGTATTTATAGAAACCTAATGCAATCAGATTGATAGCTACAAATAAAAATAAAGTTATATTCTTGAAATTTGGTTTTTTCTCTTTTACAGATTCTAGAATATATCCAAAAACTAAATTAAGTAGGCCATAAGCTAACAGTATTTTTAACGAATGAAAACCACCGTCAAAAACATAAAAGAAGAGACTTATGAGTATTAGAGAAATATTTCTGAGTGTTACAGACTTTCTTAAGAAAAAGTCTAGACTTAAAAACAGTGGAAGTATAAAAAATAAAAAAGGTAAACTAGAAAAAACCATTTATTTACAATAATCTAATTAACACAACAAACTAAAATTAGTTTTCCATTATACCATAGATAAAAAATTGAGCTGTATATCAAATTTATTATTTGTTAGAATTAGTCGTTTATGTCACTAGACAATATGAGAGAAATATGAACACAAAAAAAAGAGCAGATATAGATTTTCTGAAAACCATTGCAATTATTGCTGTAATACTTTACCACTTTTTTGATATTCAAAAAGCATCAAGCAAAAATTTTAATTTCTCTCTTTTTGATGGTGGATTTCTTGGTGTTGACATTTTTCTAGTTGTATCAGGATTTCTAATTACAGGATCAATCGTATCAAAACTTTATTCTTCAGAATTCTCTATTCTTGAATTCTATAAAAGAAGACTATCAAGAATATATCCTCCATTAATTACACTTTGTTTATTTGTAGCATTCTTTGGATACTTTTTACTTTTACCTGATCTGTATAAAGAAGCCGTTGTTGAAACAGTAAATGCTCTTATTGGAATTGCAAATTTTCGCTTTGCAAATTCTGGTGGATATTTTTCACTTGCAACAGTAGATAAAGCGTTGCTTCATACTTGGTATATAGCACTTACAATTCAATTTTATATTCTTATTCCAATCATACTTGTTACTTTCAAAACTTTGTTTAAGAATAAGTTCAGATACGCAGTGTTGATACTAACAATTTCTCTTATTTGCATTGCGCCAAAATTCTGTGTCGAAGGAAAAGGTTATCTTTTAACTCAGTGCAGAATATGGGAAATGTTTGTTGGAGCATCATTATTCCTTTTTAAGGATGATTTAAATTCCTTTCTTGTCAGAGAAAACAGAAAAATTTCTGCCTTCTATTTTTATGCAGGAATTATTGCAACAATAGTTTCAATTCTTACAGTAAGACTGAACTATGGTGAATATTACGTACATACATCAGCTTTTACTGTAGTTGCAACTTGTATAGTTTTATTTTCAAACTATCAGAATTCCTTTATCTTAAACAGCTATACAACACTTTTAGGAAAAACCTCCTATTCTCTGTATCTGTGGCATTGGCCTGTATTCGTTTTTGCTTTCCAGTGCAATACAGGTTTGTCAGTTATGAGTGTTGGAGTAATAGCTCTTATCTTAATTGCAACAACTTTTTGCTCTTACAAAACGTTAGAAACTAAAAAGGTTTCAGCAATATTCAGTCTATTATGTGTTTTACTAATCGCTGCATGCTATGTATACGTAAAGAAAGTAGATGGAACAAACTATCTGCAAAATTATATGATAGAGACTCAAAAATCTTCATTTACGGAAAAACACAAAAATACAGACAGTATTTATTTTTCTAAGAATAATTTTAGTATCGATAAAATAGTTGCATCTAATGAGGAAGAACCAAAACGATTCATTATAGGCGACTCACACACAGGACAGTACAAAAGTTTTTATTTGAATGATTACAACAATTCAATATATTTTTCATCAATTGCTGCGACTATGGCATTTGGCGAAATCTCAGCTAATTATAAAACTGTTCTTCCACCACCACTAAATATATATCCAGTTAATAGAGTTACATTCTTTGAGTTTTACAAAAAGATGCTTGATACGTTAATACCAGGTTCGAAAGTTATATTAGCGTGTAACTGGCACGTTCACTACGAAATCTTCATTAGAGAAAACAATTTAAAAAAGGATACAGAAAACTATAAGAAGTATATTGAAGCTGTTGTTGCGGATCTTGATTCTCAAATAAAAAAACACAATGATCTAAAATTTTACATTATAGGACAGGGTGCATATATCTCAAGAAAAGATCTTCAGTGTACAAAACTTGATTTAAAGGATTCATTCTTAAGACATGTCATATCTCAAGGAAATTGTAAAACCTTTACCGATGATATTGAAGATAAAACACTTATGATGAACTCAGCTTTGAAAAAATATGCAGATATACATAGCAATGTTACATTTATTGATAGAAATATTCCTTTAAGACAGGAAAACAATCAAATTCTTGGATATGATGACAACCACTACCCTATTTATAACGATGATCATCACTACACATTTGTAGGATCAAAAATAGTAGCGAAATATATTATGAACATAGTTGATGAGGAATAATTCATGAGTATGTGTTACATGGAGCGAGATAAATTAATAAATAAAAATAAGCTCCGAGCTGATAATAATTGTTTTTTTGTAAAACATAATAAATTTTTTGCTATAACAGCTCTACTGTTTATTCTGTTTTTTTTAGTAGCAACGCCAATTTCTGGTGATGATGTTAACTACTTTGCTTTACAGAGTACAAATTTTGAATGGCTTTCACTGCGATACAATACATGGTCAAGTAGAATTGTAATTGAAAGTATTCTTCCATTCATGGCTAAGCATGAGTATATATTTAAGCTGATTACAATACTTTTATTCCTGTCTGCTCCGATAGCCATTTATATAACAACTCAAAAATATAAACTCAGTGCATCATTATGTATTTTGTTAATTGCAATTTTCCCATTTTATAAATTAACATCAGCAGGCTATGCTGCAACTATGACAAATTACTTTTATCCAATTCTTTTTGGTTTATGGATATTTGTATATCTGTTTATAAAAAAAGCTAATATATTTGGATACTTGATACTAATGATTCTTGCAACTTATGTTGTAAATCATGAGCAAACAGCTATCTTGTTGCTTGTAGTGTCTTTAATTGCTCTATTCTATAAAGATTCTGACAAAAAATTAGCTTCATTATGTCTTATTCTTTCAGTTATAGGACTGTTTTTCATCTTCACCTGCCCTGGAAATTCTGTCAGACTGGCTGCAGAATCAAAGACATGGCTTCCAGGTTACGAGAATTATGAGCTTCTTGATAAAATAAATCTTGGAATAACAAGCTCTCTTTATTTTTTAAACTACAGAGGCCCGGTTGCATTTTTATTCTGTTTTGCATCTGTAATCTATGCATTCACAAAAAAAATCAGACTCTCTCTTGCTCTAGTAGTATTTTTAACAATCCTAATTAACTTGTTTTTAAAGAAATATATTGGACCTGATTATCTTGAGCACGACATACAGTGGTTAAATAAATTTCCTATTCACTCTTTTTTAATACTTCTTGCTATGCCTTTAGCTTTAGTTCTTTTTGTATTGTTCATGCAAATCAGTATTCAAGACAAATTCTTCATTATTTTAATAATCGCTTCAGCATATGCTATAAGATGTACAATGGGATTTTCTCCTACTGTTTTTGCATCCATCGAAAGACCAAGCATGTTCTCTCACTTATTGTTTATTCTCTGCGGTCTTTTTGTTTTACTAAAAGGGAATGTAGAGAAAAAGAATATTTATGTGCTTATTACTCTTTTTGGTATGTATGGTGCCACAAATTCACTACTTCGAGGTCTAAGATCAGTGCACCATGCAATCTTCATGTAGAAACTTTTAAAATAAGTTTTTATAAAAAAAACTCAACTTTTGTATTTGAATTAAATTCAAATGCAAAAGTTGAGTTATAAAGTTGCTTTTTTATAGGATCTGATTTGTATTAGAGTGTGATACCTTTACTGTCTTTGTCTATCATATTCTCTCCCATCTTGACTTTTGAATCTCAAAGATACTCACATGACGATAAAAATAAGGCTTAATTCTGTACTGCTGCTATGCCATAACTTACTCATTTAGGAAAAACCTTACAGGAACTATTACTGACATGGAACTTTTCGCATTTACATTAAAGCCTGTTACAATTGAACTTAGGCGTTTACACTCATTGTTTAATACAGAATATGAACTTTCTTTTTCAAGTATGCTCTTTTCAACAATTCCATTTGAGTTGATGCTTATCCTTAAAACACACTCCCCCTCAATATTATGACGTATGGCGTTTTTTGGATATTTTCTTTTGGATTGGAGAAAGGACAAAAGCGCAAAAACAGCTCTCTCTCTTTCTTTTGCAGAATCCTTAGGTAATTGAGCTTGCTTCCTCGTTGCACCAGCATTTACTTGGATTTCTGAATCATTTTTAGATAAAGTTTTACTGTCGTTTTTTCTTTTTTTCTCTACAGAGTAAACATCTGACTTGGATCTTTTTTTGAATATCACTTTTTTTTCAGGTAAAACTTTTCTTTGTGTCTTAAAAGCTTTATATACTTGATTATTTAAAGCAGGCTTTTTTACTTCTTTTCTTTTAAGTTCACTTTCTTTTGCCTCTGTCTGATTAAATGAATCTAATTCTGAGCTGCACTCAGGACTGTATTCAGGTGCACGTGTCAAAAGCGTCAGAGAATAGATTTCATTTTTATCAGCAACAGGCTCTTCCTTATGTTTTTGATTGTTACTGATTTGGATATAAAAATATACTGCACACAGTATCAGCATAAACAGAACTGTCTGACAGTTACTTTTTTTAAGCAGTGGATCATTCATTAGGGACATTCGCAGATATAAGGATCCGCCCTCCACGTAGCTCTTTTGCAAGATCCACAAGTTTTAATACCTTTTCAAATGGAGCATTCGCATCAGCACTAACCTCAAGCTCAAGCTTAGGATCTGATCGCAGATTTTCATTGATCTCATCAAGACTTAGGAGCTTATCCTTATAAAAGTACTCTCCATTCCTAGTCACACTGATGCAGATAATGCTTTCCCTTTTTACCTGCTGTGAATGCTTGCTGTATGGAAGTTCAATATCAAGTGCTTTTTGAGTAAAACTCATTGTAAGAATGAAGAATATCAGCAGCATAAAAATCACATCTATTAAAGATGTAAGATCAATATGTGGCTCACTCTCCTCCTCAAACGGAAGTTTCATGCTTGTGCTCCCTAATCCTGTTGAAAGTGCTTACAGCCTGATAGGTGTACTCAATGCTCTCTGATAAAAAGATCTTCATGCGCAGTGACAGAAGATAAAACACTACTAGTACAGGTATGGCAACAATAAGTCCCAGTACAGTTGTTACTAGGGCCTGATAGATACCTGAGGCCAGTACCTTTGGATCTGAAGCTGAAAGGTGTGATATCTCCTCAAATATTGTCAGCATTCCAAGAACTGTTCCTAAAAGTCCAAGAAGAGGTGAGATCACTGAAATCATCTTGAGAACTGTAAGAGAATTCATGATAGTCTTGAAATTACGGCCAAATAGATACATCACCTCAGCTCTTAGATCATCTGTGTGATTCTGGTGAGTACTTACCATTGCCTTTATGATATTCAAAAAAGGATTATGTCCCTGATAATCTTTAAGGCAAAGAGTACTCTCATCCTTTTTTACATAGTCTCTTTTAAATTCTGACCATACCAGTGAGGTATAGATATATGACCTTATACTTAGAAATACAGAGACTACAGCCAAGGATAAAATGACGATCCCACATGGACCGGCATATTCATAAAAAGACAGCATATCCATGCTTATTCACCTAGCAATTTTCTGACAAGTCCAACAGCCTTTTTAAGATCATTCTCATCAGGATGAGATGATGCTCTTTTGAGTCGCTCCTGATGCTCTTTATTGTCTTTAAGATCAGGTTGATGCGAATACATAAGCTCAATGACATCCAAAGCAATCTTACCTTGTATCCAGAAATGACCTAAAAGGTTACAGCTCTTATCTAGTGATTCAATTATCCTGTCCATTATCACTTTAGCACCATCACTCTTCGGATCACCTCCTAAAGTTCCAAACAGAATTACCTTTTTATTTTTAACTGAAGGAATAAACTGCTCTGAGAAGTCATCAATATGACCTGCATCAAGCCAGAAGCCTGCTATGATTACATCATAATCATCAGTATTTATCTTGGAATTATCCAAAGAGAGCAACTTTTCTGTCTTTACAAGGTCACATTCAGATAGCTCCTCATAAATAGCATTGGCTACTTTCAAGGTATTTCCTGTTCTTGAACTTACAACTATCAGCTTTTTCATACCGATTATCCTCTTAAGAATTGTGTAAAGATCTGAACTTCAGCCTCATCGTGCTTGTGATTTGTACGACTTAAATAAAATGAGTACAGACTGTTTCCATCCTTATCAAAGAAAACGGTTTGATATGAGGTCAGATTCATGAAAGGTATCTTTAAAAGAGCTATCTTGTAAACACTGCTTTTTTGAAGATGTCCATTTAAACAGCCTTCATCAAAGAGGTTGAAATAACCCATACCATCTTTGCCATTTCCAAGTTTTACTCTGTTCTCAAAAATGTTTCCTCCCTTTTCAATAAAAAAGGTAAGATCATTAAATCCCTGTAAAAAGCTGTATACACGGTCAAATTCACTGCCATCGAGTATAAGTTTATCTTCATCCTTTAAAGACTCTGCAGCTTCAAGCTCAGTGCAACCTGCACTTCTTGCAACCATCATAAGTCCCATTGATTTACCAGAATTTAGTATTTCTGCCACTTTTTCTTTTATTTTCACGTGTCTCTCCATTGTGTTTTGAATCTTAAAAGTAAAGCTAAAACTGAACTAAAAGGTATTTAATAAACACTCCTTATGTTTTTTTACCTATTGTCCTATCTCTATTGCATCGAAACTGTCATCATCAACAAGCTCAAGATCATGGGTAATAATCACTACACAGTTCCCCTGTTGTGCATAATCCTTAAGCATATCTTTGATGATTCTCATGTTCCTACCATCAAGACCTGAGGTTGGCTCATCAAGTATGATAATTTTGGGATTCTTGCACATAGCCATGCCAATGACGAGACGTTGCTTCTGACCTCCTGACAGAGATTGCGGATGCCTATTTGCATATAAAGACAAATCTAGTTTTTTGAGCATATTGTCTACCTTGTCTTTAGAATCTTTTATGCCTGCAAGATAAAAACATGACTCAAGCTCGTCATATACAGTACGCATATTCAGCTGATAATCTGTGTTCTGCAGTACTATTGATCCGAAGGCAAGAGGGTTGCCTGTATATGATTCATCAAAAACTACTCTGCCTCCTTTTTGCTTTTCAAGCCCAAAGATAAGACGGCATAAGGTAGTCTTGCCCACGCCGTTTTTTCCAAGCAGAACATGAATACCTTTTGGAAAGGATATGTTCAAATTATCAAAGATGCTCTTTCCTTCTTGATAGTAAAAGGTAAGATCCTCTGTTCTGACAACACTATCTTTGGATCTGTCTGCTCTTTTTAGCTGATCCCGTCTATCTGGTACTGATGCTTTTCTCAAACCAAAGTCTTTTACAATCTCGTCAGTCAGAATTTCAAATCCGCCTTCCTTACAGACAGATCCATTACTCATAACAATTACACTATCTGCATATTCACTTAGATAATAAAGTCTGTGATCAACAATAAAGATGCAGTAGCCTTGCTCTTTTAGATCATTTAGAATTGAAGCAAGCTCAGATGTTGATTCCACATCAAGATTAGCTGTAGGCTCATCAAGAATGATGTTCTTAACACCTAATGCCACTATGGAGGCAAGACCTACCTTCTGCTTTTGTCCCTCAGAGAGTGCATCAATCGGATTGTTTCTTACATCCCCAAGATTAAACAGTGAGATCACACGGTTTACTCTTTTTTTGATCTCATCTCTTTTAATTCCCTGCCACTCAAGAGCAAAGGCTATCTCATCTTCAACATTGAGTGCAAAAAACTGTCGCTCTGGCTCCTGAAAAAGAGATCCAACACTAGTGGAATGCTCATTTAGACTCATCATTGAGGCATTTACTCCATCAATGAGCACATCACCTTCAACCTTTCCTCCAAAATAATGAGGAGCAAGTCCGTTCATAAGACGAATAAGAGTTGATTTTCCACAGCCTGAAACGCCAGTGCACAATGTGATTTTTCCATTCTCCGCTCTTATAGAAATGTCCTTAAGGCATGGATCTTTCTCTGAGGCATAGGTATAGCTAACATTCTTAAGTTCAATCATGGGTGACCTGCCATTTTTATAAGTGTACCTGTGAGCTTGTACTGCATGCAGATGCAGACAATGCAGACTATAAGAGCAATACTCATCAGGGCATAATCTTTAGTATGCAGTGACTGTTTTTTCATGTTTACCTGCGAATTGTTGCCTATTCCCTTTAATTCACAGGCTATACCAAGATCCTCAGAAGATCTCAAAGACATGAATACTAAAGGAGAGAAGCTCATTCTAATTAAAAGTACAGGATGAAAAAGAATATTCTTTAAGGTAAATTCAAATCCTCTTATCTTCATAGCCTCAAAGATTTGCTTGATATCCTTGATAAAGGCAGGAACAAATCGAATCATAACCGCACCTGGCAGATAAATAATAAAAGGAAGATGCATGTTTGACAGCGTTGTTAAAAGATCCTGCACCCTAATTGTCAGGGTAAGAGGTAGCACTGCATTCATAACACAGGCTCCACGTAAAAATGGAACACTCATTAAAGACAGCTGCGCGCTCTCTTTTACCTGTGGTATATATAAAGCTATAACTCCAATGCACATATATGAGATAGCCATTACAAGAGCCATGAAAAAGTAACTGACCATAAGTACTCGGTAACGTTTCATCAGCATTGCATAGCTAATAGTCAGAACAAAAAGCAGACAAAGAGGGTAAAAGGATGAAAGTGTCAGAGCTGTTATTGAACAGGCAATAGACAAGAACATCTTGCTTTTTACATTAAAAGAATGCAGATAGGAATTTCTAACGGTTAATGATGCTAGCATGACGCAGCTCCCTAGCACAGTAAACACCAGTAAACAGACCGCACAGTGATCCTATATAGCCTACAAGCACAATTCCAACTACCATTACAATCACTCCGGGTGTTTCTCGCATCATGATGTAACTTACAAAAAGCGACATGCTCTTTGAGATAAAATCGTAAAAAAAGACTCCAAGGACAGGGGCATAGAATCTTTTCATGCCTCCTGTAAGAAGTATCAGAATTTCACAGGCAAACGCACTTAATATTGAAGCTGGCACTGTTGTGATACCTCCACCTAAAAGCATGAAACTAACTAAAGCTCCAACTGCTGAGAATAAAGTCAGTGCAAAGGTTTTTCTGACCTTGTACAAAAGCACCACCAGAAGAGTGGTGTAAACAAGATTTTTTAATATCAGCGAGATGGGATTTAGACCACCTCCTGCAAGTGCAATAATCATGGTTACAACCTTGACAGAGGCTGCAAACACACCAATTACCACCAGATCTCTACAGTTAAAATACCGTTTAATCATAAAATAAGGCTGGGGCTAGCCCAGCCATCTCCTTAGAACTTAGCCTGCATAGTTACAAAGCCGTGTGAACCTGGCTCTGCAATGGCATCTGTTGTGTAGTAGCGCTTGTTTAGTATATTCAGCCAGCCTGCAGAAATCTGATACTGACGGTTTTCGCCAAAGATTGCGCATATCTCGAAGTTTGCTGTGGTAAAGCCTCCGTGATGAGAGTGAGCTACATTTTCTTTTGACACATAGGTATAGTCACGTTTTGACTGTCCTCTTGCATAGGCATCTGTGGTTAAAGTGAACAAAGAGAATTCATGCTCGTATCTGACACCTGCTCTTGCCATAAGTGAAGGAGTGTCAGAATCATAGGTGGACTTGAGAATAGGACTGTTCTCATCAAATCTTCTTCTCATGTAGGTAACAGAGGTATATGGTGTTACTCTGTCAAAGAGCTCATAGGATACAGTGACCTCAGCACCAAAGGTCTTTGCACTTGCAACGTTAAAGTACTGCTGAATGGTGTCATCGCCTTCATTTACATCCTTTGTTGAAATGTAATTTTTTGACTTTGTTAAAAATACGGCTGCATCAGCAAAAAAGCCTTTTGATGAATGACGGATACCAAGTTCATATGAGTTTGAGGTTTCAGCCTTTAGATTCTCATTTCCCTTAACAGTACCACCGCCCATTGAGGTGGTAAAATATCTTTCCTGAAGAATAGGAGCTCTAAATCCCTGACCAAAGCTGAATCTTGCAGTTGTGTCATCAGTAATTGAATAAACAAGACCTGCGTTAAATACAGTTCGGTTGTTGGTACTATCTCCTGTATCTGCAAAACTTACATTATTATTTAAAGCATCATATTTTGAGTTTAAATCACAGTTGGTATCAACCTTTGTATATCTGGCTCCAAGATTAGCATTTAGCGCATCTGTAAGCTCAATCTCATCTGACAGATATCCATATACTGTTCTCTGACCGCCTGAGAGTGTGGTTACACTGTTTGCCATATCAATATTCCTATTGACATTCACGTTCATTGGATTGGTAGCGCCGGATGTAGAATTATATCTGTAGCCAGTTCCGTTAACACTAAGATTCAGATTACCTTTTGTATTAGTTACTGAGGTAAAACTGTCATTTTCAAAACCAGCGCCTGCAGTCAGATAATTTCTCTGACCTAACTGCCACTCACTCTGAAGAGTTACTCCATTGGTAATAATGTTGTTCTTAGCATCAATATCCATTCCAACCTGAGATTTTGTGGAAGTTTCCATATGTACAGTCAAAGGTCCTGTAACCTGATGAGATACTTCATTTTTCACATCTGTCATCTTAAAATGATTTGTCATGATTTTCTGATTGCGCTGAGTGTAAGCATCTAATCTTAAGTGGACCAGCTTTTCAGACAGATCATGCATGTCGGCAAAGATATTTACCTTGCTTCTTTTCCAGACTGGTATTTTTACGTAAAACTCATCATAGTTTGACAGATCATCAGTTGAGGAGTTGATGTTTGAATCAAAGTAATCACCTTTGATACCCGCGGTTATCTTATCTGTAAAATCATATGATAAAAGACCATCAAAAGCCTTTTGTCTAAATCCGGTATTCTTAACTGTCTCATGAGGAACACGCAGATTGCCGCTTTCACTATTAGCTGCACCAAATCTGTATCCAAGACCTTCTACCTTTCCTGATACAGAGCCTGACTCTCTGTAGGCATTGCCGCTACCGTCATATCCTGATGATACATTTGCTGAGAATTTGTCTTTTGAATTCTTCTTGGTGATGATATTGACCACACCGCCTATGGCATCTGAGCCGTATAAAACAGAGTTTGGTCCCTTGATAACCTCTATACGTTCAACAGATGCAGGATCAATCAGCATTGGTGTGCCAGACATTGACTTTTGCTCGGTTATTCTCTGTCCATCTATTAGAATTAAGGTTCTGTAGGCATTTTCTCCTCGAATTCCAATACGTTTTAGTCCCTGTGAGCCATCATTATTCACGCTTACACCAGGTACATCCTCTAAAAGATCACCTATAGTGGATACAGCTTTTTTACTGATCTCCTTTTCATCAACTACAGATACACTTACTGGTACCTCTAAAAGATCTCTTTGTACTCTTGTAGCTGTAACATCAATTCCTTTAGTCTTAACCTCTGAAGCATTAGACATGTTTGTCAACAAAACAGTTGCTATAGCCAGTGCGATTTTACTGTATTTCATAATGATTTCCTTTTTTATGTAGTGTCGGGGTTACAACCCGTTTTTATCAAGATAACCTGTAAGCAGATTCACCATGTTTACCGCCCAGAAACGACCAGCGATTGTAAATCTGCTAAAGCCATCTTCAGTATTTAGAAGACCAGCACTCTCCCACTGAGTTATCACCTCTTTGCTCTTCTCATAAAGAGGGAGAGAGAATCTTTTCTCAAGAACATTCCAGTCAATAAATCCAAGCTCCATCTGTTCTCCTAAAACCTTAAAGACGCGCCAGTTCTTTTTAGGAACAAACATCATTTTGGTGCTCTTTTTTCCACTTTCTATAAGAGAAGACCACTCCTTGTAGTCTCTTGAATTCATGTAGCTTACCCCCTGAATTTTTCCGCCAGAGCCTGGACCAAAGGCAAGCACATCAGCATCAGACTTTGCCAGCACGTTATAAAGATTTCTCTCTCTGAAGGTTTTTGCAAAATGGGATACACTAAGCTCTCTGAAATTCTTTTTTGCAAACAGTTCACATCCTGCCTTGTACATTCTTGCTCTGCCCTTTGAGTTATAGGCAAGAGGCATCTTTCCAGCCTTTATAAGCTTCTCTAAAGGAGAACCTTCAAGAAGGATCAGCTGATAGAGATCTGCTCCGTCAATTGGGAGTTCTGAGGCTATCTTTATTGAATCCAAAACGCTTTTTTCATCTTGACCTGGAAGGCCAAACATTAAATCAATGATGACTGCAGCCTCATCATATGAAGAGAGGTGAACAAGTGAGGATATAAGCTCTTCTTGAGTGCTGATTCGACCAAGTCTCTGTCTTACCTCAGTATCAAATGACTGCACACCAAGAGAAAACCTGTTCGCTCCGGCTCTTAGACATGCTTCAATTTTTTCATCTGAAAAGTAACTTACACGCCCCTCGACAGTAATCTCACAGTCATTAGCAAGAGGGAAGCACTCTTTTACGGTTGATATAATTCTGTACAGATCTTCTGCTTCTAAGGCTGTAGGTGTTCCTCCACCAAGGTAAACGGCATGAATTGGCCCTGACTGTGCAGCCTTGGTCTTCTCCCACATTCTCATCTCTTTAATGAGATTGTCGGTATATCTTTTTGATTCCTCTTTTTTATAGGCGCTGATGTAGAACATGCAGAAAGCGCATCTGGTCTGACAGAAAGGAACATTAATGTAAATGGCACTTTTTGTAGTTCTTTTAACATTTGAAAGCACATCAATTGCATAAGGGACAAATGGAGGTGGAACTACCTTCATAGAAGAAGAAATATGGGACTGTGTTTTTTGTTCAAAGGCATCCTCGATAGGATTATCGGAAATTGCTGCTCTATAATCTAAAGATGACTCATTTTCAGCCATCTTTTGCATCATCTTTTCCATGGGCATCATTTTTTCTTTTGCGACCTTTGGCATGATGGCCTTGCCCATAATTTTAAAGCCATCAATCAGAGCATTAAAATCAACCTCACCGTTTTCATCAGTGTGTTTTTTAACAATAGCATCAAAAGGCAAAGTGATTATCTGTTTTAAATCCATTATGCAAGGTATCCGTTTTTTAAATGCAAAAGTTTAGTTAGTAACATCTAACTTGAGTTAGCATAAACTAACCTAAGTTAGCGTTTGCTAACTATACAGATCCTGTTAGCATAAAGCAACAGCTTTTTATAAAAAAAATTTTTGTCTTACATAAAACAATCAACTGAAGATTAGAACGCCCCCTGTTAGTGATCACCCGATTGATAATTAGGTTTTGTTATGAAATTAACTAATGAACAAAGATTAGTTTTGTAGATGACCATCTAAGATCGGATCTAGTGCTACAGCATTTGACAGCTCTTCATGGCTAAAGCCATGTGAGCTGCCAAAACAAGCTTAAAGAACATAACCTAATCCAAAGGATGTCTGGACAGCTAAGACTTATGACAACATCATGATTGAGTTATTCTTTGGATGAATGAAGGTTGAAATGTTTTAAGGAAAAGAAATGACATTTAAGGACTAAAATGACTTAGAGAAAGCAATTATAGATTATATAAATTGGTACAACGCTGACAGATATTGATTAGTTAAAAGGCCTGTCTCCAATTAATTTTAGGAAACAAGCCTTAAATTCAGTTTGTATGATCTGGAAACTTAAGTGATCAATTTCTGGGGCATACTATTCATTCAGGATTTTTTCCCCAGTTTTTTTAATCAGATAAGTTAGACTAAAAGCGATTACTTTAAGCCTTCCTCTGTTAATACATAATCCTTTAGTGTATTGTAATCAGGATCCATATTATGAGCCTTTGACTCAAGAGCAACTGTATCCTGCAGTGCCTTTGGAAGAGCTACATCAATACCTAGGATACGATCAACATCAGCCTTGAACTTAGCTGGATGTGCAGTACCCAGGAAGATACCAGTCTCGCCTTCTTTTAGGTTATCGGATAACAACTGATAAGCAATAGCAGCGTGAGGCTCTAAAACATAACCTGTCTTCTTGTATAAAGCCTGCATAGTCTTTTCAGTATCAGCATCTGACATTGAACCAAAGTCAAAATCCTTTAATGACCAGCCCTGCATCTTAACTAAAGCTTCAACTCTTGGCCAGTTATTAGGTCTTGAAATATCCATTGCATTAGATAAAGTAGCAACAGTCTTATGTGGCTCATAGTTACCAGTTGTTAGATAACGTGGGATAGTGTCATTTGCATTACAAGAAATAACAAAACGGCACTTTAAGCCAAGAGACTTAGCAATTAAACCCGCTGTAATGTTACCAAAGTTACCGCATGGAACAGAGAACACAACAGAATCACGCTTTTCTTTTGGAAGCTGAGATACAGCCTCAAAGTAGTAACATACCTGTGCAAGCAGACGGCTGATGTTGATTGAGTTTGCACTGTTTAAACCTACAGTCTTCTTAAACTCCTGATCGTCAAAAGCAGTCTTAACAAGATCCTGACACTCATCAAAAATTCCATTAACTGTTACAGCACGGATATTCTTACCTAAAGTTGCTATAAGTTTTTCTTGAAGTTCAGAAATCTTGCCTTTTGGATATAGAATAACTACATCAATACCCTTCTGCTCATAAAAAGCAGCTGCAACTGCAGCACCAGTATCACCTGAGGTTGCAGTTAAGATGGTTAGGTGATTATCCTGTCTTATGGCACCTAAAACACGTGCCATGAAACGAGCACCAAAATCCTTGAATGCCAAGGTTGGTCCGTGGAAAAGCTCTAAAGCATAGATATTCTCATCAGCCTTTACGATTGGTGCTTTAAAAGAGAATGCATCAGCAACAATAGTCTCAAGCTCAGGTAATTCATCATTTCCAATAAGATGACGAAGAACTTTCTGTGAACGCTCAACAAGAGGCATATCAAGAAGTTCATCAATATTATCAATAGGAGTAATATGATCAGGGAAGAATAAGCCCTGATCTTTGCCAATACCCTTGAGCACAGCCTGTGAAAAAGAAACCTGCTCGTTATGATCTTTTAGATTAAATAATTCCATTGTTATTTCCTAATCAATTACCTGTGCATAAGCTCCACGTCTGTCAACTTTGCAGACATGACAAAAACCGTCTTCATTTGCGATGAAGTTCTTTTCTAGATAATCCTTCATCAGATTAGCCTTTTCAAGATCTTCAAATATAGAGAACACTGAAGAGCCTGAACCTGAAATACCAGTTGCAAGAGCACCTATTGATGAACCATATTCTCTTGCCTCAGAAAAACCAGGTATTAAAGATGCTCTGTAAGGCTCAGCAATAACATCAGTTAAAACTGAAGCTGCAAGCTTATCATCACCAGTGTGGCATGCATGAACAAAAGTAGCAAGATGACGACCGAATGTAATGGTATTTTTTCTGTCATAAGATGTAGGCAGGATCTGTCTTGCTGCGCTTGTTGAAACCTTAATTCCTGGGAAACATGATACCCAGTACCAGTTGTCAAAATCAGGAAGAGTTGTAGAAATGATGCCCTTTTCTTCAACTATGAGCTGAAGTCCGCCATAGTAGCAAGGAGCAACATTATCATAATGAATAGAGCCTGAGATTCTGCCTTCAAGTGCTCCCATAAGCTCAACAATCTTTTTCTCGCCTAAAGCATTGTCATGAATAGCATCAAGAGCAACAACGGCTGCAACAACTGATGCTGCAGATGAACCTAAGCCTGAGCATACAGGAAGATTCTTTGAAAGCTCCATATGAACGTCAAGAGCTGTTTTTCCTTCCTTTTCTAAAGCATCCTTATACATAAGATATGCTTGATAAACAATATTCTGCTTAGGATCAGTTGGTAGCTTATGAGCAAAACGGCCTGTAACAGAAACATCACAACCTTTTGTATCATTTGCAGAAATTACGATCTCATCACCTAGTAAAGAACCGTCAATAGGCTTTAGTGCTGCGCCTAAAAGATCAAAACCTACAGACAGATTTGCTGCAGATGCAGGAGCATATGCCTTATACATTTTTGTCATTTGAAACTAATCCTCACGAGCCCAGTTCTGAATACGTAAGATGTCAGATAAAACACCTGCCGCAGTAACTGCAGTACCTGCACCATAACCTCTTACAACTAAAGGAATAGGCTGATAATATGCTGTTGTCAGAGCAAGAGCATTTTCACCGTCACGAACCTTATAAAGAGCATTGTCAGCACTTACAGGTGTAACCTTACACTGACACTTGCCGTTTTTAATTGAGCCTACATAACGAAGAACCTTACCTTCAGCCTTTGCCTCGTTAACCATCTTTGTAAAGTCAGCATCAGCATTCTTGATATTCAAGAGAACTTCCTGTGCATTAGCACCCTGTAAGAACTGCTTTGGTACAGCACCTTGAACATCGATATCAGAAAGTTCAAGCTCAAGTCCGCACTCACGAGCAAGGATAAGAAGCTTACGAGCAACATCCATACCATCTAAATCGTCAGCTGGATTTGGCTCTGTGAAGCCCTTTGAGTATGCATCATAAGTTGCCTCTGATAGAGTCTTGCCATCTTCAACAAGACCGAACAGATATGAAAGAGTACCTGACAGGATGCCTTCAAACTCAATTAGGCTATCGCCTGCAGCAAGCTGATTTTGCAGTGTATTGATAACAGGTAAACCTGCACCTACGTTAGCCTCATATAAGAACTTTCTGTGATGTTTCTTTGAAGCTTCTCTTAACTGCCTGTAGTACTCATATGAGTTAGTATTAGCCTTCTTGCTAGGAGTTACGATGTGGTAACCTGCCTGCATATAGTCTACATACTTAAGAGCAAGAGCCTCAGATGAAGTGCAGTCTACTAAAATTGGGTTGATAAGGTGCAGATCCTTAATTAACTGTTCTGCACTCTCAGGAGTTAAAGGTTCTGAGTCTGATGCATCAAGTAATGACTTGTAGTTATCAAGATCGATACAGTTTGCATCACAAATGAAGTGACGAGAATTGCCGATACCTACGACTCTTACATCAAGACCGTTCTTTTCTCTTAAATGATCACGCTGACGCTTGATCTGATTTAAAAGCTCACCGCCAACACCGCCGCAACCGATTAGAACAATATCAATTCTCTGAAGAGAGTTGAAGAAAGCTGTATGAGCAAATGCTACAGCCTCAGTTGCACGCTTTTGAGAAATAACAGCAGAAATAGAACGCTCTGATGAGCCCTGTGCAATAGCTCTGATATTAACATTAGCCTCTGCAAGAGCTCTGAAGAATTTACCAGAGATACCACGAACCATGCGCATTCCGTCACCAACAACAGAAATAATTGCGCAGCCTTCCTTAACTTCGATTGGATTTAAAAGGCCTTCTTTAAACTCCAGTCTGAACTCTGATGAGATTACTCTCTTTGCTTTTGCAAGTTCTGACTGAGGAATACAAAAAGAAATTGAGTACTCAGATGATGACTGTGTGATAAGTGTAATAGATACACCCGCACGTGAAACAGCAGTAAACAGTCTGCCAGCCATACCTACCATACCTTTCATACCAGGACCTGAAATATTGATAAGAGCAATATTCTTAAGATCGGTAATACCCTTGATAGGTACACTTAAATCTGTTTGCTCAGAAATCAAAGTACCAGGACCCTGAGGATTTTTTGTATTCTTTGCAAGGCATGGGATCTTGAACTGGGCAATAGGGGCAATTGTTCTTGGATGAAGAACCTTTGCACCAAAGTATGATAATTCCATTGCCTCAGCATATGACATCTTCTTTAGTAGAACTGCGCCTTCAACAGCACGAGGATCGCAGCTGTAAACACCATCAACATCAGACCAGATTTCACAGCACTCAGCCTGAGAGATTGCAGCTAAACATGCTGCTGAATAGTCAGAGCCGTTTCTGCCAAGTAAAACAAGTTCTCCCTTTGAATTACCGCCACAGAAACC
Source organism: Succinivibrio faecicola (assembly GCF_019448115.1). GTDB lineage: Bacteria > Pseudomonadota > Gammaproteobacteria > Enterobacterales > Succinivibrionaceae > Succinivibrio > Succinivibrio faecicola. Next base: position 20,781 of record NZ_JAGFNY010000015.1, on the reverse strand, counting down.
AGACATCAGAGTGATAGCTTCCTTATCATCCTCCAATGCAGCATACTTGGCCTTTGATAGTTCAATATTAACAGATGACTCCATATAGCCACCTTCTGTAACAAGAACCTCAACAGGATTGATGATTCTAACCTTTTTACCAAGAGCCTTTAAAAGCTCTGACATGATTAGAATTGAAAAACTCTCACCACGGCTTTCAACAAATGCCATAACCTGTTCTGGGCATACACCTAGAAGAACCATACCATCAAGTCTCTGCTTGATGACAGTCATTGTATTGTTGAACTCTGCTAATACCTTATCTGTATCAAAGGTAGCATGTCTTTTACCTAAATCTGTAATGATTGGCTCAACAATAGCTCTAATCTGTTCAAATTCTTTATCTGCACTGTTACCCTGTGCGCCCTGATTAACTAAAGCTACCAGAAGGTTGGTAATCTTTGCAGGTGCAGAAAGAACTAATGCTGTCTGAGTCCTTGAAGCAGTATCAAGGGCAATTTTTGCAACATCCTCAAACCTGTCAGAATTTGCAACTGATGTACCACCAAACTTTAGTACGCGCATAAAACAATGCTCCTGTTTAATTTTTTACCGATAATAATTTTTCTATAAAAGGTATATTTTCAAGATAATTGTGCACTTTGTCAATGTATGAAAACAGTTACATAAAGAAAAAAAATAATATCGTATTTGTATAAAAGAGCAATTAGATCAATATGGACTTTATATAGCAACACTTCTTTAATTGCACTATTGGCTATAACAGAAAAATTTTCTTTTGTATCTTTCCGTAAAGAAGAAATCTTTTAACTGATAATATTGAATCAATTTAAATGGTCAGAGCATATATCTTACGAATCATATAGTGATGCAATATGGCAACGGCAGAAACTGCAATTATTGCAAGAACTGGCAAATACTACATAAGAATTTCTCTTTTTAATAACCAATTCAAACATAATTTTATTTATTTTCAATAAGTTAATATTTTGGCACTAACTATGCTTTTGTTTTACTGATTCGTACAAACAAATTGCTAATAAAGATAACAAAATGAACTGCATCAGTATTCTTTCTCTAAATATGATTGCAAGTGCTACTGAAAAGAAAGTATGCACAGTTAACAATGACAATCAGACTATCTCTCAATCAAAAGAGAGCTTTAGCTCTTTTTATTCAGACTCTATTGCCCGTTCACGAGATGTTTTAGCTTCTTGTACAACAAGAGCTTGCTATGAGCAGAACGTTGATGATTTAGAAGATATAAAAAAAACAGATGATCTTAAAGATGAGTACTGCATGAATGAAAATGAGTTAGACGATAACTTAACAGGCAGTAAAAACTCAGATAAAGATAATAAGGACAATGATTCACAATACTCTTCAGATTCAGGTACCGATCTTAAAAACAGCCTAGATGATCTTATCTGTTCTGATGAACTGTTAGATACACTTAATCAAAACTCAGACGAGCTGAATGTTGATGTGCTTGATAATATGCCTATTGTTCTTGAGAGCACAAAGCTAACCCCCGTATCATCTAAAGTATCAGTTCTTATTGATAATATGATTGATTCTCTTACAAGAAGTAAGATAAGCAACGCCTTAAATGAAAGAAACAATATTTCATCAAAAATTGGATCACTTTCATATCTGAACAGTGAACTTACAAAACAGTTAAATAATGTTAGCTCAGCTGACAGCAATAACAACAATTACAAAATTGTCTATCAGATTTACTTTATCTATCTTGTTACATTAAAAGAACTTTCAACTCTTAAACAGACTAAAGAGAGATTCAACTATAAGGAACAGAAGAAAAAAGCTGAAAATAGAATTAAGAGAAGACAGCTTGCAGACAAAGAGGCCTTTTTAGACTTTCAAAAAGGCTTTATGCAGTTTGACTAGATTCTCATTTAATAACGCTCTTTACATTGTGTGAATTATATATAAACAATAAATGAACAATGCACATTACTACTAAATAACAATATGACAGACCTCATCATTAAAAAACAGTTTATATATTCAATCTTAAATTTTCTTGAAATGACATTTTAACTTTTCTACAATTATCAAGTTTGTATGTGAACTTACAAATGAATTCGTTTAAAACTACTAGGAGTACAAATGAGAATTTTTAATCTGTGTGGAGTTACTGCTGCGCTTTTACTTTTGTCTGGCTGTGCAACAATGTTTACAGGAATAAAGCAAGATATTGAAGTAAGAACTCAAAATGATGTTGTTGGATCCAAACTTGATAATATTGTAAAAGTTGACGTAATTGCTGATGCTTATAGAGTAAAGTATGGTGATGTTGCACCAGGTGAAATTATAGAAATTCACAGAAAAGGAGAACCTGTTGCCGTTCAGGTAAAAGAAAGCAAATGTATTTTACCTTCAGAAGAACGTTTCGACAACAGTATGCATCCAGCAGTTCTTTTAGATGTGCTTGCAACCAGTCCTTTAAGTACTTCAATTGACAGCTCAACTGGTGCGATGTGGAGATATGATAAGACAATGACTGTTACACCAAAGGTTAAGGATACTCCAGAATGTCAAGAATGGCTAAAGAATGAAGTTTCAAAAATGAATGAAGTTATTTCAAGCAAAAAATTAGGAACAAAATTAGAAATAAATAAAAATAAATTCCCTTATGATAATAATTCAGTAGTTCATCCATATGGAACAACTAAATAAGAGTATTCATTTTATTTAATTTAAATAATCGCCCCATATGTTGGGGCGGTTTTGTATGCTGTGCAATGAAAAAAATATTTGTATTTTTCTGTTTAATATTTTTATTTGTGAATTCTTCATTCTCTCATATTAATTTCGAAATATCTGAAGAGAAGTATAAAACATGGAAAAAATTGCTCCACTATAAAAAAGGGAAAAGTTTAATCGAAAAGGGTAGCGATTTTTTTTTAAATGAAAACGGTAATACAGATCCAATTAAAGAATTAGAAAGCACATTACTCTTTTTCAAAGAATCACCTCAAAATAAGTGCTTATACCCAGCAAGATATTATCTTCTATTTAACAAAAAAATTGGGAATGAATGTGTTGATTTCAATGAATATAATGAATATGTTCCTTTTGATTCTGTCTCTTTAGTATTAGCATCTGAATCAGAAACATCACCTGTTTCATCAATGGGACACATTTTTATCGTAGCAGAGGGATTTAATAAATTTGATCTACTCAAAAGACATAGTTCAGGATTTGTTGCAAATGCAAGCACAAATAGTAGTCTATTATTTCAGTTCTTAACTGATTCCATTGACGGGTTATACACTTTATCCCCATATAATGACACTATATATAACTACATAAACAATGAAAACCGTTCGCTTTGGGAACTTGATTTAAATATGACATCAGAAGAAAAATATCTTCTAAAGATGCATCTGTATGAATTAAAATCACATCAAATAAAGTATTCATTTTTTACATATAATTGTGCTACTGGCACAAATAGTGTTCTATCTGTTGTATCAGACGATTTTGATTATTCAAACAAGATGAATATTGCTAGCCCAATTGAATATGCAAAAAATATATTTGAAAATTCAGGTCGTGTTACAAAAATTACAGTAAGACCTTCAGAGATTGATCAATATAGATTAAATAAAGGCTATAACCTAAATCCACTATTATCACCAAAACCATCGAGATTTACCATTGGTTATATATTCAATTCATATCAGAAAAATGGAATAAGATTATCATTTCTACCTGCTATTTCTGATTTTAAGGAAGATATAAAATCTAAAAATTCATTAAATGAAAGTAGGTTGTTTGAAACAACAGCTTTGATTTATGGTGATGCATTTTTAATTGACAGAATTACACTTTTTAACATCAAATCCTTCCCAAACATACTTATTGATAAGTACAAAGTTAATTTTGGATTATCTTTTCATGGTGAAAATATGAAAAGACACACAAGTCTGTACCCTGATTTTTATGTCGGATCAGCCATCTCTTTTTTTGAAACAGGTTTAAGACCTTTTATATCTACTGACGTAGGTAATAATTTTACGAAATATAATTCTAATCCGTATATAAAAATCTTATGTGGCAGTTTTCTGCAAACAAATAAGTATGGGCGAGTTTATATTGCAGCAAACAAAATTTTTTCAAAAGAAAAAAATACGGCAGAATACATTAAAAGAATCGATATAAGCTACAGTAAAAACTTAGATAATGATATTTGGATAAGTACAGATCTTTCATTTGGTAAAGATAGAAAAGGCAATTTTAAGAAGATTGATGCAAATTTATCATATAGATTTTAATTACTAATGCATTCATTACTCAAGTATTTATTAAAGAGCTTCTGACAATTATTTATAATCAATTTTCTGCATTTTTCTGTGTGATTATAAGTACTACGCTTAGAATATTTAGAGCAAACTTTTTACTGATATGAACTTACCATAAAAATAATAAAAGCAAAGATAATTTCACATATTAAAAGGATAATCTATTACCTCTTTTCCTTTATTTATGCACCAAAATAATGATTCGTCACATAGTAATAGAAAAAAATAACCTCAAATGACAAGTTTTATAGTAAAATACCGAAAGTTTTTGTGCATTGGTAATTATTAATAATAAACACGCTGCACCTTTTTATATATCAAAAATCAATATAAATTTTTTGAGGAACATATATCATGAGAACACCTGTTGTAATGGGTAACTGGAAATTAAATGGTACCAAGTCAACCGTAACCGAGTTAGTAAAGGCTTTTTCAACCGTAGCTAACGATGCTAAGAATGTTGACGTTGCAGTATGTGCACCAGCAGTATTCATCGGCATGGTTGAGTCATTAGCAACTGGTTCAAACCTAAAGTGGGGTTCTGAAGACTGTGACGTTCACACTCAGGGTGCTTTCACTGGTGAAAACTCACCAGTTATGTTAAAGGAATTCGGCTGTACTTATGCTATCGTTGGTCACTCAGAGCGTCGTGGCTACCACAATGAAACCAACGAAGTTGTTGCAGCTAAGTTCAAATCAGCATTAGATAATGGTTTAGTTCCTGTTTTATGTATCGGTGAGTCAGAAGCTGAGTACGATGCAGGCAAGACCTTAGACGTATGTAAGGCTGAAATCAAGGCTGTTATCGATTTATGCGGTATTGAAGCATTCAACAATGCAATCATTGCTTACGAACCAATCTGGGCTATTGGTACTGGCAAGACTGCAACTCCAGAAATCGCTCAGAACGTACACAAGGGCATCCGTGAGTTCTTAAAGACCTTCTCAGCAGAAGTTGCTGACGGCGTACGTATTCTATACGGTGGTTCTTGCAATGCAAAGACTGCTCCTGAATTATTCTCACAGCCAGATATCGATGGTGGCTTAATCGGTGGTGCTTCATTAAAGGTTGCAGATTTCACCGCTATCATTGAGGCTGCTAAGGCTAACGCTTAATTAGTTTTTCTTAAAGGACATATAATTATGGCTATCAAGAAAATTGGTGTTTTAACATCAGGTGGTGATGCACCTGGTATGAATACAGCTTTACGTGCTGTTGTACGTACAGCTTTATCATACGGTTGGGAAGTTGTTGGCATTCGTGATGGTTATGCTGGTCTTCATGCAGGTAACCTAATCCCATTAACAAGCCACTCTGTATCAGATTTATTAAACCGTGGTGGTACCTTCCTAGGTACTGCTCGTTTCCCTCAGTTCAGAGAGGAAAAGATCCGTAAAGAGTCTGTTGAAGTTATGAAGCAGAACGGCATCGACGCTTTAGTAGTCGTTGGTGGTGACGGTTCATATATGGGTGCAAAACTAATCTCTGAATTAGGTTTCCCATGCATTGGATTACCAGGCACTATCGATAACGACATTGCCGGTACTGATGCTACTATCGGTTTTGATACTGCTTTACAGACTGCTGTAGAAGCTATCGACAAGTTACGTGATACCTGTTCTTCACACAAGAGAATCTCTGTTGTTGAAGTTATGGGTCGTCACTGTGGTGATCTTGCTGTATGTGCTGCAGTATCCTGTGGTGTTGAAGCTGTTCTTGTTCCTGAAGTTGCATGGGATAAGGAAAAGGTTTATGCAGACATCAAGAAGAGCATCGATGCTGGTAAGAGACATGCAATCCTAGTTGTTTGTGAAAACCAGACTGATGTTCACCAGATGGCTAAGGAAATTGAAGAGTTAACTGGTCTTGAGACTCGTGCTACTGTTCTAGGTCACATTCAGCGTGGTGGTTGCCCTACTGCAACTGACCGTGTTCTTGCTTCAAGAATGGGTGCATTCGCTTGTGAGTTATTAAAGAACGGTGAATCAGGTCGTTGTATCGGTGTAAAGCGTGGTGAGTTAGTTCACTATGACATCATCGACTGCATCAACAACATGAAGCATAAGTTCATGCAGAGCACTTACGATTTAGCTGTAAGCTTAAAGTAATATTAATGCTCTTCAAAAATGCCCCTTTTTAGGGGCATTTGTTTTTTTTTTATCTTGCAATAGTTTGTAATTTTAAAACTTTCTTATTCAAATCAGACATCTTCCTGTATTTACATATTATTCTCCTACTAAAGAAAATCCATTATTGAGCTCCAGTTGCATAACACTACTCTATTACAGAATTTTCCAAACATATTATTGTTATTTATCTTAGTTGAATCGACATAGTTTATAGATAATTCTTAACAGAAAATAACAGCAATCTTAACAATCTGTTTTTATAGTTTTCTTTATATAGGAACTTAATCTTTGGAGTCTACAATGAAAAAGAAAACTAAAGTTGCAAAATTCAAAAGAGATAATGAGTTTTCATTAAATCAACTGCAGGATCTAAGACAAAGATGCCTAAAAGATATATCTGTTAATACCACAGATACTGATCATAAAACTGCTGACATAAACAGAGTTAAAAACAGAATTTTTGATTTGAATCTATTTATGTATCTTTAGTTTTATAACCTTTAATATGCTTGCATTAGATAAAAATAATCCAATAAATCAGAACAGAAACTAAAATTCGTGTATAATTTCACAATCGTACAGAAGCATAAAAAAGGTTGTTTTTTATACCACTTTCTCAGTAATGCTATATAGCTTTACTATATACTCTGTACAATATCTTCTGCTTTGGCAGAACTGATAATTTACTATTTCCTGCACGCTAAATTAGGTAAAGATTTATCATGAGCAATGCATTAACTAACACAGAATTTAATTTCCCAGGTCAAAAGAGTGTTTATCACGGAAAGGTTCGTGATGTTTATAACATCAATAATGAAAAGCTTGTTATGGTTGCAACAGACCGTATTTCAGCATTTGACGTAATCCTTCCTGAAGGTATTCCTTTCAAAGGTCAGGTTTTAAACCAAATCGCAGCTAAATTCTTAGATGCTACTGCTGACATCTGCCCTAACTGGAAATTAGCATCACCTGATCCAATGGTTACCGTTGGTGTTATGTGTGAAGGATTCCCTGTAGAAATGATTGTTCGTGGTTATCTGTGCGGTAGCTCATGGAGAGCATATAAGAGTGGTGTTCGTGAAATCTGTGGTGTAAAACTACCTGATGGCATGAAAGAGAATCAGAAGTTTGATGAGCCTATCATCACTCCTACAACTAAGGCAGAAATTGGTGAGCACGATGCTGACATCTCTAAAGAGGAAATCTTAAAGAGAGGTCTTGCAACACCTGAAGAATATGAGCTTTTAGAGAAATATACTCTAGCTCTTTTCAAGAGAGGCTCAGAGATTGCAAACAAGCGTGGTCTGATCCTTGTTGATACAAAATATGAATTCGGTAAGCACAACGGCAAGATTTACTTAATGGACGAGATCCACACACCAGATTCAAGCCGTTACTTCTATATGGATGGATATGAGGAGCGCTTCAATAAGGGTGAGCCACAAAAGCAGCTATCAAAGGAATTCGTTCGTGAGTGGTTAATGGACAATGGCTTCCAGGGTAAGGAAGGCCAGAAGGTTCCTGAGATGACTCCTGAAATTGTTCAGTCAATCTCTGACAGATACTTAGAGCTATACGAGAACATCGTTGGCGAGAAGTTTGAAAAGGTTCAGGCAGGTGACGTACTTGCAAGAATCGAAAAGAATGTAACAGATTACTTAAACAAGTAATCAGACAAGAAAGCTGCCTTATGGCAGCTTTTCTTCACCTATATACATCAATCAACAAACACTCCAAACATTTTCATCAATCAAAAATACTCTAAAGTCCTCTAATTTAGATAACTCAACTTTTGCATTCTGACATTTAACTGAAAGTCGGCATATAAATGCGGTTTAGCACCACAATTCCAGTTAAAAAAAATCAATTTGTTTAACTATTTAGGAACTTTGGTAAATTAGTAAGGATAAGCTAAGGTCAAATATCTGATTATTTAATCTTTTCCACTTCGATATAGCAGTCTTTCTTATAGAAACTGATTCCATAGCTGTATATTTTATTTACAAATGGATGAGTGATATAACTTTTTGCATATTCTTTATCATCAATCTGTTTTATTGCATTTTTTGCGTCAATTATTACAGATTCAATATTTTTTGATGCTTTAAGTTCAATAATTACAAGTTTTGATCCTCTTCTATCTAGGAATGTAATATCTGCATAACCATTGCCTGTTTCAGTATTTGATTTGAAATTATTTATATAATCGCCACAACAAGCAAATACCCCTGATAAGAATCCATGATAGTAGTTCTCAGGTTTTGCCTTTGTTGCAAAATCTCTTACTGATACATAATTTAGCAGTAAATCATAGATTTTATCTGATGCAGTTTCACAATCACCTTCAAACAGAGCTTTAGCTATAAGCATAGCTTTATTCTCACCTTGTGTTGATGATTCTTTAAAATGCTGCAATATGTTAGTTTCAAAGCATTCTCTTATTTCAAGGTTTGGAATTCTAAGTGAATAGATTGCTTTTGGCTTTTCTGTCTCTTCATTTTCAACTCTGTAACCATCAGATGTCAGATATCCTGTATGCAAAAGAAGGGAGAAGAAATCCATCTCTTCATGTTTTGATAAAGTATCATAATTCATTGAATCATTGATATATGTTTCAATACTCAAACCATCCATCAGTGACTGCATCTTGTCTGTTGACTTATCAGTCAGATATCCTACATATGATAATAATGCATTACTTGAGGTTGAGTTTATCCAGTAGTTTCCAGGTAATATTGTTTTTCCAGAGCTAATCTTATCTAATGACTCTGCTATAAAGTTGACTACATCCCATGGACAGAACATCTCTTTTTCATTGAATCTGTATCCATCATAATTTTCTTTAACCAGCGTTGCATACTCTTCAAGCTCATAGTCTTTTAAAAACTGTATTGTTTCTTCTTTTGTAAAGCCTATGATTGAATCAAAACTGCTATTCTCTGAAAGCACAGTATTTACAGTGATGTTGTTCACACCTGTAAAAATACTGTTCTTTGCTACCTTTAAACATCCTGTAAGAACTATCTTTTCTATTGGGGATGTCTCATATTCATTATTGTTCGGTGTGATTTTCATGACATCAAAGAACTGGCTTATAAGAGTTACCATCTCATCGTGATAACCTTTTTCTGATGCCTTTGCTAAGGGTACATCATACTCATCGATTAAAAGTATGACTTTCTTGCCATAATGTTTGTACAGGCAGTTAGAATAAGTCTTTAATGCACCAGTAAGAATGCTCCTGTAATTAGGATTTTGCAAAGTTACCTGATTTTTAAGTATAGATAATACTTCTTTTTGCTCTTTTGAAATCTTTTCACTTTCTTTTAGAAAACTAAACTGCTCTCCAAGACCTGCTACAAGCTCAGCAAGCTTTCCATAAGCATCCTTAAAATCTTGTCCATCTACACTTTTAAGAGAAATGAAAATAACAGGGAACTGTCCTAAGTATTTATCTGTAAATTCTTTATCTTTTAGAATCTCAAGACCATCAAAGATTTTTTCTTTAAATTCTCTGTTGTCACTGCCATCTGGTGCAAGTCTCAAATATGAGGCAAACATATCCATTAAAAGAGTTTTACCAAAACGTCTTGGTCTTGTAAAAAGAAGTACTGATGAAGGCTCGGTAAAGACTTTTTTTAGATATGGAGTCTTATCAACATAGTAATGACCTTTGTTTCTTAATGAAACAAAGTCCTCATTGCCAAGTGGCAATGGTTTGAATGTCTTTTCGGTCATTTTTGTATCCAAATATATAGTAACTATATGTAGTTTAGCTGATTTTTAAGTTATTTCAATATTACTTATTCTTTTAGACATGAAGCATATCTGTTAGTACTAAAATAGCAATTTTTACTTCAAAAGTTTCAATTCTTCTAACCATTATCCCAATAAGTAAAGAAATTGATTTTTAAACTGCAAATGTGGTACCAGACCGCATTTTTAAGCAATTCTTTAGTTAAGATCGTACTGCAAAAATAGAGTTAGATAATTCTTAATTTTTACAAAGTCACATATATATTTTCACAATCGTTTTTTATCATGAAAATGTAGATAAAGATATTATGAGGATAAGAGTATGTCAAAGATAATGGATTTTATATTCGGTAATAATTATGATGAGATTGAAACCTATTATGATGATGAGTATTTCATTCAGATTAAAAACAGTATGGTAAATAAATCTAATGATACTGATAATGTAAAGGCAGATAACTTTGATGGATTTGAGAAAACAAATTTTGGAGTAGTTTCATTTAATAATGCAGTCATGTTTTATGTTATAGGAAATAATATTTCAAAACAGGACTATTCAAACGAATAATCATCGATTTAATCAAAAAGACCGCAGTCAAAAGAATGCGGTCGTTCATGCTTTACTATACGATTACTATTTTACTTTGCAGCTCTTGATGCTGCATCCTCAATAGAAATTCTTGAAGCTGCAGCCTTTAAATCATCTAATGTAAGCTTTGACATTTCAACTAACTCTGTAGCTGTAAAAGGAAGCTGTTTTACGAAGTACTTGTCATAATCGCCATAATCAGCAGGTGATGATACATACAGATATGGGAAGGTGATATCCTCAAACTTACCTTCAAATCCTGTGTAGTTGCCTTTTACAGCATTGTATACAGCCATGAAAGCAATTAAAGGATCACAGTAATGACCACCTGACTGACCAGCCATTGAACCATTTGTAAGTCTTTCACCTAAATCTGGTAGGAAGTCTGTTGAAACGATCTTGATCTTGCCGGTCTTACCTGCTCTTTCAACTGCAGCGATAGCACCCTGTAAAGGATCACCGCCACCGCCTGCTGGAATAAAGCATCAAGTTTTGGATTTGCAGCCATTAAAGCTTCAGCAGCTTTTGAGCCACCTTCTGATGAAGTACCAGCATACTGAGGCTCTGATAAAACAACTAAATCGTCAGGATGAGCCTTGTTCCATGCCTCAACGCCGGCCTTATATCCTTTCCATCTGCCAAGCCATGTAGCATCACCCTGCTCCCAGCCAATCAGACCGATATTTCTACAGCCGTGAACTTCCATACGACAAAATCGATATGGACTTTATGAATCTAAATCAGTCAGCTCATGGTGATAGAGAATATGGTTTTATCCTCTCAAGAATGAGAATACCTCATCAGGTATTGGCAGGATATTATGAGAATAATGACGTAATTGAGGGTATTTCACAGTTCGTTGATGTTGCCAAAGCAATTGCTTTCTCACGTAGCCTTAAGGTAGCTTCTTTTGGTAACAATATGAGAGAGGTTGCTGTGACTGACGGTGATCGTGTAGAGTCACAGATTAAGTACGGATGGGAGTGCAATTACTATGCACTGGGCGATCTTGTAAAGATTATTGACAATGTATCAGAAAGTGAAATTGATGCAAAGATGACTGAATACCAGTCAAAATATGAACTTAAAACTGATAACATCAAAGCTGTAAGAGAACAGGCAAGATATCAGATTGGGCTTGAAAAATTCTTAAAGGATAATCGAATAGGTGCTTTTGCAGACACATTCCAGGATCTGTATGGATTAAAGCAGTTACCTGGTCTTGCTGTACAGGATCTAAATGCCAAGGGAATCGGATTCGGTCCTGAAGGTGATTATAAGATTGATGCACTTGCAGCTGTTCTTATGAAGATGTCTGAGGGCAGAAAGGGGGCAACAGGCTTTATTGAAGATTACACCTACGATCTAACTCAGGGAAAAGAGCTTGAACTTGCATCTCACATGCTTGAGGTTCCTGTTACATTTGCTGCAACAAAACCAGAAATTCATGTAATGCCACTTGGAATTGGTGGAAAAGAAGATCCTGCAAGACTGATTTTCGACGGTGTTGAAGGTGATGGTATTCAGGTAACAATGGTTGACATGGGCGATCATTACAGAATCATCTGTGCTGATATTGAACTTGTTAAACAGCCAAAACCAATGCCAAATTTACCAGTTGCAAGAATCATGTACAGACATAAGCCAAACTTCAAGATTGGTACTGAAGGCTGGTGTATTGCAGGTGGAGCACATCACAGTGTAGTGTCTACTGCTCTTACAAGAGATGATATTGCTCTGTTTGCAATGCTGACTGGCACTGAACTTATATGTATTGGTGAAGAAACAACAAAAGCAGATCTTAATGCACTTATGATGAAAAAATACTAATTAGTCATTTAATCAAATAATCATCGCCATAAAATTCTATGGCGATGATTTTTTTTGCTCGGCACAAATAAGTGTTGGATCAAAAATTCGAAAATCAATCTGAGACTTATTTTTTTTATGCACCAGAATAAAAAAATAGACATCAAAACATTTACAAAACTTCATATTTACTGTAAAATTCTGCATGTTTTTTTACCGTCAGAGACTTTCCGTCTTTGACATTGGAAATTTAAAAGTGAGGTGGTTTTCCACATGCCAGTCATTAAAGTACGTGAGAACGAGCCATTTGACGTTGCCTTAAGACGTTTCAAGCGCTCTTGCGAAAAAGCCGGTATTTTAGCCGATGTAAGAGCTCGTGAATTCTACGAGAAGCCAACAACTGTACGTAAGCGTGCAAAGGCTTCTGCAATTAAGCGCCACGCCAAGAAGTTGGCCCGCGAAAATGCGCGCCATACAAGACTTTACTAATCACGCAACTTTGTCGTAAGACATGGCTGAATTAGTCTAGTTGCTTGTATGCACTAGATAGAATCTATCACTAGATTTAAATATGAAAAAGGGTTAGTTTCAACTAACCCTTTTTGTTTGTCACCAAAAATAGAATAAATCAATCTTCTGAAAAATCTGATACATCAGACCAGAAACTTACCGCTCTTGAAATCCAGTTAACACCTACAGATGAATCCTGATTGATTCCAAGTCCAAAACCATGTCCTAACCTTGGCATTACAAGATAATCAGCTTCAATTCCATTCTTCTTTAGATTTACTATTGATGATTTAAGAATTGTGCTGTTAACAATCTTATCCTGATCACCAATTACTATGAATGTAGGAATTTCTTTCTTTGTTGGGAAGAAACTTAAAGGATAGGTTAATATATTTGAAGATGGCAGATTCTGCAGGATCTTATCATCTTTTAATGCTTTATGACTTACATTGATAATTACCTGTGCACCAACAGATGCCCCCCATAATGAATACTGATCTGCTTTTACTCCTAATCTTGTACTGTTCTTCTGTATATATTTAATGGCTTTTACAAGATCTTCAGATCCCTTAGATACCTCACCAATTCTGTATGATAAAACAAATACATTATAGCCACGTCTTGAAATAGGAATGGCTATAGGAAAGCCCTCATGAAGAATTGTTCTGTACTTGTAACCACCAGGAACCACAATTGCATATGGAGCATTCCTCTTTCCTCTAAAGAAGAACAGGCCTGTATTCTGAAGTGACGGATCTTTTTTTACTTCTTCGTCAGTATAATAAGAGTAGAATACCTGTTTTCCCTTCTTACATTCCTTTGCAAGATACTCAAGACTTTCTAAAGTATTAACTGTTTTTACATTTCTATGTAAAGTCATTATCTTTGAAAGCATGTTTAAAGGATAATTAAGGTGCTCTTTTGTTGTATCCGGCAGGATGAGATTTGAAAAACCAGCAAAATCAGGATACACAAGAACATCATTAAATGTGTTTGTAGCCTTGAAAAACTGATAGACATCAGTTGCCTTGTCTACACCATGACGATACTTGTTAGCTGATACATCATCTAACAGCATGTTGTAATAGTTGTTACTTACCTGTGCAGCTGAACTTAACTGCATTGGAAGTAAAATGCACATACCTAGTAATATTCTCTGTATAGTCTTTTTTATTATCATTTTTATCGCTCAAAATGTATTATTTAAAAGCTATCAGTAAAAGGATAATGCAAAAATATTATTAAAGAGATGAGCTATTTCAAATTATTTATATTTGATATTGATTAATTTTTTTTTTGCATATTTTGCAAAACTATAAATGAGGATTTGATTTATGTCACTGTGCATTCTGTGCTATTTTAAGAGTGCACAGTGTATGTATCATGGAAGGATATTTCCTGCAGCTAAATACAGCTCATACCACTGCTCTTTAGTCAGTTTGAAATCACATGCTTTTGATGATTCAATTACTCTGTTTATATTGGTTGTTCCAATTACAGCCTGCATCTGATTTGGAATTCTAAGAACAAAAGCAATTGCAACGGCCGTTGGAGTCACACCATTTTCTGATGCAATTTTGTTTAAAACCTCATTAAGCTTTGGATATTTATCTGAACCAATAAATACACCTTCAAAGAATCCATACTGCATTACAGACCATGCCTGAACGACAATCTTTTTCATTTTGCAATACTCAAGAATTCCACCTTCTCGCATAATTGCACGATTGTTTGACATATTCACATTAAACTGAGCATCAAGCATAGGTGTATGGCAGATACTTAACTGAACCTGATTTGCACAGATCTCCTGATCAAGAGCACAAGACAGATACTCTATCTGCTGAGAATTCATATTGCTTACACCAAAATTTATGACTTTCCCCTGCTCTTTTAGAATATTAAAAGCCTCAGCAACCTCATCAGCTTCCATAAGAGCATCTGGTCTGTGCAGTAACAGAGAGTCTAGATGGTCAACCTGCATTCTTTTTAGCGAAGCATCAACACACTTTAGAATATAGTCTTTTGAAAAATCGTAGTAGGTAAATTTCTCACCAATTCTGATACCACATTTGCTTTGAATGAAGAACTTATCTTTTAAAGAAGGATTATCTTTTAGAACCTCACCAAATTTGCTCTCAGCTACTCCTTTTGAATAGCAGTCAGCCAGATCAACAATATTGATACCGTTTTCTAAAGCACATTCTAATAGTTCTGCAATCTTTGAATTATCAAGAGAAGGAATTCTCATTAGACCCAAAACTACTTTTGAAACTTTAGTTTTATGCTTTCCAAATTCAATATATTCCATACAGACTCCTAATGTTCTACTACATTTCTCATACTCTGACCTGTAACAAAAGCTCTTACATTATCAGATGAAATCTTTACGATTCTGTTTTTGGTTTCCTGCAAGAAGAACCAGCCTGCAACATGAGGAGTAAGTAAAATTCTAGGCTCACTCCAGATTGGGCTGTTTTTATCTAATGGCTCATGTCTTGTTACATCAAGTGCAGCACCTGAGAGTTTTCCATCCTTAACAGCCTGCACAAGAGCATTCTCGTCTACAGCATCGCCTCTGCCTACGTTTATAAAGTAAGCTCCATTCTTCATCATATCAAAGTGAATTTTATCAAACAGATTTACAGTTTGAGGTGTAGATGGCAGAACATTAACAACAATATCAGCTTTTTTTACTGCCTTTTCAAAGTCATCAAGAGTATAAAGCTCATCAATATATTCTGGCTTTTCACTAATATTTCTTTTAACACCAATAACACATGATGCGCCAATGGCCTTTACTTTTTTAGCATAGCTTTTGCCAATATCACCAAGGCCTAATACAGTTATAGTTGAATTCTCAACAGAGATAATCTTTCCAAGATCTGACCAGTCCTTGTTATTCTGCTTATCTCTGTACATATGAAAATGGCGGATTAGTGAAAATGTCATAGCAAGCATATGCTCTGATACGGCAGGAGAAAAAGCTCCAACGCTTGAACAAAGAACAGTTTTATCAGAAATCTTTTTTATGTAGTTGTCATATCCTGCTGAATTTAACTGCAAAAATTCCAGATTTGCAGCACTTTCAAGAAGATTGGGATTTATATTACCGACAATAATATGCTTGTCCTTTACATCATCAGCTGTAACCTCACTTTGCTTTTTTACAGTAAGGGCAACATCAGGAATTGATTTGAATATTTCTATCTCTTCTTGTGTTAAATCAAGTGCAACTAGTAAATTCTTCATATTTCGCCTCTATTCAAAAGGATACTTTACAGCAAGCTGTGCTCTTATTGAGTCCATAAGATTCATCATATAAATGGTTCTTTCATGAGGCATTGAAGGGCACTCAATCAGACCTTTTTCAATACACTCTGCACATTCAGTAAGCTCATATTCATATCCTGTTAACTGTTCAGGACAGTTGATCTCCTTTACTACTTTGTACTCTTTATCAAATACAGTAAGTTTCTGAGGATTATTGATATTCTCAACCTGAATAAAACCATTAGTGCCGTGAATCATTCCGTATCTGTCTGATACAGCAAGAGCACTTGCACATAAAACAGCCATCTGACCAGTTTTCTCATAAGTGAAGGTTACAGAATCTGACATATCTACGCCTAATGAATTTTTAATACATAGAGCTTCAACATAATCAGGATCGCCTAGCACCATATTTGCAAAATTCAAAGCATAGATACCAACATCAAGCAAGGCACCACCTGCAAGTTCTGGTTTTTGCAATCTTTCCTTGTGCGCCATTGAATAAGACAGGTTTGCAGTAACCATCATCGGAACACCGATAATTCCTGAGGCTACAACATCATTTATAATCTGACGCATTGGCTGATATCTTGTCCAGATAGCCTCGCATAGCAGGACATTATTCTCTTTTGCAAGATCACAAAGCTCCTGTGCCTGCTTTGCATTGATGGTAAAGGCCTTTTCACACAGAACATGCTTTTTGTGCTCTAAAGCCTTTTTTACCTGTTCATAATGAAAATTATGTGGTGTTGCTATATAGACAAGATCAACTTCAGGATCATTGTAGACCTCATCATAAGAGCCATAAGCTTTGATAGCTCCATATTCTTTTGAGAAGTACTCGGATTTTTCTTTTGAACGTGAGCCAACAGCATAAAGTTTTACTTTGCTATCGCCTCGTGAATTCATCATAACGATGGTCTTTGCAAGTACAGCTGCTATGGAACCTGCACCGATAATAGCAAGATTAATCATATAAACTCCTTTTTTCATTTGTTGATACATCCTCTTGCAAAAGCAAGAGGCGCCCTACTGCAGTGCTTATATCTGCATGCTCGTCCTTGAGCGAGGATAACATCTTGCTTTAGCACAATAAGATGTCAGAAAAAGACGCAAAAGATGAGACTGAAAAGGTTTTACTTTTGCTCAAGCTTATATGCTAATCTGAACTGATTATCTTATGCTTGCATTTAATCCTTCGTTATCCTGGTGACAACTGTTGTTTATCACTCTTGTCATTCTACTTTTAATCTGCACGTTCATATGCTTTCTTATACCATCAAAACCTGCAGTAGCTAAGCTGGTTTTCAGACTTAATGGAGAGTCTTCAAAGCTTATTTACTTGAAATCTTAACAGTGTAAAAAAAATTATAAAGAGAGACTGGTTATTCTTCAAAATCCACAGCAACTCTCTCAAGAGCTATCTCTCTGCAGATACTTGCAACAGCAATGTGTCTTGGATCAGTTGCATATGAATTGAGATCATCCATATTGTCAAATTCACATACTAAGGTTGCGTGGAATTTCTCTTTTGGATTTACATTAACACCAACCTGTAAAGAACGGATCACTTCGATCTGGCCAACTAATCCTTTCAGACCGTTTAAGAATCTGTGCATCTGCTCTTCAGTGCCTTCTTTAAATCTCCACATTACAATATGCTTAATCATGATTACACTCCCAAAAAAAATGTAAGGTTTTGCTTTCTTAAGTCTTAAAAAAATACAGTCACTCTGCTTTTTTAACCAGACTCACTACAGATCATTGCATGTTAAAGCTTCTAATCTTAGTGAAAACTGTTGTTTATCATACTAGATATTCTACTTTTAATCAGCATGTTCATCTAGTCTTTGTGACTAATTACCTCACAAAATATTTCACTGCTCAAATTCTAAAGGTGCTTAGAATTATTTATGTTCTCTTATTTTGTGTCTTCCTTTTAAAGCATCACTATTTTTATTTACAGATAGTACATACAGAGCAAAATACACCTTACTAATCAATGCCTATATCAGCCTTAAAGGAATGTGGAAAGCGTACAGCGCCTTTAATTAAATTGATTGTTTCTACATATTTTATTGATGAAGTTGATCATATCCAAATCAAATAATCTAAAATAAGTCATTCGTTTTTTTTACTAAGAGTTTTATATGGATTTCATTAAGAAAAATTTACCTGGCATTCTGGTTTGCATTTTAATTGCAATTCCAGCATTTTATCTTGGAAAAATGTTTCCTATTATTGGCGGTCCTGTATTTGCAATCCTTATTGGTATGTTAATCTGCATGTTTTGGACTAATCATGGCGCTGCAGGAGCCGGTATCAAATTCACATCCAAAAAAGTTCTGCAGTATGCTGTAATTCTGTTAGGTTTTGGTTTAAACCTGAATGTTATATTTCTGACAGCA
The DNA here is from genome assembly GCF_019448115.1 of Succinivibrio faecicola. Lineage (GTDB taxonomy): Bacteria > Pseudomonadota > Gammaproteobacteria > Enterobacterales > Succinivibrionaceae > Succinivibrio > Succinivibrio faecicola. The sequence continues at coordinate 1,978 of NZ_JAGFNY010000015.1, read as the reverse complement.
AAAGAATCTCTCCCTATTATTATTTCAACTATTGCAACATCCCTTATTGTTTCTTTTGCAATGTGTAAGATTTTTGAGCTCCCAACAAAACTTGCTACACTAATCGGAGTTGGATCATCAATCTGTGGTGGCTCTGCAATTGCAGCTACAGCACCAGTTATCAAGGCAAATGATGAGGAAATCGGACAGGCAATATCTGTTGTATTTTTCTTCAACGTGGTTGCAGCATTAGTATTCCCAACACTTGGTGACATTATTGGAATGAGCCACGATGCAGTAGCATTCGGTATTTTTGCAGGTACCGCTGTCAATGATACATCATCAGTTACTGCAGCAGCTTCAACCTGGGATAGCATGTTCTCTTTAGGTCACGACACTCTTGATAAGGCTGTAACAGTTAAACTTACAAGAACACTGGCAATTATTCCTATTGTTCTTTGCTTATCTGTATGGTATGCAAAAAGGCATAATGTTAGTGAGCAGGAAAGAGTTTCAAGACTTAAGATAATTAACCTTGTACCAAGCTTCATCATTATGTTCATCATTGCTGCTCTAATCACCACAATAGCTGTTTATTATGGTGTAGATGCATCAGTATTCAGACCATTCAAGGATGTATCTTTATTCTTCATTATTATGGCAATGGCAGCTATCGGTCTTAACTGCAATATCGTAAAACTGATAAAGACAGGATTTATGCCAATTATGCTTGGTTTAGCATGCTGGTTATCAATTACTGCAGTTTGTCTGGTAATTCAGTATGAAATAAACATCTGGTAAAAAAATATCAAATAAACAGGGACCACGTTCGGTCCCTTTTTTTATTCTACAAAATAGAACCAGCCATCTTTTCTTGGTTTATTTTCAGGATAATCTCCATCAATATATCCAAGTGCAAGATGTCCTATACCTTCATACTCACCTTCAATGCCGAGTTTTTCAAATAGTTCTTTATATAAAGGATAGTCCATTGACTGCTTGGCTCTGTGGATCCAGCAGCTTCCAAGATTAAGCTCATGTGCCTCAAGCATCATATTGCCAAGTACAAGAGATCCATCATATACAAAAGTAGGATTAGCCTTGTTTGCAGCAACTATTAGAATAACAGGTGCACCATAGAAAGGATCCATATTCTCATTGCCATAGATTTTTGCATTTAATCTACTAATTTCATCTCTTAACTTCTTTTGAGTAACGGCGATGATGACAGGAGACTGTGCATTTCTGCCTGTAGCTGCATATGTTCCTGCTTCAATAACTTTTAATATCAGATCTTTTCTGACAGGATCTGGTTTGAATTTTCTGATTGATCGACGTGTTTTTATACATTCTAAAACATTCATAAAAGCACCTATACAAGTAAATACATATTGGTTATTCCAAGATCTCTATTGAATTTCCTACCGCATTTTTCAATAGAACCACTTTTAATAAAACCGGCTTTAAAAAACAGATCTAGACTTCCTTTATTTTCACTAGTAATAACAGAAACAATATTAGATATCTCACATGATTTTTTAGCATAATTTATAACATAAGAAAGAAGACTAGAACCTATTCCTTTATTGCGGTGATTCACATGAACATACAGTGAGATTTCAACGGTTGATCTAAATGCTGTTTTTTGTCTATATGATGATAAAGAACAGAATCCAACCACACTATTATTTAATTCATAAACAAACAGAGGGTGTATGGTACTGCGATGATTGAAATAGTATGAAACAGCTTTTAGAAATGAACGATTTTCAGTATCAAAGGTAGCAGTACCGTTAATAACTTCATAATTATAGATATCATTAATTGCTGTGATATCAGTAAATCTTGCTTTTCTAATCATGAATTTATAGTAGTACAGAAACGAAAAAACCGCAATCAAAAGACTGCGGTTTTTCTAAAAAGGATGCCTGGCAGTGACCTACTCTCACACAAACGTACGTTGCACTACCATCGGCGTAACTGCATTTCACTTCTGTGT
>NZ_JAGFNY010000014.1 GCF_019448115.1 Succinivibrio faecicola | reverse complement strand
AATACATGTTTTTAAAGAGCATCAACGCTAGAGTGCATCTAGGTTTGTTTTAAATTTCCATGTGGGAAACTAGAGTTAATTAAATGTCAGATTACTCTCATATTGATGGAGCCCGTGACATTGTAAGGGCTGAGTGTTTTTCAAAGATAAAAGAACATCTAAAGGCAGTTGTTTTTGATCTGGATGGAACTCTTACAGACAGTGTAGGACAGATTATTGCATGTACTCATCATACATTTGATTTTTATAAAATCAGACAGCCGGAAGATAAAGCTATTATGAGTACCATAGGAAAAGAGCTGTCTGAGGCTTTATGCATACTTCTGCCAGACGAGTATAAACATCTTAAGGTTCAGTTTACCAAGGATTATAGAGAAATCTTTTCTGCTCACAAGGAATATCAGATAGATAAGGTTTTCCCGGGAGTAGAAGAGCTTGTAAAAAAACTAAGAGAGCACAACATAAAGATTGGCTATGCCTCTGGCAGATCTGAAACTGGTATAAAAAGAACTTTAGATGCCACCTTTCTTGGCGATTACTGTGATGCAATCTGTGCAGGAAGTGAGGTTCCGTCTAAACCTGAACCTATGATGATGTACAAGGTATGTTCAAGACTCAATGTCAGCGAAAAAGACACACTTGGAGTTGGAGATTCTGGGCTTGATATAAAAATGTACCAGAATGCATCAAGCATGTCTTTAGGAGTTCAGACTGGAGTATGGTCAGGAGAGGCTCTTTTGACACTCAATCCTGATATGCTGCTAAAAAGCATAGGCGATCTGACCTCATATCTCTAGTTATTTTCCTTTGGTGCACTTCATATCGTTTAGTGCACCGTGACCTGCAAATATGAATGGATAGTTATCTGTTGCTCTGTCTGTTATAAAAAGAACATTGATTTTGCAGTTAGAGTTAAGATCATTCATTTTTTCTTTTGTATAGAAAATACTGTCAATAAGCTGAATATCGAAAACAGCTCCCTTTATATCATTGGTAATAAAAAGCTTATTCTCAAAATTTCTGCTTACACTCTGAACCTCAAGATCAGATAAAACTAGAGGAACTTTTGAAAGCTCTAAAAGGTATGGCTGCATTGTTTTGTTGTTAGCCATTTCAGATAACTGCTTTTGAGTTACAAAAATTCCGCTATAGGTTGCATATCTGTTATCTTTACTGATATTTACAGTTGCAGGTATTGTGTTATTGTACTGCTCAGTTGTTATGACAGAGACAGCTGGCTCCTTAATAGTGCTTGAAAGTCCTTTTGATGAATAGTTAAAAACAATGGTAGTAGTCTGAAACTTCTTTCTTGCTGTCATGTCCTTTATCATAATCTGTTCAAGATTATCATTGTAAATTTCAGTCTTTCCTAAAATTGCCTCATAAACACCGTAATGTTCAGTCACAAATTTTTCTGTAAGAACATATGCATTTGAGCTAGCTGTATAAATCAAGGCCAGGGCTGCTGCAAAAACAGATAATGCTTTCATTGATACTCCAATATACTGTACGGACAATTTAAGTATAAATGTTAATTGTAAAAACGTTGAAAAAAAAGAAAATTTTTTGATGTGTGTATATAAAAATTTGTACTCTACACTACACAGCATAAACTACTGTATAATTTGCACCATGTATTAACAGTTTTCAGGATATAAGCATGCAGGAATTACCATTTAGCAAGGTTATTAGTTTTGATAAGGCAGTAGGAAGTAGTGCTCAGTACAGTGTAAAGATTGAACAAGAGCATTTTCCAAGGCTTAGTGAATCATGCTGCTCAATATTAGAGCCAATTGAAGCAAATTTCAGATTCTTTAAAGATCTTCAGGGGCTTTCAACTATTGAAGGTAGCCTGAAGGCAAAAGTTACATTTGTATGCCAGAGATGTTCTAAGGAGTTTGTAAAAGAGCTTAACAGTACTTTTTCAAGTACCTGCGATGAGCAGAAGGCAAAAAGTCTTAAGATTGATCAGAAACTTGATATAGTTGAACTCAACGATGACGGCACTTTCAATCTGCTAGATTTTCTTGAAGACTGCCTTCTTTTAGAAATACCTTTTATTACATCACACGATGAGGATGATCCTGAGTGTATTGAAAACGAGAATGGATGGTCATTTGGAAAAATAGTAAAAAGTTCAGAGGACAATCCATTTGCTAAGCTTCAAAGCCTGAAAGAAAACTTAAAAAAATAAGCAGAAAAATATAAAAGGTAAGTTAATTTTTCTTCTTGAAAACAAAACTGAATATAAGTATAATACTGCGATTAGTTCAGCCTGTGGCTGAGAGTTTTTTTGTTTATGTGAAGCAGAGCATTAGGCTTTGCGATGATGTTAAGTTATATTAGGAGACAACAAGATGGCTGTTCAGCAGAACCATAAGTCCCGTTCACGTCGTGACATGCGTCGTTCACACGATGCTTTATCAGCAATGAGATTATCAACCGATAAGACTTCAGGTGAAGTTCATATTCGTCACAACATCACTGCTGATGGTTACTACCGTGGTGAGAAGTTAAACTTAAAGGCAGCTGAGCCTTTATTATCAAAGAAAGATTACTTAGCTTCTATTAAGGCAAAATAATTTTTTTTTAATAAAATGATTTATAGGAGAGGGTGTCGAGTTATATTTGACGCCCTTTTTTGCTTATGAGAACTGATAATTATATTACAGTAGCTTTAGATGGTACCGGTGGAGATAATGTTGATCCACAGTCAGTAGCATCTGCTGTCCGATTCGCAACTGTTTTTGAGCCAAAGCTCAAGGTTATTGTCTACGGAGACAAGAAACTACAGACAGCTTTAGAATCACAGAAAATTAGCCCTGATCGTTATCAGTTTGAATATGCTCCGGTCGTTATTGCACAGGATGAAGAGCCAAGAAAGGTAATTTCAGGCTTTTTGAATTCTGCTATGAGATTGGCAATTGAAGCTGTAAAAGACAAAAAGGCATCAGTTGCAGTATCAAGTGGCGGTACAGGTCCATTGGTATGTTTATCAAGACATATTCTTGGTGTCATTGATTCAGTAAGACCAGCATTATGCGCGAAAATTCCAGCAGGTCCTGGCAGATACTCATTAATGCTTGATTTAGGGGCAAATGCCTTAAGCGGAAGTGAGGATATGTATGAATTCGCCCTTTTAGGATCAGCTGCCTACAAGTCAATGTTTAATACTGACAGACCAAGAGTCAGCATTCTTAATGTAGGTACTGAGAGAAACAAGGGCAGTGCAAAGGTCAAAGAAGCAAGAGACCTTGTCGAGAGTAACAGCAAAATCAATTTTGTAGGCTTTGTTGAAGCAAACAACATGTTCTGCGACTATGCAGATGTCATAGTAACTGATGGCTTTACAGGAAATGTAGCACTAAAGGCTGCTGAAGGTGTTGCCTCAGTATTTTTAAATGCACATGGAATCAAGAAGTTTTTCTCAATGCTTGCAAGACCTGATTGGCTTGAACCATGGCAGTATAACGGCTCTATGCTTTTAGGTGTAGACGGACTTGTTGTAAAAAGCCATGCAAGTGCAGGTAAGGAAGCTGTTGCAGTTGCCCTTGTACAAGCTTATAAACTTGCAAGACAGAATATTGTTGAAAATATCAAGAATGAACTGAAAAAAGCATAATAGAAATATTTGCATTTTCTTGATAGAATACCGTCCATTGTTTTTTTTAAATTTGTGGAGACTTCATTGTTTACTAGAATTCTAGGAACAGGTAGCTATTTGCCTGAGCAAGTGCGCACTAATGCTGATTTAGAGCGTATGGTAGAAACCTCTAATGAGTGGATATTAGAGCGTACAGGTATCAGTGAGCGTCGTATTGCAGCTCCTGACGAAACAGCTGCTAGTATGGGTGCTATTGCTGCAAAAAGAGCTATTGAAGCTGCTAATGTTGACGTATCCGAAATTGATCTTGTTATTTGTGCAACAACTTCTTCACAAAATGCTTTCCCATCAACAGCCTGTGAAATCTCTGGAATGTTAGGTATTTCAGATTGTCCTGCTTTTGATCTTGCTGCAGCCTGTTCAGGTTTTAGCTATGCATATGCATTAGCACATTCCATGATTCTTTCAGGTCAGTCAAAGAAAGTTCTGATCGTTGCTGCAGATCTTATGTCTAGAGCATGTGATCCTAATGACAGAACTACCATTGTTCTTTTTGGTGATGGTGCATCAGCATGTATTCTAGGTCAGTCAGATACTGAAGGAACAATCGCTGTTCATATGTCTGCTGATGCCAAATATGGTCCTTTACTTTCATTACCTTATCCAAAGCGTGGTGAGAAGTCTGAAAATGACTGGTTGTATATGAAAGGAAATGATGTGTTCAAGCATGCCGTAACTGTTCTTGCATCTCTGGTAAGCAAAACCCTTGAGAAGGGCAATATCAAACCAGAACAGCTTGATTTTCTTGTTCCACACCAAGCTAACATGAGAATCATTGCAGCTACTGCAAGAAAGCTAAAACTTGATATGTCACAGGTTATTGTTACTCTCGACAAGCAGGGTAACACATCAGCCCCATCTGTTGGTCTTGCTCTTGATGAAGGTATCAGATCAGGACGCATCAAGCGTGGTGACATACTATTATTAGAATCATTTGGTGGCGGTTTTACCTGGGGCTCAGCTCTGATTCGCTACTAATAAATACAGGAGTTTATTTTATGAAAAAGTTCGCTGCCGTTTTCCCAGGTCAGGGTTCACAAAGCGTTGGTATGTTTGCTGATTTCATGGACAATGAAATTGTAGCAAAGACTTATGAAGAGGCCAATGCTGCTTTAGGTTACGATCTAAAGGATATTACTTTAAACGGCCCAGAAGCAGAATTAAACAAGACTGAAGTTACTCAGCCAGCTATTTTAACTGCATCAGTTGCTGCATACAGAGTTCTTGAGGCAAAGGGCTTCAAGCCTGAGGCTGTTGCAGGTCATTCTTTAGGCGAGTACTCAGCATTGGTTGCTGCAGGTGTTATTTCATTTGCTGATGCAGTAAAACTGGTTCGTCTTCGTGGTAAGGCAATGCAGGAGGCCGTTCCTGCTGGTGTTGGCGCAATGGCTGCTGTTTTAGGTCTTGAAGATCAGGTTATCGTTGATGTATGCAACGAAGTATCTACAGAAGATGACAAGGTTTGGGCAGCAAACTTCAATACTCCAGGTCAGGTTGTTATTTCCGGTAACAAGGGGGCTGTAGATAGAGCCTTAGAGCAGTTTACAGCTAAGGGTGCCAAGAGAGTTGTTCCTCTTGCAGTGTCAGCTCCTTCACACTGCCCTCTAATGCAGAAAGCTGCAGATGTTTTAAAGGCTGAATTATCAAAGATTCAGATCAATGATGCATCAATCCCTGTATATGTTAATGTTCTTGCAAAGCCATTAACCAAGAAAGAAGAGATTATTGATGCTTTAGTAAAGCAGTTAACTATGCCAGTTCGCTGGGTTGAAACTGTAAATCAGTTAAAGGCTGATGGTGTTGAGGCTTTAATTGAAGTTGGTCCAAATAAGGTGTTATGCGGTTTAAACCGTAGAATCGACAAGACTCTTGGCAGTGCAAATATCTGCAATGAGGAAACTCTTGCAAAAGCTTTAGAAGTTATTGCTTAAGGATTTAATATGAAATTAGATTTTACAAATAAGGTTGTATTAGTAACTGGCGCAAGTCGTGGTATCGGTAAGGCTATTGCTCTTGCATTCAAGGATCTTGGTGCTAAGGTTTATGGTACAGCTACATCACAGTCAGGTGCAGATGGCATTACTGAGTACTTACAGGGGCAGGGTAAGGGTTTTGTAATGAACTCTCTTGATTCTAAGACTGTTGAAGAGTGTTACAATGCTGTTGTTGCAGATGCTGGTACCTGTCCTGATGTTTTAGTAAACAATGCTGGTATCACAAGAGATACTCTTTTCATGAGAATGAAAGATGAGGATTTTATGGCTGTTATGCAGTGCAACCTTCTTGCATGCGTTCAGTTATGTAAACTCTGTGTTAGCCCTATGATGAAAAAGAGAGCTGGTAGAATCATCAATATCTCTTCAATCGTAGGTCAGGATGGTAATGCAGGTCAGACCAACTATGCTGCAGCAAAGGCTGGATTAATCGGTTTTAGTAAGTCACTTGCTAAGGAAGTTGGATCTCGCGGAATCACTGTAAACTGTGTAGCTCCAGGTTTCGTTGCAACTGACATGACAGCTGCATTAAATGAGGAGCAGTTAAAGGCTTGGACCAATACTATTCCTCTAAAGAGAGCTGCAACTCCAGAAGATATTGCAAATTCAGTTGTTTTCTTGGCATCTGATATGGCATCATACATCACTGGTTCAACCATTGATGTAAACGGTGGTTTACACTGTAACTAGTGAAAATTGTGGTTTAAATCACTAAATGCTGTAAATTTGGTGATTTTAAACTACCAAAATGTTTAATTAAAGGCTATAATAGGTCACAAGGTTTTAACTGATTTTGACATTGGGTCGAAATCGCTTTTTATAGGACAGTAGCTGCTTAGGCAGTCTGATCAAGGAAAGAAATGAGTAACGACATCAAAGATATTGAAGAGCGCGTTAAGAAGATTATCGTTGACATGTTAGGTGTACAGCCTGAGGATGTAGTACCTGAGGCATCATTTGTTGATGATCTAGGTGCTGACTCACTCGACACTGTAGAGCTAGTAATGGCTTTAGAGGAAGAGTTCGAGACTGATATTCCTGATGAGGAAGCAGAGAAGATCAATACCGTTAAGGCTGCTATTGATTACATCACTGAGCATCAGAACTAATCAATTTTAAATAAGATGGCTAAACCATCTTCTGATATTTAATCAAATAGACTGGAGATGAATTTCATCTCCTTTCTTTTTCTTATAAATTACGGAGATCCAACGGTGCAATTACGTAGGGTTGTAGTTACTGGTCTGGGTATGTTAAGCCCAGTTGGCGGTAACCTTGAAGAGTCTTGGAAAAATCTTTTAGCTGGTAAGAGCGGTATCAGCAAAATCGAGCATTTTGATACTACTGATTACACAGTAAAAATTGCTGGTTTAGTAAAGAATTTCGATCCAGAGCAGTGGGGCATCGCTCGTAAAGATGAGCGTAAGATGGATACCTTCATTCAGTACGGTATCGCTGCTGGTATTATGGCAATCAATGATTCAGGTCTTGAGATTACAGAAAAGAATGCAGACAGAATCGGTACCATGATTGGTTCAGGTATTGGTGGCTTAACCTTAATCGAAAAGAATATTAATGGTCTTGCTGCACGTGGTCCACACGGTATCAGCCCATTCTTCGTTCCATCAACCATTATTAACATGGTTTCAGGTCAGCTTTCTATCATGAAGGGTCTTCGCGGTCCTAACCTATCTACAGTAACAGCTTGTGCAACCGGTACTCATGCTATCGGTTTATCAGCTCGTTTAGTTGCTTTTGGTGATGCTGACGTAATGATTTGTGGTGGCGCTGAAAAGGCTTCAACTCCTATGGGTATCGGCGGTTTTGCTGCAATGAAGGCATTATCACACCGCAATGATGATCCAGAAGCTGCATCACGTCCTTGGGATAAGGATCGTGACGGTTTCGTATTAGGTGACGGTTCAGGTGTTCTGGTTCTTGAAGAGTACGAGCATGCAAAGGCACGTGGTGCAAAGATCTACGCTGAGTTAGTCGGCTTTGGTATGTCAGGTGATGCTTACCACATGACTGCAACTCCAGAGACTGGCGAAGGCGCAGCTCGTTCAATTCTTCATGCTTTAAAGGATGCCAACGTTAAGCCAGAGCAGGTTAACTACATCAATGCTCACGGTACTTCAACACACGTTGGCGACTTATCAGAGCTTCGTGCAGCAAAGAGCATCTTCGGTGACGCTCCTAAGAACTGCTGCATGAGTTCAACCAAGTCAATGACTGGTCACTTATTAGGTGCAGCTGGTGCTATCGAAGCAGTTATTACTGTTATGTCAGTTAAGGATCAGATATGTCCTCCAACAATCAACCTTCAGAATCCTGAAGATGAGGTTGGCGATTTTAATCTTGTTCCTAACGTTGCTCAGAAGCACGATATTGAGTACGCATTATCAAATAACTTCGGTTTTGGTGGTACTAACGGCTCATTATTATTCAAGCGCGTTGACTAATAGATTAACCAATATCATTTAGCCACAAAGAGGCTCATCTTTTTGATGGGCCTTTTTTTTATTGGTCAAACATCAGTTGAAATAATTAAAAACAAAGATTTTATATAATATAATTAAGCGTTTGTTTTTGAACACTTTTGAGAAATATCACATCATTTGTAGCAATTTTTTGTATAGCAAGTAAACAAGTGTTATATTACTAATAGGAATTTTATAAAAAAGAGTAAATCATGCAGTCATATCTAGATGTTTCTATCATTGCAGTTATCATTGTAACGGTTGTTATACTCCTTTTTATACTCATATCATTTCTTATAAATTCTCACAGAGCATCAGCTGTTGAAAAGAATTTACTTCGTGTAATAAGTCAGCAGGAAGTAAAGATAACTGAGCTTGTATCTGAAAATGAAAAAATTAAAAATATCAATGATTCTCTTGAAAGAAGAATCAAATCATCAGAACGCTCATTACAGTATGTAACAGATACTCTTCAGGATCTTATTGATAAACAAAGAAAGATAGATTCATCTTTTGACTCATTAACCAACAAGATAGAGCTTCAGAAAAAAGAGTTTGAGGAAAAATCAGTTGATAATCAGCCAATTGTTCTTGCTAAAAGACTTCTGTCTGAAGGATTGAGTATCTCTGAGGTTATTGATAGAACAAATCTTCCAAGTTATGAAGTTGAAATGCTTGCAAAAGTCCATAAACTTGATAAGAGCACTTCTCCAATGAGTATTGAAGATCAGGTAAGAGCTCAGACAGAGAAGTTCATCAGCACACCATCGGTTAAAGTTGATGAGCCAATAGTTGCAAAGAGTGCTCCAAAGACAGCTCATGTAGCTAGTTTAAAAGCAAGAGATGCTTACGGAATCGGCTCTAAATCCATCTTAAGAAGACAAAGATAATGAACTACAAATCAATGATTACTCAAAAAGCACAGGAGCTTTTTGAGCTATATCCTATTTATAAAGAAGTATACGTAACAGCTGAATCTTTAACTGCAGGATTGATAGGTGCCAGCATCGTTGAGATCCCAGGATCATCTGCATATTTTGACAGGGGCTTTATTACTTATTCAAACGAGGCAAAAATGGAGTGTCTTGGCGTTAGTGAAGATACTTTAAAATCATACGGAGCAGTAAGTGAGCAGACAGTTGTACAAATGGCAACAGGAGCCCTTTTAAAAAGCTCTTTAGGAACCATGAGTGTTGCTGTAAGTGGAATTGCAGGTCCAGATGGTGCAACTAAGACAAAAAGAGTTGGTACTGTGTGGATGGCTGTAAAGCAAAAAGATAAAGCTGCTTATACAAAGTGCTTTATCTTTGATGGCAATCGTGAAGAGGTTAGAGAACAGACTGTATATCAAGCATTGTGTGCTTTAGTCAATCTTACAAAAGGACTGGCTCCTTTTTAAATATTTGATACAACCATGACCTTGCCGTAATCTAAGGTAAGGTCACCTTTAACCATCTTACCTGTAAAGAAATCTTTAAATTCCTCTTTTAGCGAAAATGTTTTTCTTTGTGAATCAAGATTAAAGAAGATCCTTGTTTTATATTTATTTCCTTGAAGAATGAAACTGTCAAATTCATCAGATATATTTATATCAATGCAGTCTTTGTGAATATCAAGAATACGTTTAATCAGTTTTTTATTATTAGGAGATATTTTATCAAGACTGTCGCCAAGGAAAACAGATCCGTTAGCAAGAAGAATAGTTGCCACATGCATCATGAAATCCTCAGGATCTGCAATCTGGTCTTTGTAATTATGAAGACACATACAGTCAGGATCGTTAATCCAGAGTGATTCATTCATCCAGGTTCTGTGTCTTAGCTCATTTAGCTGCTGAATAAATCTATCTTTATTTCTTATAACATCATCAGAAATTCTCATTGAATGAACTAGACCAATAGACGGCCAGAAAGGAGCATTACATCCAAGAAGGATACTATCTTTTCCTACAACATCAAGAATTGTTTTAAGTCCTAATCTGTAATTTTCAATTGGAGTGATTCCACTCTTGAAAACAAGATGCTCACAGGCTCCCCAGTAACAGGCATCAAGTTTATAGAATCGTATATTTAATACATCATGAAAGTAAGAGAAAACACGGGATATATAATTTCTTACCTCTTCAATTGAAAAATCAAGAGAATACCAAGGTAAATCTCTCCATCCTTCATAGGTATTTACACCAGCATCCTCCAGTTTTCCTAATCTGCTTTTAGCAAAATATTCTTTATTTTTTCTAAAAAGCTCTGAGTCTCCTGAAGCGATGAAAGGTGCAACCCAGATACCAGGCTCTTTTCCTGCGTCTTTAATTTCCTTAATAAGATCCTGCAGATTATTAGAGAACTTGTTTGTAAAATCAAGCCAGTCACCCATGTGTTTTTGATAACCGTCGTCAATTAAAACATATTTTGTATTGTCTATATGTTTCATAAATCTTAAGTTATCTTTTATGATCTGCTCACTGATATTCTCATAATAACAGTACCATGAGCACCATCCACTGGGTTTTTGTGCAAATAGACGTTTGTTGTATCTGTTTATGCGAGCAGACAAACTTTTTAGCAGTTCATTGTTGGATGTTGCACCAAGAACAGTGACGATTTCAGACTCAATTGTATCAGCAAGTTTGTTTGCATGAGAGAAAATCTGCATTACTACAGTGAGTCTGCCAGAATTGTAGATTCTGAATTTTAACTGATATTTATTGCAGGAAAGAGCTCCTATAAGGAGTTTTTCTCTACCTTCATTCAGGAGAATATAGTTATAGCCTTCTTTATATTCATTAGTAATGAATTTGCTTTTCTTATAAGGCTCTTTATCATCAGGGCAGCGACCTATTTCAGTAATATTACTGAAAGTTCCCATACTCTGAGAAAGCATTTGAAAACCTTCAGCATAGTAAGTTGTATTTGAAGATGCTATAACCTCATCAAAAAGAACAATTTCTTCATTCTCAATTTTTGATGAAATAAACTTTTTAAAGGTGATTTCCTGGTTATTAACAGTTACTGCTGCATTGAAGTTTTCAAGATTCTTCTTGATTTTTTCGAGTACATCTACTGCTGTAAGCATATCTGGCCATCTCCTGTTTTTTTCTAATTCTCTGAGAGATAAGGATATTTTGCAATAGAAACGAATGATAGAGGTGTGAAAATGAGATGTACTTCAATCAAATGGCGGAAAGGAGGAGATTTGAACTCCTGGAACATTAAAAATGTTCGTCGCATTTCGAGTGCGATGCATTCAGCCTCTCTGCCACCTTTCCTTTGATGATCATTATAAGAATTTTCATTATTGATTCAATGATCTTTTCTTCAAAGTTTTAATAAAACTTTTGTCTTCTGCACTGGGTATTCTTGATTCAGTGATTTTTGCAATTGCCTTGTTATGAGTTTTTATGGACAGGTTATCTTTTTTTAGATATTCAATTGTAGTGTCTTTATCTGTACAGTACATACTTGCAATGCACCATGCAATAGCCATATGAACATAGTAATGGCTGTCATCTGCTTTATCAAAAACGCCAAACAGATAATTCATATATTCAAAAGAGCAGTAACAGTTGTTTGCACAAACAATGGCAAAACGTCTTACAAAAGGAGGATTCTCATTATCAAATAGAGGCTTTATAAATTCGAAGAATTCTTTTTTATTATTCTTTATAAATGGTTTTAAAAGTGTGCAAAAACCATCAACAATTGTCCAGCTGTTTAATAATTTAAAGAATTGCCTTATAAGTTTTATTTTATCTTCAAAAGATAAATCTGCTTTGCTAATTGCAACAGCAAGGCAGTATCTTGTTTCAAAGTATGAATTTTCATCTAGTTGATTTATCAAAGATATTAAATCGTAATTGTGTTTTAAAAGTGACAAAGCTGTTTTTTTGACAGTAGGGACTTTTACGCCAAGGATGATATCGTCTTTACAGATTTTTGATGTAAATTCTTTGTATTTTTCCTCTTTGTGTACACAAAGTATTTGTTCAAGCTCTTTTGTAGAAATAGTTTTATTTGTGTTCATTTCTAGAAAACCTCAGGAAGTTCGTCAAAAGAAGCTGTATATCTCTTTGAAAAATGATCTTTATTGATTTTGTCTTTCTTTTTGTTTTCAACTTTTGTAAGTGAATGTAAAGCTCCAAGATATATGGTATCTTTGTTGTCTTTATTTATTTTATCTACTGCATTCATGAGGTTATTGTTTTTGTTCAGTTCACTTTGATTTGGAGCTTTATTAAACAGATCTGACTGAAAGGTTCTTGAATCCGTAAATTCATACAATATGATGCCAGCCTTTGCATATTCGTATCCATCAACAAAGATTCTATCTAAAAGAATTTTGGCAGCAGATGCGAATACCCTGGTATCAGAGCATGGATATTCAAGACAGATTGCAATTTCGTTTGAATATTTCTTTGCATTACCAAAATAAGATGTTCTTATAAAAAGAGCCATCTTTTTTGCATAAAGCTCTAATGAGCGAAGTTTTTCACATGCACATGAGACGTAATTTGCAAGAGCCTCATAAATATCATCAATCTTTGTTAGTCTGTTTTTAAACGATCTTGACCACATGATCTGATTTTGACAATCAGAATCTACAATACTCTCTATGCAGTCTATTCCGTTAAGCTCGTTTATAGTTCTTGAAAGATTGATATTATATTTTTTTCTCATTACCTCAGGATCAGCTTTTGATAACGAATAAGCTGTTTTAAAACCTTCATTAGTGAGTTTTTCCTCACTTGAAGGGCCAATTCCCCATATTTCCTTTAATGGACTTTCAATAAGAATCTTCTGCCTTTTATCATCGCTAAGTGCACTAAAGATTCCTCCTGTATATGAATTTATCTTTGCATAGTGATTGGCTAGTTTTGCTAATGTCTTGCTTGTCGCAACCCCTATTCCTACAGTAATTCCTATCTGCTTTAGAACGCATGCTCTGATTTTTTTTGCAGTTTTTATTGCTTCAGCTTCTGTAATATTTCTATAACATAAAAATGCTTCATCAACAGAATATACCTCAATATCCTGGCAGAATGATTCAAGGCAGAGCATTACTCTGTTTGATATATTTAAATATAAAGAGAAGTTTGATGAGAATGTTTCAATTTTATATCTGTTAATTTTGTCCTGAATTTTAAAAACAGGAGAGCCCATTGCAATACCGAGATTCTTTGTTTCATTAGATCTTGATACGACAATTCCGTCGTTGTTTGATAAAACTGCAACTGGCCTGTTTTTTAGATCCGGTCTGAATATCTTTTCGCATGATACGAAAAAGTTATTGCAGTCGCACAGAAGATATACCATTGATAATTTATTTATCTCTTTCATAAGACAAATATAACTTTTATAGGTATTTATTTCAATAGAATATTTATCGCAAAATTTGTGATTTATTAAGTAAAATGAAAAAATATTACAATTTTTGCAAGCTGAATAACATTAAAAAACATTTATGTTAGTAAATGATAAAAAAATATAACATAATTAAGGCAAATAATTTTGTAATCGTTTACGGATTTTATGGTGAACTGATGAGCGTAACATTAAAAGATCTTGCTAAAGCTTCTGGTGTGTCGATAGGAACTGTTTCAAGAGCTTTAAATGATAAAAATGAGGTAAGTGCAAAGACTTCTGAAAAGATAAGACAGCTTGCCCATGAACTTGGTTATATTCCAAACAGAGCAGGTAGAGCATTATCTGCACAGAAGAGTATCAGCTGTATTGGAGTATCACTTCCAAGTATTAATTCTCCTTTCTTTGATGATATCAAAAAAGGTATCGATAATGGATTAAGAGAGTTTAAAGATCTCGGCATTGATGTGATATTAAAAGAACAAGAAGGCTGGGATGTTTCAACTCAAATAAAGATCATTGATGAGCTTGTAGAAGCAGGTTGCAAGGCATTAGTAATCTGTTGCGTTGATTCTATCAGTATGAGAGATAAGATAAACTCTCTGTTTGAAAGTGGAATTCCTGTAGTTCTTTTAAACAATGAGGTCCCAGAGACTAACAGATTATTTTTTGTAGGTCCTGATTATTTAAAATCAGGTCAGGTTGCAGCTTCAATGGTTACAAAATGCTGCAATTTTACACCTCTTAAGATCCTCTTGGTTGTCGGTTTCAAAGATCATATCGGTCATAAAACCCGTGTCAAAGGCTTTATTGATGAGCTTAAAAAAGAGAGAGATGATGTTGATATTGTAGATACTATTGAAGGATGCGATCAGGATATCATTACTCAGCAGGTAACAATGAAAGCATTTTTAGAGCATCCTGAGATAAATGTTGTATATATGACATCAGGCTCAGGTGTAAGTGGTCTTGGAGCAGCAATTATCGCTGATTCCATGCACAAGCGCTTTGTTGTAGCCTGCGATGAGATTTATACAACAAAAGAACTTGTAAAAAACGATATAATCGATTTTGTTGTATGTCAGCAGCCATATAATCAAGGATATCAGGTTATTAAAAAGCTGCATGAATATTTAAACAAGGTCGGAAATACAACTGCTTGTGATTACATTGTTGAACCAGTTATAAAAGTTAAAACTCATTTTGATTGACTTTTTTAGATTTTATAATGGTTCTTTTAAGATCCTTTATTAGATAAATCAACTGCTACCTTTTGGTAGCATTTTTTTGGATACCAGCTAATAAAGAATAACAAGTAAAAATATGATACTCAATATAAGAAAGCCTGGCATAAGCCAGGCACATGAGTGTTATTCATTGTAAGGAAAAATCAGTTTTTCTTTTTCTGTCCGTAGTAGGCATTTTTACCATGCTTTCTTAAATAGTGCTTATCTAAAAGCTCCTGCTGCATTCTTGTAAGATCAGATCTTAAAGTTAAAGCATGATATGCCATATAGGCAACTTCCTCTAAAACTACAGCATTATATACAGCATTGTCTGGATCTTTTCCCCAGCAGAAAGGTCCATGTGAATAAACAAGGCATGATGGTACATCCTTAAGCGCTATATTTCTTGTTTTAAAGGTTTCAACTATAAGTTTTCCTGTCTCAAGTTCATATTCACCTGCAATTTCCTGAGGTGTCATTTTTCTTGTACATGGAATGTCACCATAAAAATAATCTGCACCAGTTGTACCAAGCGCAGGAATATCAAGACCTGCCTGTGCAAATGATGTTGCATTTCTTGAATGGGTATGTACGATACCGCCGATATCCTCACATGCTTTATAAATCTCAAGATGAGTTGCAGTATCGGTTGAAGGATTTAAATCACCTTCAACTACCTTACCTGTTTCAAGATCAACTACAACCATATCAGAAGCTTTCATTGTTTCATAATCAACTCCTGATGGTTTGATAACAACAAGACCTGTATTTCTGTCGATTCCTGAAACATTACCCCATGTAAATGTTACAAGATTGTGTTTTGGAAGGTCCAGATTTGCTTTGAAAACGGCGTGCTTTAATTCTTCTAACATGGATATAACCTCAGTTGATCATTAATCTACTGCTATTATAGAAAAGAAATAAAATAAAAACTTGATGTAGTTAAAATATTCGTAAAGGGTTTGAGTATATAAAATTAACGCTTTGAAAAATAAGTAAAATTAAATATACAAACGATTGCGAAAATTATATGTAATTAGTAAATGTCATGGAGTTTTTAAGAAGTTTTACTGGTTTTATTCTCTTATCTATAAGAAGAAGAGAACTTCTTTTATCAATAAACAGAGCTTCTTTTAATAGTGGCAATGAAATGGTATTGATAATCTTTGATTGCTGAAAATGCAAAATAAGATTCTGTAAATTGAGCTGATAGTCAGAGCAGATGTCAACTATATCATCAAGTTTCTCATCAATAATGATATTAAGAGCTCTAATACAGTCATTTAAAGTGATGTATGGAACATAGTTCTGCCCATTCAAGAAATTCAATTTAGGAAGATAGGACAGATAATGGATTAAACCATCTTTTTTTGAAAGAACAGTTGCAAATCTGGCAAGACAAACTTTAGTCATTGAAAATCTTTTTTGTGCTCTTTTCTCAACTTTCTGACAGATATATGCAAAGCAGCTATCATCCATTGTAATAGCACTTGCCTGAATAAACAGAACAGGAGGATTTTCTTTTAATGCATAGTAAAGATAGTCAATAAGATCAATTCTTGATTTTTCAATTTCCAAAAGTCTTTTCTTTGTCAGAAATTTTTTAGAAATTGATTCTCCTGCAAGATTTACAACAACTTCAATTGAGGGAATTTTATCAGTATAGCTAAGAAGTCTGATTGCAGATGGCAGTAGTTTCTTTGCATCTATTGGGGTTCTTGAGAGCACAAAAATTTCATGCCCTTTTTGTAAAAGATCAGAGCAAAGTGATCTTCCTATAAGACCAGTACCACCTGTAATCAGTATTCTCATAAACAAATAAGGGCAGCAAAGCTGCCCTCCTTATAGCTAAATCATTAAGCCTGAGTTGCCTGAATAGCGGTTACTGCAATTGTATAGATGATATCATCCACTAATGCACCACGAGACAAATCGTTTACAGGCTTTTTCATACCCTGAAGCATAGGTCCGATTGAAACGAGGTTTGCAGAACGCTGTACAGCCTTATAAACAGTGTTACCAGTTGAAAGGCTTGGGAAGATAAATACAGTAGCCTTACCAGCAACAGGTGAGTTAGGAGCTTTTTGTTTTGCAACATTTTCCATAACAGCAGCGTCGTACTGTAGAGGACCGTCAACAAGAATATCTGGACGCTTCTGACGAACAAGCTCTGTAGCTTCTCTCATTAAATCAACATCAGCACCCTTACCTGAGTTCATTGTTGAATAGGTAACCATAGCAACGCGAGGATCAATTCCAAAAGCCTTTGCTGTATCAGCTGACTGAATTGCAATCTCAGAAATCTGCTCAGCATCAGGATTGATATTTAAAGCACAGTCACCATAGATGTAAACCTGCTCATCCATTAACATGAAGAAAATTGCAGAAACAAGTTTTGCATTTGGAGCGGTCTTGATGATCTGAAGTGGTGGACGGATGGTGTTAGCTGTTGTATGTACTGCACCTGAAACAAGACCGTCAAGCTCATTTCTCTCGATCATCATTGTTGCAAGAGCAACGTTGTCCTTTAGCATATCAAGAGCCATCTGCTCAGTCATACCCTTTGACTTGCGAAGCTCTACTAATCTTGCAACATAGTTCTCACGAACCTCATCAGGATCAACAAATTCAACTCTCTCATTCAAGGTTACACCCTGCTGTTTTGCAACCTCAAGAATAGTTTCTTTCTTACCGAATAATACAGGAGTTGCAATACCCTGTTTTGCAACTGCTGCAGCTGCTGCAACTGTACGTGGTTCATCACCTTCTGGAAGAGCAATCTTCTTGTTAGCAGCACGTGCAAGCTCTGTTAACTTGTAGCGGAATGCAGCAGGGCTCATTAAAGGTAATGCATTCTTATCATAGGTCTTGATTAACTCAATAGCCTTTGAATTAAAAGCTTTAGCAACAGTATTTTCAATATATGAAATCTGCTCTTTCTTATCATAGTTAACGCAAGCAACAGCAGATGATAAAGCCTGTACAACTGCTAAAGCTGACTTATCAGTTCTGATAATAGCCTTGCTGTTTGATTTGCCATCTACACCTGAACAGATAATGGTTAATGATGCATTTGTTGTAACATCTGCATCTTCAGTAATAAGGATCTGACCTTCTTTTGCATTTTGTGCACTGAATGTTACCTTGAATAGCTCAACATCAGTATCGCCTGTAACTTCTGATTTTAGAATTGAAGCTACTTCATTTGCATTTAATGAGTAGAACTTCTTGTCATAATCAACAGTAGCAATAAAGTCCTTAAGTACAGGCTCTTTTACAGAGCAGCTGCCATCAGAGCACTGGCACTTGCCACAGCCTGATAAAACAAGCTTCTTGTTGCCGCTAGCATCTTTAGGTGCCTTGTGATTTAAAAGAATTGAACCTAATACTTTCTTTTTACCGGCATTGCCAAAGAAGTTTAAGGTTGCATCAATTGCATTTTTTGCACATTCGCAAACGCCGGTTGTAAGAGTAATGATATCAGCATCAAAAGCATGGCAGATATCAGCATTGATGATATCGGTATCAAAAGGAGCATCACAAACACCTTCGATGATAACTACATCGTAGTCCTTACCCTTTGTAAGATCGTTAAAATCAGCAACTATTCTTTCTAGAACTTCTGATTTGTTACCTTTTGCAATCTGTTTTGCTGCGCAGAACTTACATAATCTGTCTTTTGTACATGAATTTGTAGGATTGTAGAAAGGTGAGAATAAAGCTGCCTTTACGCCATTATCATTTAAAGCTTTTACAAGACCTAATGATACAGTATAGATACCGCTGGTTTTATATGTAGGAACCAGCATTACATTGTGTGCCACGAGAATTTCTCCAACTGATATTAAATTCAAATCTGATAAAAATAAAACTTATAAAATTATACCACGAACAAATTGAAGCTAATAAAACAGAGCCAATATTATTTTGTTAATGGACATAACATTAAGATTTGTATTAAAAAACTCAGTCAAACACCTATGAGTGTATAATAATTGCAAAGAGACAATAAATACTTGAAGTGATTATCTTACAAAACTGTGCTCAATGATGTGGTGACAAGCCCACAGGCTTTAGCCATGGGACGCAGTCAAATTTTGTAAAACCAAGTGGATTTATATGATTAAGAAACTGAAAGCAGGCTATATCTATATGAAAGACTGGCCTTTAGAGGATTATCTAAATCCTGTATTTGCTGAAAACAGAGTAAAAAAATCAATGAATTTTGCAAATAAAGCTATTCCTCCATTATTGTTTCTTACAATCATCTGGAGCCTATTTATAGGTGGATATTTTAAAGGAGTTCCTTTTATCTACGCTCTGTCTTTGAATTTGGAAGCTACATTAGCATGCCTTTTTGTTTTGTGCATTATTCCAATTCAGGGACTATACTGGTTTTACAGACGATCAGTAACCCCCCTAAATGAAAAGCAGCAGGTGTTTTACAGAACACTTTGCAAAAAACTGGATCATACCTTCACACTAATGCCTACCATGAGAGATTTGGAAGTTGAAATAAATTATGGATTAAAAAAACTTCCAAAAGACTTTTTAAAGGAACTGTAAAATTTGTATAGCGCAATCGTTTGCAAAATGAAGGCTTTATATGTGAATATTACAATATATTAAAAGAAATATTATTTTTTAACTTATTGAAAATAAAGTAGAAAAAAAATAAACAAGAGTAATTATTGATAAAGCGTAAATGTTTGCGTAAATAGTGACCTTTGTCTAAAAAATCTTTTTTTTGTAAAAAAAATACATAACGTATCACGTTTTTATTCACTTGTGCTTAAATCTTCAATTATCTGTTTTATTATCAGTAATGTTGGCGGATATGCAGATATACTGCCTAATATATAGATATCTTAAAAGATAAAATATATAAGAGTAAAACAAACAGGAGATTTTATGAGACTAGTAAAAGCTGTTTTAGCTGCTTCTATCGGTGCTGCAATTGCTTTATCCTCATCTGTTCAGGCAAAGCAGATCACAATCGGATTCTCTCAGATTGGTGCTGAGTCAGAGTGGCGTACTGCAAACACAAATGACGTAAAACGTGCTGCAAAAGAGAATGGTATCAACTTAAAGTTCTCAGATGCTCAGCAAAAGCAGGAAAACCAAATTAAGGCTATTCGTACCTTTATTGCTCAGAAAGTTGATTTAATTGGTTTTGTGCCTATTGTTGCAACTGGCTGGGACAATATTCTTCGTGAAGCAAAAAGAGCAAAAATCCCTGTACTTATTATGGACCGTGACTTAACAGTTTCAGATCCAAGCTTATATGTTGCAAAGATCGGTACAGATATGTATACAGAAGGCCGCAAGGTATTTGACTGGCTTGATGAGTATGTAACTAAGAACAACATCAAACCACGTAACGGCGGTGACAAGATTAACATTGTTATCCTTGAGGGTACTGTAGGTGCATCAGCAACAACAGGTCGTGGCAACGGCTTTAATGATGCAATGAATGATTCTGATAATAAAGACAAGTACAAGATCCTGGCATCTCAGACCGGTGACTTTACACGTCAGAAGGGCCAGGAGGTTATGGAGTCATTCTTAAAGTCAAACCGCAATGACATTGATGTTCTGTTCGCAATGAACGACGATATGGCATTAGGTGCAATTCAGGCTATTGAAGCTGCAGGTTTGAAACCATCAAAGGATATCATTATCGTATCAGTAGATGGTGTTAAGGGTATTTTCCAGGCTATGATGGATGGCAAGGCAAATGCAACAGTTGAGTGTAACCCACTACAAGGTGATCTGTTCTTCAAGACCGCTCAGAAGATTTTAAAGGGTGAATCAGTACCTAAGAGCGTATTCGTAGAAGAGGGTGTTTATACTTCTGACAATGCAGCTGAAGTATTCCCTACACGTCAGTACTAATATAATCTCAATAAAAAAAGGGTGCCACGAGCACCCTTTAACAGATCTATCAGTGTAATTCACCACATATATAAGGAGTGCTATATGTCTGATTGTGAAGATTATATCTTGCAGATGAGGCACATAGATATGTTCTTTCCTGCTGTAAAGGCACTAAAGGACGTTTCATTCAATTTAAAAAAAGGCGAAATTATTTCTCTTATGGGTGAAAACGGTGCTGGTAAGTCAACTTTAGTAAAGGTACTTACAGGCGTTTATCACAAGACCAACGGTGAGATCATTTTTGATGGAAATAAGATAGAGCCAACAACCCCTCTTGCAAGTCAGAAGATGGGTATTTCCACAGTGTATCAGGAAGTAAATCTGTGCGCTAATCTATCCGTTGCAGAGAACATCTATATTGGCAGAGAGCCTAGAAATTCAATTGGTGGAATCGATTGGCCCACCATGCAGAAAAATGCATCAAAACTACTGTTTGATTCATTAGGAATTGACATAGATGTAACAAAGGAGCTGAATTTCTATCCTGTTGCAATGCAGCAGATGATTGCAATTGCCCGTGCAATTGATACTAAATGTAAAATTCTTATCCTGGATGAGCCAACATCATCACTGTCAGATGCAGAAACTCAAAGACTTTTCAAGATAATGAGATCCTTAAAAGAGCAGGGTATTTCAATTATCTTTATTTCTCACTTCCTAGAGCAGATTTATACAATCTGCGACAGAATAACCATTTTAAGAGATGGCTCATATATCGGTGAATATGAGATTGAAAACCTTCCAAAGATTGAACTCATTTCAAAAATGATGGGTAAAGAGGTAAAGGATGGTGAGATTGAATCAGATGTTGAAAAATCAAAGCCTCGTGCAAATAACTATATTGAAACCTCACATGTAACAGTTCCAGGAAAGGTTAAGGATTTAACCTTAGATATCAAGGAAGGTGAGGTTGTAGGTTTTGCAGGTTTATTAGGCTCTGGCCGTTCCGAGATTGCAGAAACACTTTTTGGCACCATGTTAAAGAGCAGTGGTGACATATATGTTGAGGGTGTAAAAGTATCCATAAAATCTCCTATGGACATGATGAAGCATAAAGTTGCATTTTGTCCTGAGGATAGAAAAGTACAGGGCATCATAGGTGATCTATCTGTTCGTGAGAACATTATTCTTGCTCTGCAGGCAAAGATGGGAATGTTCTCTCACATCTCAAGGGCAAGACAGAATAAGCTTGCAGATTACTATATTGATCTTCTGAGAATAAAGGTTTCTGACAGAGAGCAGTTAATAAAGAACCTGTCTGGAGGAAATCAGCAGAAGGTTATTATCGCAAGATGGCTTGCAACCCAGCCAAGTCTTTTAATTTTAGATGAGCCTACAAGAGGTATCGATGTAGGTACCAAGACTGAAATTGAAAATCTGGCTGTGACATTGGCTAAAGAAAAGGGAATGTCGGTTGTTTTCATATCAGGTGAGATGGGGGAAATGGTTCGTACCTGTTCAAGAGTCATGGTTATTCGTGATCATGTAAAGGTAACAGAACTTAATGATGATGAAATATCAACAGCCCATATCATGCAGGCTATTGCAGGAGATTATCATGGTAAATCTGTTTAGGAGCTTTTTTAAAAGTTCACTGGCATTACCTTTGATGGCACTATTTGTGCTACTTATGTTTAATGCTTTCTTTGTGGATGATTTCTTTAAGATTGAAGTAATGGAAAACGGAAATCTTTATGGTCGTCCTGTCGATATTTTATACAGAGCATCTTCATTAATTATTCTGTCACTTGGAATGACTTTTGTTATTGCAACAGGCGGTATTGATATTTCTGTAGGTGCGGTTGTAGCAATTTCATCTGCAACATGCTGTGTCCTTTTAGGCGGTGATATCAGTGGAATTCCTGCTCATCCATTCTTTGTTGCAATTTTATGTTCACTAGGTGTTGGCATCCTTGCCGGTATTTGGAATGGAACATTGGTTGCCAAGTTCAAGATCCAGGCAATGGTTGCAACACTGATTTTAATGACAGCAGGTCGTGGTATTGCCCAGCTTATGACAGACGGTCAGATTATTACTGTCTACTATAAGCCTTTTGCTTACATAGGTGGCAATATTCCAGGTGTAATGCTGCCAACAGCAATGCTAATTGCAATTGTTATGGTTGCTCTTGTTATCTTTATTGACAGAAAAACCTCAATTGGTCTTATGATTCAGTCTGTAGGTATCAATGCAACTGCAGCAAGATATGCAGGTATCAAGGTTACAGCTGTGCTGTTTGCTGTATACATTTTCTCAGGCTTTTGCGCCGGCTGTGCAGGTTTAATCGAAGGCTCTCTTATCAGAGCTGCCGATGCTAATAATGCTGGTCTTAATATGGAAATGGATGCGATTTTAGCTGTTACACTTGGTGGAACTCTGATGGTTGGTGGCCGTTACTATATTGGCGGTACCATTATTGGTGCTATTACCATTCAGACACTTACAACAACAATGTATGCTGTAGGTGTATCATCAGACAGACTTCCTGCAGTTAAGGCAATTGTAATTCTTATGATTATTGTTATCCAGTCAGAGAAGTTCAAGCAGATGTATCAGGACTTTAAAGCAAAACGACTGAATCATGATGCACATAAGGAGGCTGAAAATGCGTAAGTTTTTATCAAATCTTGTTGCATCTCAGAACTTTCCTTTTTATGTGACAGCTTTTTTATTTGTTCTGTTATTTGCAATAGGATCAGTTACATTTACAGGTTTCTTCTCTTTACAGGTATTTTTAAATCTGTTTATTGATAATGCACCTTTAATTATTGTAACTGTTGGTATCACCTTTACAATTTTATCTGGCTTTAGTGGAATCGATCTGTCAGTAGGTGCAGTTGTTTCTCTAAGTTGTATGACACTTGCAGTGCTTATGCGCGATACTACAATCAATCCATATGTCTGTATGCTGATTGTTCTTTTAATCGGTATCGTTGTAGGCCTTGTAAACGGTGCACTTATCACTTACTTCAGATTGCAGCCATTCATAGTTACCCTGGGTACAATGTTCCTTTGCAGAGGTATTACAGCAATTCTCTCAAGAGACAGCGTGGCAATTGTAAATCAGGAGTATTCAGAACTTGCCTTCACATCATTTGAGTTCTCTGACTACTTTATATCACTTGGTGCTGTGATTGCTTTATTCATGGTGCTGACTGCAACAGTTATATTACGCTATACATCATTCGGTCGTGGCGTATATGCAATAGGTGGTAATGAGCAGTCTGCAAGACTCATGGGTCTTAAGGTTGATTCAATAAGAATCAAGGTTTATGTTATCTCTGGTTTTTGTGCTGCTTTAGGTGGTATTACATACTCATGGATCATGCTCTCAGGTTATACACTGCACGGCCTTGGTATGGAAATGGAAGCAATCGCATCATCAGTTATCGGTGGTACCCAGCTTATGGGTGGCGTAGGTTTCATGCCAGGAACACTCTTAGGTGTGATGATTCAGGGCACTATTCTTACAATCATTTCATTCCAGGGTACATTATCTGCCTGGTGGACAAAGATTGTTGTAGGCGTGCTCTTATGCCTGTTTATCGTAATGCAGGCAATTGTAACATCGCACAAGAGCAAACTTATGAATCTGAATGCAGAGGATTCTGCCTCAAAAGACAGATAGTAAAAATCTTTTGAAACATTAATCACAATCTTATGAGAGGAAGTTAGGGATGTGTCACAAACGCATCCCTAACTTATTTATGTTAACTTAGCGATAACTTAGAATTAAATTAGAAGATAAAAATAATAAGTATTACTCTTATTCATCAATAACCTATGACAAGTTTATAGGAGGTGAAAGTATGTCAAAAGCAAATAGCATTTTAATTATCATTACACTGATTGCTGCAATAGCAACAGTTGCTATCAGTGCCTATAATCCAAGTATTGGTGCATCAATAGCACTTGACAGCACTCAGATGGCAGCAATGTATTAGTCAAAGCGCATAAATTCATAAAGTTTTATTCAAGGCTAAATGATTTTGTGCGTTTTTTTCTCTTTATCGCGTTCTTTCTCTCTTTTTTCAAATTCATCTTCTGCTATGGTCTAGTTTCCTGCATTTTACAACCAGAGGAGACAGTCTATGGACTTACCAAAACTATCTTTCTATGAGTTAAAATCATTGAGAATGTATGCAAAACAGAATGGTTTTGTTATTGGTGTTGACTTAGCTTCAAGAGTGTTTCAGATCTGTTATGCCGATCTGAAAACAGGTCAGCTTGTGAACCGGTCAATTTCACGTAGTGAATTTGAAAATATGATAACTGACAGTCAGTTTGGAAAATGTGTTTTTGGCATTGAAGCTTGCGGTCAGTGTAATTTCTGGGGACGTTTTATAAATGAAAACGGACATATCTGTCGTGTTATTCCTCCTGCAAACATTAGCAGCTTTGGAAATCTAAGAGACAAATCTGACTCGATTGATGCTGTTAAAATTTTCAAGGCCACGTTCTCCCCATCTGTTCCTGAAAGTATTCTCAAAGATGAAGCTGCGCAGGCTCTTGCAACATTATTTGCACACAGAGCAATGCTTATGAAAGCAAGAATTCAGCTTGAAAATTCTTTCAGATCAGCAAGCTATGAAATGGGATTTATATCAGCTCGCGGACTTGAGGCAATCTTGCAATCATCAAAAGAGTTACTTTCACAGTTAGACAGTCAGCATAAAAGACGATCATTTAAAGCTTATAAACTTATATCTACAGACTGTTATACGATTATTCGCTGTATAAGAGAAAAAATAGACAAGATCGATCTGTTTTTAAAAAAGTTTGCCATGAACAACAGAATGTGCAAACACTTTATGACAATCGATGGAGTCGGACCAATTGTTGCTGCAGCTTTGTACTCAGCAATGAATGGAAATCCCAAGATGTTCAAGAATGGAAGAAAGTTTGCAGGATTTTTAGGTCTTGTTCCAAAGGTAACGGGTACTGGAGGCAAGATCATTGTAACCTGTGTAAGAAAGGGCGGAGCAACTCACTATAAACAGCTTGTATACATTGCTGCGGTTGCTCTTATATCAAGATTTAGAAGAACAAAGGCAACGGAAGAATCATCTCTTTTAAAAAAGCTTGATAAAGCAAAGATAAAAAGAAAAATTGTGCTATCCGTCGCAAACAGAATAAGTAGAATTGCATGGGCACTTGCTTACTATGATATGGATTTTGATATTGAGAAGTGTAAATTCCTCTCCTAACTTTGAAAAAAGAGTATTTATAACCTAATATACAAATATAGAGCGTAAAGCTCGTAAAAACTTCGGTTCGAAACAAGGTCTGACTAGCGACTTGCCTTCGAGGCAATTCCTGGCAGTGGCCCTCGAACCGAAGTTTTTTTTTATTTTTTGTATAACACCAAATTATCAGTTGATAAATCCGATTAAGTGAGAAATTATCAAGGATAAAACTGTATATATTTTTGTACAAAAAGCATATATATCGGATTTGCTAAGAACCTTTGTCTGACAACATAAACTTCGCATTAAATAAAAAAACAATTAAGAGAAACAAGGATAAAATTGAAAAAAGTTCAATAATAATGTGTGAGATGAATCAAAGAAATGTCTATCAACAAGAATAAAAATGAGCCTTTGATCACTTTTTGTCAAAAACTCGTTTGTCATAAGGATTCAGATAGATAAAATGACATCGTGACATGAACAAGTCATGTCTGAATTTAAATTTTTAATTATGGGATGTAAATAAATGAAAAAAGTTACTTTACTAGCCGCTAGTGTTCTAGCAGGTTTAATGTCAGCTCAGGCAATGGCTGCACCAGCAGAGTTTAATGGTTACATGCGTTCTGGTGTTATGCAGGGTACCTCAACATATGGTCACAAGGCTCTAGTTCAGCAGTTAGGTCGTTTAGGTAACGAGGACGATACTTTTGGTGAAATGCAGATCACTGGTGATGTTGCTAAGGTTGATGACACCGTATGGTCAGTTTCAACCATGTTTGCATTAGGTGGTAACAATGAAAACAACTGGGAAAGTAATATTTCAAATCGTCAGTTCTACGCACAGGTTAAAGGTCTTTTAGACAAAGAATCAACTTTATGGGTTGGTAAAAAATATATCAAGCGTGAAGATATCCATATCGGCGACTTCTACTACTATGATGTTTCAGGTCACGGTGTTGGTGTAGAAAACTATGCTATTGGTTCAGGCAAGTTATCAACTTCATGGTCACGTAAGGATAATGGTAGCGTAACTGCCTTAGATGGTTCAAATGTAAATGTTCGTTTAAACGTATTTGATGCTCGTTATGAATTACCAGTATGGGATGGTGCTACATTACAGGTTGGTACTACCTATTTAAGAGCATTACGCGATAAGAATGGCGCTGCAGGTCATACAACATGGACTGATGAAACTGAAATTAAAGACGCATTTAACTTCACTTTAGAATTAGGTGTTGGCTTCTCAGCTGGCTGGAACAAGACTGTTGTACAGTCATTCTCTGGTTCATCTGCTGACTGCGCTTGGTCTACAACTGCTAGTGTAAACGGCGATGCATTTACTGGTCAGGGTTACCGTTTATTAAACTTCGGTGAGACTCACTTTACCGATAACTTAGGTATGTTCCATCAGTTCAATGCTGCATACTCAACATCTAATGCATATGACAGCAAGAGAACTTTAGGCTTAGTAGTTCGTCCATACTACAAGTTAACAAAGATGACCAAGGTTTTAGCAGAGTTAGGTGCTTACGTTGAGCGTACAAAGGCTGAAGACGGTTCACACGTAACTGAAGGTGGTCAGAAGGCAACTTTAGCTTATGCAATTTCACCTGATGCAGGTAACTTCTGGTCACGTCCTGAGATTCGTTTCTACGTTTCATATATCAACGTAACTGATAAGAACGGCGAATTTAATAAACTTGGTAAGCAAACTGGTCACGACACCGTATTCGGTGCTCAGGTTGAAGCATGGTGGTAATAAACTCCTAATTACCATTAAAAAGAGCGGCACAAGCCGCTCTTTTTCGTATTTTGTCTAAGCTAAATCAGATTAGAACCATGACTCAGCCTGAACACCGAAGTAGAATTCAGTCTTGCGACCATCGCTGAGAGAATCTACAGTACTTGCACCAGCTGTTGCCTTATCCATTAGATTTACAGTAAAGCCATTTCCATAAGTACCAGTTCTGCCTTCGTTGTGACCAAAGTGCTTATAGGTTGCAAAGAAACGAATTTCAGGACGTGACCATGCATTGCCAGCATCTGGTGTAATACCGTATGCTAAAGTTAACTTCTGCTGCTGAGTATTACCTTTCTCACTTTCATCACCAAATACTGTTGTATCAGATGAACTTGTAAACATACCAGCTTCTAAGATTAAACGTGTCATCTTAGTTAACTTGTACTGAGGACGTAATACTAACTGGAAGTCACGACCATGAGTTTCCTTGTTATCTAAGCTATTCTTCACCTTAGAGAAGTTAAACCATGTGTGGTATAGCATATTGAAGTTTTCGGTGAAGTTTACAGCACCAAAATCGATGATATCAATGTTATATGAGCTGCTATCCTTTGAACCAGTATAGGTGTGTGACCATAAACCAGCACCAGCAGTTGAGCCCTTAACATAACGAACTACAGTATTATTCCAGCCACCTAATAAGCTCTCACCTAAAACAGCTGTAAATAAATGACCGTTACCTACTTCTTCCTTAAGCTTATAACCATAATTTGAGTACTCTGAAGCATAACGCTGTGGAGCTACTAAAGTATAGCCAACGCTTGCCCATGATGAATCAAATGGAGCAAAACCATATTCAACATCAAACATGTTAGTTGCTGTTCTTGATGGTTTTGTTACAGCTTGCTTGCCGTCACCATCATCATTGTGACCATTTTCTAATGAATATCCACTAGCTTTTAATGCAAAATCTCTTGCATCATCACGACGAGTCCAGTTAGCACGTAACTTACCTGAACCTAATGATAAGTTTTCAATACCTACACCGTTACCTGAAACATTACGCCAGTAGTTATCAACAACATGTGAATCAACACGAACGTACTTCTTACCAACCCATAAAGCAGCACCCTTATCTGAGTCTAAAAGACCTGTTACTCTTAAAAAAGCCTGAGTGTTAGCAAATGCAATATTTTCACCATTGCCAGCAGCTTTATCAGTAGCCTGCCATGCACCTTCTTCATCTGTTGACATAGCAAAAGAAGTTGTAAATCTCCACTCTGTACCATCAACTTCTGCTAGAGTTACTGATGGAGCTAACTCAATGTAGTTATCATGCTCGTTACCTAAACGGCCTACATTTCCTTTATTATTGTTAAAATGACGGCTGTATACACCTGCACGGAAATATGATGCATCACCCTTTAATGCAACATCTGGTGTAACAGCTGCAGAAGCCTGAGCTGACATTAAACCTGCTAGAACACTAGCGGCCTATAGAAAGCTATATTATGATTTGCGATAAAGTATCTAATTATTTTTAAAGGAAATTTTTTCTGATTAAGAGCTCTATTATTGCCAAAATTGTTTAGTTATCAGCACAAAATGTACAAAGTTCTTCAATTTGATTTGCATGAATTACATGGAGATCTTTTCTATGATGCATTGATGCTTTTTACTAGTCTTATCATAATTTATTCCTACTAATAAAACATCTCCACAATAGTCTTTGAAAAATTCTGCATATTTTTTGTCTTTGATTTGTTTGATTGCTGACTCAGCACTCTTATCATATTTTAACTCAACGATTAGTGCTGGTTTATCAGCACCAACTTTTGGTAGATATGCAATATCAGCAAAGCCTTTTCCTGCAGGAAGCTCCCTTATTTCATTATAGTAATTTCTTGCATGAATCATTGATATTGAAATGATGCAAGCTAAAGAGTTTTCATCGTTGTATTTGAGAATTGATGAATTATTCTGATGATAAACATCCAGTGTTCTTGCAACGCTGTCCTGATCACCGTTCAAAATATCGGATAGCAATTTTTTTGATTCGGTTATTGCATTTGCTTCTGCTACATATGAATTACTTTTTCTAAGACATTTAAAGAATTCATATCTGATTTCTTTATTAGGGATCTTTACGTAAGTAAATTCTCCCTCTTCTTCCTGAATCTGTCTTGATACAGCTAGATAGCCGAGATGAACTAGTAATGTTAATATGTCATCTTTATCTTTGAAAGTTGACATATCATTGTGAAAAGCAGTTGTATCTACCAAAACTTCATTGCCAGCAATAAGTTTTATGATAGCTTCTTTCAATCCGTCCATATTTATATCAATATAGAATTGAAGAGCCTCATATATTTCAGTTTTAGTCCAATAACTTAAAAAGCATTTGCTTTGCAGGGCATTAACAACTGAATTAGGATTATATATATGCTCTGAATTATCATAGATATATCCATCATACCATTGTTGGAGTTGTTCAAAATCAACAGAATATTTATTGCATAATGGCTTTATTTCATTTTCTGTAAATCCAATGTATGAAGCATAGTCTAATGGATAAATCATAGAGTACTCTTTAAACATATTGAGAGCACTATGAGTTCCGTACTTTTTGATAGGAAGAATGCCTGTCATATAAGCTAAAGCTACATATGGCTGATCTTTGAAAAGTGTTCTTAAATAGTCTAAATAAGTTTCAAAAGAAGTAGTATCCTCTTTTTTTTCTCTAAGAATACAGTCCCACTCATCAATGATGAAAATAAAGTCTTCTTTTACTTGATCATATACATAAGTTAAAGCAAGATTAAGCTTTGTGTACTGTTCAAGATCAATATCTGGGTATAGACATTGAATTTCATTGATAACAGCTTTATCAAGATCAATTAGCATTTTTTTAACATCAAAATTAGAATTAGATAAAAAATTCTGCATATTGATGAAAATAACATTATGCTTATTAAGGTGTTGTTGATAAGAACTGTCTGAAGAAATTTTTAAATTTTTGAACAGATCTGAACTATCAATGCCCTTTGCGTAATAAGCTGAAAGCATATTTGCTGTAAGGGATTTTCCAAAACGTCTTGGTCTGCTTATACAAATATAACATTCATCTGAATGTATTTTCTTGTTTAGAATAGCGATTAAATCTGATTTATCCACGTAAATTTCAGAATTTAAGCTTCTCTGAAATTTGATATTATCAGGATTTAAATAGCTGCCCATTCATAAACTCCAAGAAATTTGAATACAAGATAACAGAACCTCATCAAATATCTTACCAAAATTAATATAAAGATGATGTGATTTAATCAATTATTTACCACATTCTATCTTCATAATAAGTTTAATTTTTGATAGTTTTTTTTGCTCAAACAACATATCTATCAACAAAACAGAGCTTATTCTTCTTTAAATTTAAAAAAAATCAATAATTTCAATTAGATAAAAATTTACTTAACCTTATCATCGCTTATATAGGCCGCTAGTGTTCTAGCAGGTTTAATGTCAGCTCAGGCTATGGCTGCACCAGTAGACGTTAGTGGTTACATGCGTTCTGGTGTTATGCACGGTAAGTCAACATATGGTCACAAGGCATATGTTCAGCAGTTAGGTCGTTTTGGTAACGAGAACGATACTTTCATGGACATGCTATTCTCTAGTGATATTGCTAAGGTAGATGATACTGTATGGTCAATTGGAGCCTTGTTCTGTGTAGGTGGTGACGGTAAAGAAAACAACTGGGAAGGTAATATTGTAAATCGTCAGCTCTATGCACAGGTTAAAGGTCTTTTAGATAAGGACGCAATTCTATGGGCTGGTAAGAAGTACGTTCAGCGTGAAGATTCATATATTGGCGATTTCTACTTCTATGATGTTTCTGGTCATGGTGTTGGTTTTGAACAGTTAAATGTTGGTACTGGTAAATTATCAGCTGCATGGACAAGAAAAGACAACGGCAATGCAACCTATAAGACTTTTAAAGATAAGTATGTTATTAAGCAGAAAGCTGACGAGAAAGACGATAAAGGAAATGCTTTACCAGGTAACGTTAAAGAAATTGTAAAAGGTCAGTTTGCAGAAAAAAAAGAGGTTAAAGTTCGCTTAAATGTATTTGATACCCGTTACGTATTCCCTGCATGGGATGGTGCATCTGTAGAGTTAGGTGCAACATATTTACGTCCTGAGCGTGATAAGAATGGTGAGTTCTCTTCATACACTTGGACTAAGGATAATGAGTTAAAAGATGCATTCAACTTGACTGCTGAATTAACCTTAAACGTATTAGGTGGCTTCAATAAGACTGTATTACAGTCATTCTCTGGTTCATCAGCAGACTGTGCTTGGTCAACAACTGCTGACATCAAGTCAAATTCAGGTTTTGGTGGTGTAGCAGGCTTTACTGGTCAGGGCTACCGCTTATTAAACATCGGTTTAAGCCAGTTTACTGAAAACTTCGGTATGTTCCATCAGTTCAATGCTGCATACTCAACATCTAATGATTATGACAGCAAGAGAACTTTAGGCTTAGTAGTTCGTCCATACTACAAGTTAACCAAGATGACTAAGGTTATCGCTGAGTTAGGTGCATTTGTTGAACATGAGAAGTACTTAAAGCATGATGCTGGTAAGGCAGATCATAGAACTCATGCAGGTCAGAAGGCAACTTTAGCTTACGCTATTAATCCTGATGCAGGTAACTTCTGGTCACGTCCTGAATTCAGATTCTATGTTTCATACATGAATTTAACTGCTGACACAAATGTATTCAACGAAAAGGATGAAGATACGATCGGTGGTGCAAAGAAAGGTCACGATACTGTATTCGGTGCTCAGGTTGAAGCAATGTGGTAAAATATCACTTATAATTCACCATAAGAAAAGAGCGGCATATGCCGCTCTTTTAATTATACAAGACTATTTCTTAACAAGTTCTATTAGAACCAAGCTGTAGCCTGAACACCGAAGAATGTGTCATGAGTTCTCTTTAGACCGCTTGATACAGACTCTAACTTACCATCCTTCTTTTCAATAACAGATGCATTAGTAATATCATTTAGTGAACCATATGCTCTATTATCGTGACCTGCATGCTTATATGTTACATAGAAGCGGAATTCTGGGTTTGAATAGAGGTTTGCTCCAAATGGATTTAAAATGTAAGCTAATGTTACCTTCTGAGCCTGATTGTTTGAATCATCTTTAGAGTTAACATTCTGCTTGCTCTGAGTCATGAAACCAGCTTCTAAAGCAAGCTTTGTCATCTTGGTTAACTGGTACTCAGGACGAACTACAACCTGGAAGCCACGAGCATGTGTTAAACCACCTGAAACATCAGTATCATAACCACCTGTTATATAGCCTCTTACATGTGAATATAACTTAAAGTTTTCAGTAATTTTGATAGCACTCAGATTGATAAAATCCCATGCCCATGAGCTGCTTGAAGCCTTTGAGCTTGCATAACCGTATGCTGTGTAGTCACCCCAACCGCCATCACCAGCAGTCTGACCTTTAACAAAACGGAGGTAAGTTGAATTATGACCACCTAGTAATGACTGATTATAACCTAATGTAAAGATTTGGCTATTTGCAATTTCACGAGCTAAAGAGTAGCCTGATGAAGCATACTCTGAAGAATAGCGTTGTGGAGTGATTAATGTATAGCCTAAATCTAAGTTTTTACCATCTGCTACATTGAAACTGTAATCAAAGTCAAACATGTTGATTTCTACAGTCTTTGCCTTTTCAACGCTTACTAACTTATAGCCTTTACCATCAGTAACATTTACATAATCAGCTTTATCTAAATCAACTTGTTCTAGATACTTATCATATTTATAGGTATCGTTATTTGAAGTAAAATCAGCATTACCTGTACGCTTAGTCCAGCTTGCTCTTAGCTTACCGCTACCCACTGATAAATTGTCAATACCAACACCTGTACCAGAAGTATTACGCCAGAACTGATCGGTTAAGAATGAATCTGAACGGATGTACTTTTTACCAACCCATAAAGTTGCACCCTTATCAAAATCAAAGAATCCATTTACATATAAATAAGCCTGATCAAATTCAATTACAGCATCTTTACCGTCAAAAGTCTGAACTGCAGATTCATTAGCTGTTTTATAAGCAAATGCGGTAGCAGCACCCCATTCTGTTCCATCAACTTCAGCAATTGTAAAGTTTGGAGCCATTTCAAAATATGTATCGTGCTCATTACCTAAACGACCAACATCGTTAACACCACCAAAATCAAATAAAGTTCCTGCAAATTTGCTTGAGTGAACACTTGTACGGAAACATGATGAATTACCTTTTAATAATGAACCATCACCATTTGCGTAAGCCTGAGCTGACATTAAACCTGCTAGAACACTAGCGGCCTATATATGTAAGATCAAAATATAAACTTTTGATTTATCAAATGGATAGTAAATATAAATCGGTCCTATGTTAAATTTTTTTATTTGCAATTGTAGTTTCAATTCATATTATTTCAATGATCGAATGTTTTATCGTGGGGGTTACAGATCCTGAATTTTTTTCTTGTAGATCATTTTGTCCAATTCAATTTTTATTCTTTTTAAAGATTGTGTTCTTCTATTAAAAAAATTTTTCTACGTTAATATAACGTGAAAATAAATGTATTCTATAATTAGAATAACGTGAAATTATTAAGAATATCTACACTCAAAAACGTGATAACGGTTATTAAATGTATAGAAAAGTCGAAGAACAACTTACTTCTTGGAAAGCAAGTAAAAAGAAAAAGGCTCTCCTTATTACAGGAGCAAGGCAAATCGGTAAAACATACATTATTAGAGCTTTTGGAAAAAAGAACTATAAAAGTTTTGTTGAACTCAATTTCATTACTCATCCTGATGCAAAAAAGATCTTCAGTGGAAA
The DNA here is from genome assembly GCF_019448115.1 of Succinivibrio faecicola. Classification (GTDB taxonomy): domain Bacteria; phylum Pseudomonadota; class Gammaproteobacteria; order Enterobacterales; family Succinivibrionaceae; genus Succinivibrio; species Succinivibrio faecicola. The sequence continues at coordinate 14,627 of NZ_JAGFNY010000014.1, read as the reverse complement.
TCTTGATGCAGAGACGATTATTATGAATTTATCTGCATTCACTAATGAAGAACTAATTCCAGGCGAAACCTTAATCTTCCTTGACGAAATTCAAGAATGTCCAAATGCCAGAACAGCAATAAAATTTCTTGTTGAGGATGGCAGTTATGATTACATAGAATCAGGATCATTACTTGGAGTAAATTATAAGGCAGTACCTTCATATCCAGTTGGTTTTGAAGAATGCATTCAGATGTATCCAATGGATTTTGAAGAATTCTGTATCGCAAATAACATTAAAAAGGAGCTCCTTGATTATCTTAAGGATTGTTACCAAAAACGCATTCCACCAACCGATCTGATCCATGAAAAAATGATAAACATGTTTAAGTATTACATTATTGTTGGTGGTATGCCTGATGTTGTAAAAACATTTATAGAGCACAAGGATATTAAACAGGTTATAGCTGTTCAAAATGATATTCTGAATCTGTACAGACAGGATATAAGCAAATATACATCGAAGGAAAAAGTTAAAGTTACCAACATTTTCGACAGAATACCATCAGAGCTTGATCAGAAGAATAGAAGGTTTAATTTAGCAAGCATAGATAGGAATGCAAGATTAAGAGAATATGAAGATTCTTTTGTCTGGCTGTCAGATGCAGGTGTCGCTTTGCCTTGTTATAACTTAAATGAGCTAAGAGCTCCTTTAAAAATCAGTGAACAAAGACGTTTATTTAAGCTATTTATGTGTGATACGGGCTTACTGTGTGCAATGTGCCTAGAGAATATTCAGTTTGAAATACTACAAGGAAATCTCTCAGTTAATATGGGAGGAATTCTTGAAAATGTTTTTGCTCAACAATTAAAGGCAAACGGATTTTCTTTAAGATATTACAATAGACAAAAAAATGGAGAAATTGATTTTGTTGTTCAAATAGGCCCAGATGTTTTGCCGATAGAAATTAAATCAGGAAAAACATATAAAATGCACTCTGCTTTAAACAACATACTAGAAATTGAAGAGTGGGATCTTAAAAAAGGATTTGTTTTCTGCCAAGGTAACTATGAATCTGTTGAAAAAATTCACTATATTCCATGGTATATGATTATGTTCTTGAAGGTTGAAGAGCAAGAATATTCAAATATTCAGCTAGACATATCAATTTGATTTTCCTATCAAGAAAAGAGCGGCATATGCCGCTCTTAATGTTATACAAGACTATTTCTTAACAAGTTCTATTAGAAAGCTGCATCAACTTGAGCACCAAAGAATGTCTCAGTCTTACGACCTTCATATAACTGAACAGGCTTACGAGTTGCTACATTTTCAACCTTGAAGCCATTTCCATAAGTACCTACATGATCATCGTTATAGTGCTTGTATGTAGCAAAGAATCTTATTATTGGGGCAGCCCATATAGCGCCAGCATCAGGAGTAATAGCGTAAGCTAAAGTTAGCTTCTGAGCCTGAGAATCGCTAAATGAATTTTTCTTTGTTAAATCCTTTTCTGCATAGTTATCATTTGCAGTTACCTTTGTACTCATACCTGCTTCTAATTCTAAGCGAGTCATCTTAGTTAACTTGTAGTAAGGACGTAAAACTAACTGGAATGATCTTGATACTTCTTTGCTGTCATTAGCACCAATATTATTGGTTGTTCTAGCAAAGTTGAACCAAGTATGATAGTGCATACCAATTCGATCAGTAAGCTTTGCATAACCATGATTGATTAAATCAATACTGTATGAACTGTCATCCTGTGAGTGAACGTCATAGGTATGTGCAGTATAACCACCTTCAGCTGTTGAACCTCTTACATAACGTAGAACAGTTGTGTTGTTTACACAGTTGAATAATTTAGTATCTAACCTACCTAAAACAAGGTGAGAATTACCAACTTCATCCTTCAACTTGTAACCATAATTTGAATACTCAGATGCATAACGCTGTGGAGCAATAAAAGTATAACCTAAATCTAATGAAGTTTCAGCACCAACAGGGAATGCATAAGAAACATCAAAAATATTGTTGGTAGTCTTAGATGGTCTTAAATCACCGTCTTTAGCATCCCAGTCTAATGCAGTATATCCATCATACTTATTAGTGAATACATTTTGATCATCGCGACGTACCCAGGTTGCACGTAGTTTACCTGAACCTACAGATAGATTCTCAATACCTACTGAATCACCAGAAACATCGCGATATTTATTATCAACAATGAAAGAATCCTGACGCTGATATCTTTTACCGACCCAGATTGTTGCATCTTTATCTGAATCTAAAAGACCTGTAACTCTCACATAAGCCTGAGTTAAACCAAATGATAAATTTGAGAAGTCACCTAAATTACTGTTCTTTTTTGTTGGATCACGATCTGCTTGTGGACCACGCTGATTATTTGTTCCAGCCCAGCCACCTTTGTATTCTGAACCCATACCAAATGAAGACACAAATCTATACTCAACACCATCCACCTCTGCTAAGGTAACTTGTGGAGCCAATTCTAAATAAGTGTCATTTTCGTTACCAAGACGACCTACATCACCAACATTCTTTTTGAAGTTTCTTGAAAAGAGGCCAACACGAAACCAACCAGCATCGCCTTTTAAAGCAACATCTGGTGTAACAGCTGCAGATGCCTGAGCTGACATTAAACCTGCTAGAACACTAGCGGCCTATATAAGCTTTCATATCTTCTACAGTAATTTCTATTTGATTGATTTTTCTTAATTTTGATTTTAGAAAGAACTGAATTTATGATTTATGAATGTTGTTTTCTTGCTTAAGTGAAAGTTTTTGATGAATTGTTTGTTTTCATGGATATATATTTGAGAATGAAATTTGTGAATGTCTGTGATATAAAAATATTAACAAATAGGCTATACTTCTATGAAAAGATTCATTGGAGTTATTTGGTATGAAGTCCATTTTATTATCAGACAGTTTTGTTGAATTAAGAAGTGGTAATAATATTTATGTAGATAAAACCAATGAAATTTATAAAATCATTTCATCTTACAGCAGAATATTCTTTTCTCGACCAAGAAGATTTGGAAAGTCATTAACACTGGATACTATAGCAACGCTATTTGGCTTAGGAAAAGATCCATATTTTAAAGGAACTTTTATATACGATAAGTGGAATGAACCAACCTATCCTATTTTAAGAATTAATTTTCTTGACTATATTTCATCTGACTATGAATCCTTTTTATCTGGTCTTAAAAATCAGATTTTAAAGTTTGCATCAAAAAATAATTTTTCAATAGATCCGATTATTGATACACCAGCTGGCTATATAAAGGCTTTGTTTGAAGCTATGCCTATAGGAAAGCAGATTGTTGTTCTGATTGATGAATATGATTGCTTGCTAACAAGAAATATTAATAATAAAGCCCAATATGAAAAGTTTTCAGAAACTTTAAAAAGTTTATATGCGTCCTTAAAAGGTGGTGGTCACATTAGATTTCTTGCAGTAACTGGTGTTACAAGACTTAAGCATGTAGCATTGTTTTCTGTAGGTTCAGATATTATCGATCTAACATATAAAAATCTATGTTCAAACATAGTTGGTTATACAAAAGAAGAGATTATAGAATATTTCAAAGATTACATTGATGATGTCATATTAAAGCTATATGGCAAAGATATTTCATTATTGCAGAAAGATGATCCAGTAAGAATTGATTATGTTGATAGATTAGTCAGTAAACTAGCAATGGAATATGATGGCTATTGCTTTGATGAAGATTTTGAAAATAAAGTTTTTTCAACATGGTCAATCAATAATTTTTTCAAGGAATCATTTAATAGAGAAAAAATCAAGTTTGGTGATTACTGGTTTGATAATGGTGGTATTCCATCAATTCTGAAAAATTACTTGGATAACCATGAACTAGATGTTACAGAATATTCAAATAAAGATATTTATATATCACATGAATCATTCTCTAATCCAAATTCTCTTTTAGATATCAATCCAACAGTTTTGATGTGCCAAACTGGGTATTTAACATTACACTCAGAACTAGAACTTGGAAAAAATATCGTTTTGGGAATTCCAAATAATGAAATAAGAAAGGCTTTGTCAAATCTGCTTTATTTCAAGACATTTGGAATTGAACCTTCAATATCTAATATTCAAATAAATTCATTGATAGATGGTAATGCAGAAGAGATTGTTTCTTTGTTCAATGCCATCTTAAATTCTATATCATATGACAAGTATCCAATAAAAGATGAATCTTCATTAAGAAGTCACATACAGATGTATCTTCAAGGTGCCGGATTAAATATTCTTTCTGAATCCAATAGCTCAAAAGGAAGATCAGATCTTCAAATTGAATTTGATTCATCAAGAATTGTAATTGAGTTTAAATATGCAAAATCAACAGCTGATCTTAAGTTATTGCTAAAACAAGCATCTGAACAGATTATCAAAAAACATTATGGAGATACGCTGCCTCTTAAAGATAGAGTAATAAAAATAGCAATGGTTTTTGATTCAAAAGAAAGATCAATATCAGAATACTGCGTCATTAAATAATCTCTTTTATCCAACGATAAAACATTCGATCATTGAAATAATATGAATTGAAACTACAATTGCAAATTAAAAAATTGCACATAGGACCGATTTATATTTACTATCCATTTGATAAATCAAAAGTTTATATTTTGATCTTACATATATAGGCCGCTAGTGTTCTAGCAGGTTTAATGTCAGCTCAGACATTTGCAGCACCAGCAGAGTTCAACGGTTATATGCGTTCTGGTGTTATGCACGGAAAATCAGCTTTTGGTACTCGTAGCCAGGCAACGAAAGTAGGTCGTCTAGGTAATCAGAATGATACTTTTGGCGAAATGCAGATTACTGGTGATATTGCTAAGGTAGATGACACTGTATGGTCAGTATCAACCATGTTTACTGTAAGTGGTGACGGTAAAGAAAATAACTGGGATTCAAACATTGCAAATCGTCAGTGCTATGCACAGGTTAAAGGCTTTTTAGACAAAGATTCAACTCTATGGGTTGGTAAAAAGTATGTAAATCGTGAAGACGTTCATATCACTGATTTTTACTACTACAATATTTCAGGTCATGGTGTAGGTATTGATAATTTAACTTTAGGTTCAGGTAAGTTAAATCTAGCATGGACTCGTCATGATGGCGGCTATAACGCAAAGTTACAGAATGGCTATACTGATGAAACTGTATATGAATTGGATTCAGAAAAAGGTGGAACAAAAGAATCAAAAAAATCAAAGAATCAGCCAACAAAATCACGTATCAACAACTTTGATGCAAGATATAGCTTCCCAGTATGGGATGGTGCAACCCTTCAGTTAGGTGCAACATACTTAAACGCAGAGCGTGATAAGAATGGTTCAAATGATCTATTTACCTGGGCTGATGGTGAAGAAGTTAAGGATGGTTTAAATCTTTCTGCTGAATTAACATTAAATGTATTAGGTGGATTCAACAAGACTGTATTACAGTCATTCTCAGGTGCTTCTGCTAAAGATGCATCTTTAGATGGTACAAGCTCAGAACTATATAATGATGAAGGTCAGGGCTGGAGATTTATGAACTTTGGTAACGTTTACTTTACTGAAGATTTCGGTATGTTCCATCAGTTCGTTTATGCATATAATTCAGGAACCAAGTCACGTGATCACTTCAGAGGTGTATCTGCTGTAGTTCGTCCTTACTACAGATTAACAAAGATGACTAAGATCGTTGCTGAAGTTGGCGCATTTGATGAGAAGGAGTATGGTACTTTAGAAGTTGGCAAAGCACAGTCAAAGGTATCAAAGCATGGTGCTAAGTATACATTAGCATATGCTATTTCTCCTAATGCAGGTGATTTCTGGCAGCGTCCTGAGATTCGTTTCTATGTTTCACATATCAGCACATCAAGCAACCTTTCTTTAAATCAGACTGAATTCGGTGCTGCTCCTGAGTTAAAGAATGGTGAAGGTAGAATGACATCAGATAATATGTTTGGTGTACAGGTTGAAGCATGGTGGTAATATATCACTTATAATTCACCATAAGAAAGAGCGGCTTATGCCGCTCTTTTGTTATACAAGACTATTTCTTAATAGTACATACTAGAACCAAGCTTCTACTTGAGCACCAAAGAATGTCTCAGTCTTACGACCTTCATATAACTGAACAGGCTTACGAGTTGCTACATTTTCAACCTTGAAGCCATTTCCATAAGTACCTACGTGAGAATCGTTATAGTGTTTGTAAGTTACGAAGAAACGAATTTCAGGACGTGAGAAAGCATTGCCAGCATCAGGAGTAATAGCGTAAGCTAAAGTTAGCTTCTGAGCCTGAGAATTGCTAAATGAATTTCTATCCTTTACTTCCTTGGCTAAATAGTCATCAGTTGCAGTTGACTTTGTACTCATACCTGCTTCTAACACTAAGCGGGTCATCTTAGTTAACTTGTAGTGAGGACGTAAAACTAACTGGAATGATCTTGATACGGTTCTGCTGTCATTCTCACCAATATTATTGGTTGTTCTAGCAAAGTTGAACCATGTATGATACATCATGCCGATTCTATCAGTAAAATTAACAGATCCAATATTGATAAAATCGATATTGTATGAGCTGTCATCCTGTGAGTGAACGCCATAAGTATGTGCACCAAAGCCACCTTCAGCAGTTGAACCTCTTACATAACGAAGAGCTGAAGTGTGGTTTACGCAGTCAAATAACTTAGTATCTAACCTAGCTAAAACAAGGTGAGAATTACCAACTTCATCCTTCATCTTGTAACCATAATTTGAATACTCTGAAGCGTAACGCTGTGGTGCAATAAAGGTATAGCCTAAGTCTAAGAAACTTTCAGCACCAACAGGGAATGCATAAGAAACATCAAAAATATTGTTTGTAATCTTGGATGGTCTTAAATCCACCTTATTTGTATCATCCCAGCCCAATGCAGTATATCCATCATACTTATTAGTGAATACAGCTTCACCATCGCGGCGTACCCAGGTAGCACGGAATTTACCAGAACCTACAGATAGATTCTCAATACCTACTGAATCACCAGAAACATCTCTCCAGAAAGCATCAACTACATGTGAGTCCTGACGCTGATATCTTTTACCAACCCAGATTGCTGCATCTTTATCTGAATCTAAAAGACCGGTAACTCTCACATAAGCCTGAGTTAAACCAAATGATAAATTTGAGAAGTCCTTTAAATCACTGTTGTCTGATTTGCCTGCATTTTCCATGTTTCGTGATGCTCTGTCACCACGCTGATTATTTGTTCCAGCCCAGCCACCTTTATATTCTGAACTCATAGCAAATGAAGATATTAATCGATACTCAACACCATCTAATTCAGCTAGTGTTAATGATGGAGCCAATTCTAAAAAGGTATCGTTTTCATTACCTAAACGACCTACATCACCAGCATTCTTATTGAAGTTTCTTGAAAAGAGGCCAACACGAAAGTATGAAACATCACCCTTTAATGCAACATCTGGAGTAACAGCTGCAGATGCCTGAGCTGACATTAAACCTGCTAGAACACTAGCGGCCTAGAAGAGTAGATCAATATAAACTGATAAAAAATAAGAGTTTAAAAAACAAATAATTAACTTTTTAACAAGAGCAACGATTTCGCATATTATTGGAAGAAACATAAAATTGCGACGTTTTTAATGAAAATTCTCGATTTTTTTGTTAACCGTGATCTGATAATTAACAATAAAAGGGGATCTAACAACCAAAATTTGTAAATTGATATTGATAATCATGTAATTACTAAAGATATAATATGTATAGGTATTTTAATTTAATAGGCTTTATAAGCTAGCTGCTTAATAAAAAATAATCTTATTGCACAATTCAAATTAATGGTTCCTACAGCGGGGATAAAATGAAAAAAATTACAAAAATAGCATTATTCCTAATGTCATCTCTTATTACCACTCAGGCACTATCAGCAGAAAAGTGTCATTTGAAAGTTTGGGAGGACGATAAGAAGTCCATGGGTACAAGTCAGGCTGTAGCTGACTTTGAAAAGGATTTTGACTGTACTGTTACTGTAGAAGAAGTAAACTTTCTGACTCAGACAGATAAAATGAGATTAGAAGGCCCTACTGGTAATGGTCCAGATGTTTTCTTAATCCCTGCTGATAAAATGGGATCAGGCGTAATGCAAGGATTGATTACTCCTATCAAATTTATGCAAGAAGAGCAGGATAGATATATACGCTCAGCTGTTTCTGCTTTTTCACAGAACGGCGAAATCTATGCAGTACCTAAAGTTGTTGAAACTCTTGTAATGTTCTACAACAAAGATTACCTCAAGCATTCTTTGCTGACTTTTGAAGACTATTTTGATTATTCTAAGAAACTTGTTTCAGAGAATAATGGAAAATATGGTTTGTTGGCAAAATGGGATTCTTTTTACTACGCATATGGTGCAATACAGCCATTTGGCGCATATGTGTTTGGTTCTGATCCAGATGGCAACATTGATGCTAACGATGTTGGTTTATCAAATGATGGTGCCGTAGAAGGTGTGGAGTTTATAAAGAGCTTCTTTGCATCAGGTTGTTTTCCTCCAGACCTTAGGGGCAAGAATGGAATTGCTAATGTAGACAGGTTGTTTACAGAAGGCAATGCTGCAGCAGTAATTAACGGTCCATGGGCACTTGAGCCTTATTCAAATTCAAAGATTAACTTTGGTGTTGCTCCTTTGCCGATTCTACCAAACGGAAAGCCTATGTCTTCATTCCTTGGTGTTAAAGGATATGTTATCTCAGCATGGGCAAAGAATCATGATCTTGCTGAAGAATTCTTACATTATATAAATCAGCCAAAATACGCAAAGATAAGATACCAGGAAACAAGAGAAATCCCTCCTGTAAAAGCAGTAATGGCTGATCCTGTTATTACAAATGATGAATTTGCAAATGCTATTGCAGTTCAGGCAAGTAGAGCGGTTCCAATGCCTTCAGTTCCTGAAATGTCAGAGGTTTGGGGGCCTATTGATGCTGCTTTTGATTCCATAATCACAGGACGACAGAGTGTTAAGGATGGTTTAAAGACAGCTACCGAGCACATAAATTACCAGATTGAGGCTTTCAGAGCTGGAATGCAGTAACAACACTACTAATTGGGGTTCAGAAAATAGCTAATGAAAAGCAAGATTGTATGTTATCTAACAGCTTTATTGATGTCTTCGGTAGTTTATTCGCAGGAGAGAACAGTCCTTAGAGTTTGGGATGATCCTCAGAGAGTTGACTTTCTAAATGATAGCGTAAAGCCTTTTGAGGAAATGTACAATTGTGATGTTATTTTTGAGCCCGTTGATTTGCACAATCAGGTAAGACGATTTTTAGCATTGCCACCTAATGCCACAAAACCTGATATTATTCTCCTTCCATCAGATGGTGTTGCTGAAGCCCATAAACTTGATTTAATTGCACCTATCCAGTTCATGCAGGTAGATGCTCCTAACTATCTGAGCAATGCAATAAGTGCTATCTCATTTGATGGTAATTGCTATAGTGTTCCAAAGGCAATAGAGACACTGGTTGTATACTACAATAAAAAATATCTTAAAATGCCTTTAGAATCCTGTGATGATTATCATGAACTTTCTTTAAAAAGAAAGGCAGAAGGTAGATATGGTCTCATATTCAATTATTCTCAGTTCTATTCAATATTCCCTTTAATGGCTGCAAATGGTGCATATGTATTTGAAAACCATAACGATGCTATAAAGGATTATGAAGAATATGGCCTTGATAATGAAGGTGCGGTTAATTCTTTTAAATATTTAAGAAAAATATACAGTGATGGGATTTTTCCTACACTTCCATCAGATCCTCAAGATGCTTTCGATGAGTTATTCAACTTATTTGTTTCAGAAAAGGCCGATGCTGTTATTGATGGTCCTTGGAATCTTTCAAAATACATGAAATCAGGAATTGATTTTGGTATTGCATCACTTCCAGATATGACAAACGGTAATGCACTCACTCCATTTTTAAGTGTAAAAGGCTGGTCAATTCTAAAGTCTTCACACAATGCACAGCTATGTGAGAATCTTTTGCGTTATTTAAATTCAACAGAGGTTGCTGAAAATCGTTATCTGATAACAAAAGAAATACCTCCTATTGTATCTGTATTAAAGAGTTCAAAGTTATCAGACGATATCTTAGTAAATGCAATTGCTGTTCAGACCGTTAATTCTGTGAATATGCCATCATCATCAAAGATGGTATATATATGGGAATGTATGGATCAAGCATTAAAAGAATTATATGAAACTGATTTGACTGAAGAATATATTCTTATGAACGCACATAAGAAATTTGATTCAGTTTCAGAGGGTGAATTTTAAATTGTAACAACATAAGGAAGGCGCTATGAATCTGTTGTCAAAACTGCTTTTAGTTTCAGGTGTTGTTCTTTTTGCAGGCACTAGTGTAAATGCAAAAGAGCTTGTAGTCTGGGAAGATTTAAATAAAGACAATGGCATTGCAAAAGCTGTTGAAGATTTCCAGAAAGAATACAACTGTACTGTTCGTGTCACTAACAGTGATTACGTTTCTCATGTAAATGAATATGAGAAAATGTTAAACAGTGGCACTAAAAATCTTCCTGATATTTTAATGCTTCCTGCAGATCGTCTTGGAGCTTCAGCTCAGAAAGGACTGATTCAGCCACTTCGCTTCATGAGTTCAGATTCTTCACTTTATCTTGATAAGTCAATTGATGCTTTTACATATAACGGACAGATATATGCATGCCCTCGCTCAGTTGAAACAATGGTTGTTTTCTATAATCAGGATCTACTTAAATATCCTCTTGAAACAATGGAAGACTATTACAATTTCTCTGCTGCTAAAAAAATGGAAGGTAAGTGGGGTGTAATAGGTAAGTGGGACTTTATGTACTTTATTTACGGTTTCATCAGAGGAAATGGTGGTTATGTTTTCGGCAAGGATGGAGCAGGAAACTACAATCCCCATGATATTGGTCTAAACAACGCAGGTGCCATCAAAGGACTTGAGTATCTTAACAAATTTGTACAGAATGTTGTTCCTGTTTCTGTTTTAGGTCCTGATGGTTTCGGTCATATCAATAGTCTGTTTACATCAGGTAAGGCTGCTGCTGTTATCACAGGTCCATGGGAGTTTAACGGCTATGCAAAATCTGGTATCAATTATGGTGTAGCTCCACTTCCAAAGCTTCCAAACGGAAATTACATGTGCCCATTCTTAGGATTTAGAGGATATGTAGTTTCAAAATCATGTAAGGATAGAGATCTAGCAGAAAAATTCCTGCGTTTTATTAATCAGGAAAAATATGCTCTTAACAGATATGAGCAGATTCAGGAGCTTCCTCCTTTAAAATCTGTTTTCAAGAATCCTTTAATTGAGAATGACGATTTTGCAAATGCTATTGCAGTTCAGGCTCAGAATGCCGAGCCAATGCCATCAATTCCTGAGATGGGTAACGTATGGGGCCCAATGGATAAGGCTATTGGAAAGGTTCTTTCTAAGAAAGCAACTGCAAAAGATGCTTTAGATGAAGCTGTAGCAGAAATCAAAGCCTCAATAGAGTAGTATGATACAAAAAGAGGAAGTTTTAAACTTCCTCATTAAATAAAGGAGCCAAATTTGGCTCCTTTGTCATTTTAAATTTTATCTTTTAAGACAAGATACAGCCTGCTTTTCAATTCCAAGACAGAGAACATATCTTTCGAGGAATTTATCAAATCCATCAGAACCTGCCTTATCAGGATCAATCTTTTCCCCTACAGCATCCTTGAATACGTTGTTATCAAGGAATTCTGATAGGGATTCATTCTTTGTGTTTTGAACACTGTATGCTGCAAGAACTGCAATACCCCATGCACCGCCTTCTCCTGCTGTAGTCATAACCCATACAGGTGTATTAAGTGCATCTGCCATAATTGACTGACCTACTCTTGGAGTTTTGAAAAGTCCTCCATGACCTAGTAGTTTATCGATTTTAACCTGCTCTGATTTTAGGATATTCATACCAAGCTTGATTGCACCTAAAGATGTGTACAGATTAGCTCTAAACAGGTTTGCGATATTGAAGTTTGAATTTGGCATTCTTGCAAGAAGAGGTCTTCCTTCAGGAACAGATGTTATATTCTCTCCAGAGAAATAACCATAGCTGATGATACCGTCGCAATCTTTAGCTCCATTGTTTAAAGCTTCCTCATAAAGAGTTTTGAACAGGGTGTTCATATCCATCTTTATGTTTGCAACCTTTAAGAAATCAGCAAATAATCCGACCCATGCATTAAGATCAGATGTGCAGTTGTTTGCATGAACCATAGCAACTTGCATACCATCTGGAGTTGTCACATTATCAATTTCTCTGTGAAGCTTTGATAATGCCTTTTCAAGAACAACCATTGCAAAGATTGAGGTTCCTGCTGACACATTGCCAGTGCGTACAGCAACACTGTTTGTTGCAACCATACCAGTTCCTGCATCACCCTCTGGTGGACATAAAATACAGCCTGGCTGTAAATTGCCTGTAGGATCGAGCAGTTTTGCTCCCTGTTCTGTAAAAGTACCTGCATTATCGCCAGCACATAATACCTTTGGTAGCAGTTCTTCAAGTTTATATGGCATATTCTCTTTTGCAAGAATTTCATTAAACTGCATTAGATATTTCTCATTGTAGTTCTTAGTATAAGAATCTATTGGGAACATACCTGCTGCATCACCGATACCAAGAACCTTCTGCCCTGTGAGTTTATAGTGAACATAACCTGCAAGAGTGGTGAAGAAAGCGACATTTTTTACATGTTCTTCCTTATCAAGGATACATTGATAAAGATGGGAAATAGACCATCTTTCAGGAATATTAAACTGGAAAGTATCGGTTAAGATCTCAGCGGCTTTTGTTGTATTAGAATTTCTCCATGTTCTAAACTGTGCCAGATGGTTATCATCCTTATCAAAAGCCATATAACCGTGCATCATAGCTGAAATACCTAGAGATGCAACAGCTTTGAGATCTGCTTTATATTTTTCCTTTACATCTTTTACAAGCTCACTGTAGCAGTGCTGTAAGCCTCCCCAGATATCGTCAATATGATATGTCCACAAACCGTTTTCAAGTCTGTTTTCCCATTCATGTGAGCCTTGAGCGACTGGTGCAAAATTTGTAGGGTCAATTAAAACAGCTTTGATTCTTGTAGAACCAAATTCAATGCCAAGAGAGCATTTTCCTTGTAAAATTAAAGAGTTAATATCTGACATAATACATCCTTGTTTGTTATATCTATAATTATAATATAGAATACAAACGTTTACGGAATTGTTATTTATCTCAGATTTTAAACAAAAAAATTCTGATTTATATTTTTTTCAAACATTCTAAAAAGCTGATTTTGTATATAATTGACCTGAATAGATAAGGAAAAGCAAATGAAGTATTTAGTGATTTCTGATGTTCATGGTGGATGTGAGGAGTTGAAAAAAGCTCTTTTATTTTTTGAATCCATGAAATGCGACTATATTATTCTTTTAGGTGATCTTTTAAATCACGGCCCTCGTAACAAAGTCCCACAAAGCTATGATCCGATGTCAGTTGGAGAAATTCTCAATCAGTATAAAGATAGGATTATCTCTGTAAGAGGAAACTGTGACAGTGAAGTTGATTCTATGGTGTTTTCCTTCCCATGCAACGCTTCTTACGGATATGTTCTTTTAAATACAGTATCAGGAGTAAGAAAGGTATTTTTGACACACGGTCATCTGCATAAGATAGAAACTCTAGAACAGATTGAGAAAATAGGCTTGAAACACAATGATATTGTCCTATCAGGTCATACACATGTTTCAGGAATATTCTATAAAGATTCTGGCGTTGTAAATATTAATCCAGGTTCCATTACATTGCCTAAAGGTGGTAGTAAAGCGGGCTTTGCTATAATGAGTGAGGAGGATATCTCTTTATATTCTCTTGATGGAATCAAATATATGAGCTATAGCTTATAGGAGCTTTTATGTTAGCAACTTCATTAAAACTAGTAACAAAATACAATTACCTGTCAGAAAAATTTGAAAAAGCATACAACTGGCTTTCCAATCATGATCCAGTGAATATGGAAGATGGCAGATATGACATTACAGATGGTGTATTTGCAATTGTACAGCGCTATCAGTCAATAAAATTTGAAGATGCAAAATTTGAGTCACACAAGGATTATATTGACATTCAGTATATTGCAAAAGGCTATGAAAGTTTTGGTCAGGCATATGTTGAGGACTGCACATTAACTGAATCATATCCAAACGATGATCTGTATTTTTACAATATGCCTAATGTATATACGCAGGTTACCTTAAGACCAGGTGATCTTGTTGTTGTTCCCCCAGAGGAGGCTCATCAGCCAAGAGTTTTATATAAGAACAGCGAGGAAGTAGTAAAGGTTGTTATAAAAGTATCAGTCAAATAAGCTTAAATAAGCCTTTAAAAAAAAATTTTATAAAAATCATAAAAAAAAGTTTGACAGCTTTCAAAAAAAGTCTATAATGCATTTCCGTTGTCACGAACGACAACGAACATTAACCAAGCGTTAATGCAGATCTTTAAAAA
>NZ_JAGFNY010000013.1 GCF_019448115.1 Succinivibrio faecicola | reverse complement strand
TGATATGGCTCAGTTGGTAGAGCGCACCCTTGGTAAGGGTGAGGTCCCGAGTTCGATTCTCGGTATCAGCACCAGTCGTCATTACAGTATTAACTCACTGAATTATCAGAATATTTCTTCTGATTTCAACTATTCAGATTTTTCAAATTATTTTTTCAAAAATTTTAACTTTGGCTTAAATAAGCCATTGTTGCATTTCTTATCTAATGATAGAACAAAAACTGACAAAAATTACACTAAAAAAATCGATATTTTGTGTGAAAAAGAGTCCGTTATTATGCCAATTTCTTCAGTTGGTGAGTTATCTATCATCGGAATTCTTTTCAAAGAGCAACTAAGTTTAGAACTTAGTCCTACACTTAAAGTTTTCCTGTCTATTCTTACAAATCTCTGTAAAAATTCTCCATCCTATATTATTGATTACTCTAATTCAGAGCTTTTTGATCGTGCACATGGTTTATTCAGCCTCGTTCAAATCAGAAGACACATAGATAGATTAGAAAAATTAGATCTTATTTCTGTAACATATGGCCAGAACAGCTCTCGCAGTATCATGCTCACATGTGTCAATGATTTTACTGGTAAGTTTCTTTCTGTTTCTTCTCTATATACTGAATCAGGTGCGTCTAAGCTTAAGGCCTCAGAAATACTTGTATTCTCATATTTGTTGGATAAATCATCATTCTTTGCCAAAGCTGATTTAGGTTTCTTCACCGATAATGAGGATGCAGCTCTAATATGTAAAGAACTTAGCATTTCTGATAGGACTCTCCGCAATGCTTATGCCTCTTTAATTGAGCTTAAAGCTATTTCTTATTGTTCTGAAGATTCTAAAAAAGCTGTAAAGGCTGTAAACATTAGTGATGATATTAGCATTCAATATTCTGAGAAGTTCAACATTACAAGCTCTGATCATTGCAGAAAAATAGTGCTTAAACGCTGCAAATCCTGCTCTTCTGATACTGACCTTTCAAGCATGACTAATGACTCTTTAAAATCACTGTTATTAAGCTTAAACACAAAGAAAACTGTTGGAAAAAAATGTCGTTTCCCACAGGGCACTTCTGGAAAAAAAAGGATCTCAAAAATAGAATCTTTGGAAAAAAATGATCTCTCTATTAATAAGGAATTAAACGAATATATTAATAACGATAATATAAACGCACAGCAGATAGCTGTGGGAAATACATATTTAGATGTAAAAAATGACCCTATTGGCATTAGGATCATCCCTCCATCACTGACAGGTTCATCTGATTGGTACATTCAGGCTAAATCAGGATCTCATGCTCATCTAGATTTAAAAATCGATCCTTTAACATTCATCAGATTAAAGAAGATCAACGGAATAAACCTGAGTTCTTCAACTCTCTCTCATACTTACGTTTCATCGTTACTGAGTAAAAAACGAGTTCTTCTGCAGATTGAAGATCTTTGTGGCCCTCTTCAGAACGTTGTAAGAAATTTTGATATTTCAAGATCAGTTTAATTTAAGGAGCAGTTATGGATATTTTTGACAGAATCATTGCAGCAACATCAATGAATGAGGAGCAGAGAAAGCTAAAAGCAATTCCTTTACTGCAGGAGCTTGTAACTCTTACTACAGGTGAAGAGTGTTTTCTGAAATTAAACGAAAAAAACGAGCTACTTACAATCCAGTGTGGCCAGGCATTCAAGCAGATCTCTGTAAAAGGGGACAGTGCATCAGCACTTGTAAGAGACGTTTTTGACAATATTTAAAATCTAAGGAGTGATAAATGAAAATCTTAACAGTAGCAAATGAGAAGGGCGGTGTTGGTAAAACTCTTCTTTCTGTACAGTTTGCCTTCTATTGCGCTTTCAAGTTTGGGCTAAAAGTAGCTGTCATTGATTTAGATCAGCAGGCTAATGCTAGTAATTCCATTAGATCAAATCAGAACTGCGTTGTTTCTGATACGGCTTCTTCTTGTTTTATGTTGGAGCCTGCTGATCTTCTTGCAGAGAATCTTCAGAAAATTGAAGAAGCTGTAAAGCAGTCAAATATCGTCTGTTTCCCTGCAGACGATGCATTATCTGAAATAGAAAAGAAAGGCGATGAGTTTCATGCTCTTGTTACCTACAATTTCAGCAAGAACATTGACCTATTAAGTCCATATTTTGATTTGGTGATTATTGACACCAATCCAAATCCTGATGTCCGTTCTAATCTTGGAATTGCAGTTGCAACTCATCTTGTTTCACCTCTCATTCTCAATAAAGAGCCAATAGACGGAATTGCAAGACTTCTCAATAGGATCTCTGTATTAGCTCAGAACAACCCTGACATGGTTCTTGGAAAAGGCTTCTTGGGAATGTTGCCAAACATGCTCTCATCAACTAATTTTCAGTGTCAGAACGCAAAAGAACTGTTCGATTCAGCAGATGAGTTGATTATCAAATGGCAGCAGCTGGATATAGAACTTGATACATCAAAACTTTCTTTTGACAAAGATAAAGCATCAGTTGCTTTGGATGAAGATGGTAATGCAAAAGTTAAGGTATTAAACAGATATGCTTGCATTAAGCTGCACTCTGGAATTGCTGAGGCACAGGCTAAGGGGCTTCCAATCTGGGAAATGCCAAATCAGAACGCTGCATGGAGTGAGATGAAACGCTGCTTCTTTACCATGCTCTGCCAAATTAATCCTGAAAAAGATGATTTATCTACTCAGGAGCAGAAAGAAGTCTTTGAAAAGGCTTCAAAACTTTACGGCAAATCAGCTAAAGCAATCGTTAAAAACTTCTGGATGACTGATGTTGCAGCTTCTCTTCCTGGCATGAATTTAAGCGAAATTCAGAGACTAAGAGAAATGAGAAGCTCTGCACCGATTTCTACTGTTCTTTAAGGAAAAAAATATGACTTCAACAAAATCAAAAAAGAAAATTACAAATTCTGTTCCTGAAATAAAAACAGAAACTGCATCTGTAGAGCAGGAAATTAAGGATTCGCAGATAAGTGATGAGATTGTTCAAAAGCCAAAACTTGAGAAGTTAAAACTTAATTTTGTAGGCATGATATATCTGACATGCTTGCGACTTCGCTCATTAACTCCTCTTGAAAAGATTGTTCTGTCATACATAACAGGCCTGATTTTAGATGAAAAAATAGAAGAGCGTACTAACCGCTTTAAAGGATTCAATGAAGCTCATTTTAGGTTTTATTCTGAAAAGTATAAAAATCATTTACTTGATAAAATCAAGATCCCTTTATTCAAGAAGGTGACAGAGTCCCTTCAATGTAAAAATGAGCTTACACTAAGTTTTGACTTTCTCGGAAGAGCTGATGTTACGCTTTTTAAACGTCACACAACAGGATGCTGCATCCCTATTTTTGAAATTGATCCTGAAAATAGATTAAGTACAAATCAACCTACACTTGTACTTGAAGATAACATTGAAGCTGAAAATGGTTTTAACAAGGACTACGATTATAACTACACTGCCTGGCTGTTTTTCTCTGGTCTAATCAAATGTGCAAATCAGAGTCTTGTAGAGTGCGAAGGTTTTTATGTAAATAGAGTACAGATCATTAAATTAGCCTCACTTCTGCAGCTGCCTGATGCTGTAGTAAATAATGTAATGAACTACCTTTTTAAGATACATGCTGTTTTCACAAAGACATCACTAGAAGATCCTGAAAAAGAGTTCTCACTATATGACATTGTAAAAACTGAAACAGCTCCTTTTAAGTACTTATATATCAATGAATCTCTTGTTAGCAACTATATGAATCTTTTTCCAAATTACGAAATTCTGCATTATTCGTACGCAGTTTCAAGATCATCTTCTGCTTTTACAGGTAAATATAGATAGAAACATTAAGGAGAGAAAAAAATGGGAATGACTCCAGAATTTTTAGCAAATTTAAAGAAGGCTACTGAGAACTTTAAAGGCAAAGGTGATTATGCCAAGTTAATTTCTAAAGCAGGAGAATTTTATGATTTTGACATAGACATCGTATCTCCAGATCCTAATCAGCCTCGAAAGAACTTTGATGAAGCAGCTCTTCAGGAATTAGCTGATGATCTTAAAAAGAATGGTCTTATTCAGCCTATTGTGGTACGTGAAGATCCTGACAACGTAGGAAAATTCATTGTAGTTGCTGGTGAACGCAGATTAAAAGCAGCAAAGTTAGCAGGATTTAAGAAGATCCGTTCAATACTATCAACCTATGACAATTCACAGTTAGGTTATGTTCAGATTGCAGAAAACGCTAAAAGAGACAATCTGAAATTTTATGAAATGGCTGAGTTTATTGTCTCAAGATCAGATGCTGGCGAGAAACAAGCTGATATTGCTGAAAAGTTAGGCTTGTCAAAGACCAAATTAAGTGAATTTATGATTTGGAAAGATGCCCCTGAGTTGTTAAAGGATGCTAAAGAGAAGTTTAATGCAATTAGAGCTTTTTATGATGCAGT
Source organism: Succinivibrio faecicola (assembly GCF_019448115.1). Lineage (GTDB taxonomy): Bacteria > Pseudomonadota > Gammaproteobacteria > Enterobacterales > Succinivibrionaceae > Succinivibrio > Succinivibrio faecicola. The sequence continues at coordinate 45,363 of NZ_JAGFNY010000013.1, read as the reverse complement.
CAAGTTATATGAAGAACATCCTGATGAAATTAGCGACTTTATAGAAAAAAATGAAAATATCAGCAAATCTGATATTTCTAATTTTAGAAAAAAACTAACTGAGCAAAATACAGCTGTAGAAAGCTCAGATTCTGAAGCTCAAAATGTTGCTCAATTATTTGAAATTTCTTCTGATGATAAAGATTCAACATCATTAGAAAATGACAGCACTGAAGACTCATTTGAAGAGCCTGCTAATGCTAGTGATTATGAGTCTGATGATACTGAAGAAGAAAGTTCTGAAGCTACTACAGATGATTTTTCTTCAGACGACTCTGCAGAATCTGCTGAGATTTCAAATTCAGCTCCTACCTTCCAAGATGAAGCTTTCTCTGGAGTTGATACTTCAATAAATGAAAGTGAATCTGAATCATTAGCTGATACAGACTTTGACTCTGAAACAAAATCTAAAAAGCTGAAACATCCAGTATTTGTTGGAACTGTAGACGGTCGTGAGGCTGAAATAGTCATGGAAATGCCAACTACTGACGGCATGGTAAAGGTCAAATATGAAGACGGCTCTTTAGATGAGGTGTTGTGTGAGAACTTCATTTTAAACCGTATTTACGAATCCTAAAAAAGTTCGCCCGGGCGAACTTTTAGAGGGGAATTTTGTTGTTTTTTGATGAGGGCAGGATAGGCAAAATGGATCAAAATGCAGTGCATTTTGATTTTGCCACCTGCCCTTCTGGGGGACTCCCTGAGAGCGACAAAATTAAAATTTTGCGAAACACCTGAACAATGTCAGGTCGCACTTATTAAGTGCGGTTTAAATGAGAAAACAACAAAATCGCTATGAATGAACAGAAGAAAAGACGACAGTTAACAGTAAATCTTGGAGAGCATCACGATGCTTTCATAAAGCTTGCAGAATCTTATAAAGTGAAACCAGCAACACTGGCTTCAATGATTATCAAGCAGACTGTCAGTGAAGAAATCCAAAGTGGTAATAAAAAACTTGCAGAGCTTATTTTTCCTAACAAATCTAAAAAGGTTCATCAGCATTTGAGACTAAGAGAAGATGAACTCAAAGTTTTAGATGAATATGCATCTATCATGGGACAGACACGCCATCAGGCTCTTATAGGTCTTGTAAGAGCAATGACAGTCAATGAGCCACAATTCACTATTGGTGAACTGGAATCTCTTGAAAGTTCTAATTATGAGCTTCACAAAATAGGTGTGAACCTTAATCAGATAGCACATAAAATCAATTCAATGGAGCTTGATGAGTTCAAAAAGAATCAGTCTAGTGTAGTCATAAGTTTGATTAACATTCTTATAGACAGTGCAGACGAGTGCAAGAAGAACATAGATAAACATATAGATGCAGTTTGGAAACTTATCAATTCTTCAAGATACAGAACAAAGTTAAAGCAGAAACTGAGGCATTAACAGATGTCATTATCAACAAGATCAAACCTAAAAACCGAAGATATTCTTAAATGGCATAAAGGACGTGGAAGTTCTAAAAATAGCCATAAAGAGCAAAGAAGTGGTAGTGGCTATAATAGATCATCTGCAGGCTTTAAACTCTTTCCTACAGCATCCTATGGCTCAAATAGAGCATCATCTGAATTAAGTCCAAGTGATAAAGCATCAGGCATTGTTAATAATCTTCCAGAATCAATGGTTAAACTTGATAAGGCTAGCAAGGGAATTAAATGTCAGAAACATATGATGGCTGCTGCAGATTACATCTCAAGACATGGAATGATTGATCTTGAAGATGAAAATGGAGAGTTTCTGACTCATGACGAACTTGAATCCAGGATTGAGGATTGGTGTAAATCTCAGAATACACCTTATGAGGAGGACGGAAAGAAAAGGGCTGCAGATGCAAGAAGATTAGTCATTTCTTGTCCTAAAGGAACAGATCCTGAGGCTGTTAAAAAAGCAGTTAGAGAGCTTGCAAAAGAGTGTTTAGCAAATGAAGATTATAGGTATCTGTTTGCAATTCATAACAGATCTAAAGAAATGCCTAACGAGCCTGATCATCCTCATGTTCATCTTCTTATAAAAGCTATAAATTCAAAGGGAAAAAGATTAAATTTAAGAAAAGAAGATTTGAGATACCTAAGAGAACGTTTTGCCGTTATAGCCAAAAAATACGGAATTGATATGAATGCTACTACCAGGGCTCAAAGGGGTCATACTCAAAAATCTAAAACTCAGGAGCGTATTCATCAAGAAGAAAGAGAATGGAACAAACATCTTTCTCCATCCCATCCTTATGATTTGTCAAGAATGAATCAGATAGATGATGCCTTGAATACTGGTAAAGATATTCCTGAGAGTGTAGCTAAACAAAAAGCTGTAAAGACAAGAGAGAATATCATTAAGAATGCTAATGAATATATCAAAGAGCTAAGAGCATCAGGCAATACTGAAAATCTCAAGTTAGCCGCTGATTTAGAACGATACATTAGCAACATGTCTCCAGTAAAAACATCTCAAGAAGAGCTACTCAGAAAGATTAGAGAATTTAATCAAATTCAGAAAGAAAAGGGATATGACCTCAAAGAAAAAATTAGGCAGCGAAAATCGCATCAATCAAAGCAGTCACAGGCACAGAAGTGGGCAATTCATAGAAAAAAGCAGAATCAGGAACGCTAAGGAGTATATAAAATGAAATTTTCTGATTCATCTATTCTTTATCATACCATACCCAAGGCGTTAGCAATTTTTGAGATCTTTTGTGTGGCAATTGAGTTGTCGTTATGTTTTTTTTGGTGTAAAAATGTTCTATATTTTACTCATAACGGAAGCAAAAGAAAGGAGCCTATAAATGAATGAAAATATTGAAAAAAGAAGAGCATTAAGACAAAGAGAAAAAGATCTTGAGTCTTTTAAAATTCTATTTGAGGTGGATTTAAAAGGCAACGTAGAGCCAGAAGCGTGGGATTTGTACCATCAATGCTTAAATCTTGAAATTTCAATGGATGAGTTCTGTGAGCGTTTTTCTGCGTTAACAATTAAACAAGCCAAAACTTCTGATAATAATGCTTCTCATTATCAAGATGAAGTTGAATTACATTTGACTCATGAACAGGCAAAAGACTTATTTAGAGGTAAAAAGTAAAAAAAATGGATTGTACTGATTTATCAATAAACTCAGAAGCAGCTGTTAGACTTTGTGTTAGTAGAATTAAAGAAATCGAATCAAACAAGCTACCTGAATCAGTTTCATCTGAGTATATAAAGCAGCTTAATAGTTATATTTTTCAGAATATGAAAGATATTGGAATTGATTATCCTGCTGGTAAATTCAGGGAGCCTTCTAATACTGAAGATTTAAATCTGTCATATAGACCACTTAGCACTGGCGATGGTTTTTATTGCATGAGATCATTGCTTGATAAAGGTGCCGTTGAAAAATTTAACGCAACTCTGAACGAACTTAGTGTAGAAAATTTAAAAAAGTTGACTACAAAAGAGTTTGTCAAATCAATCAGTGACCTGTATGCCAGGTTAGACTATACACATCCATTTGTTGATGGAAATAGTAGAACCTTTAGAACTTTTACTAAACAGGTTGCTAACAGTGCTGGATTTTTACTTGACTGGGATAAGACTGCTTCATCAGATCAGAATAGAGATGCTTTGTACTGTGCTAGAGGTATCTGTGCCAATAATCTTGCTCTTTCAGATCCTTCGCAGGCGAATTTTAAAGAATATATTCAAAACATGAATGAAGATATCTCATTTATTTCTGGTGGATATGACATAAATCAGTTGCTTACTTCATTGGATATGGTGACTCCAAATAGAGCTGTTGCCCTGAAGGAAAAAATAGAAGATATATCACAGCCAATGCAAACTGGCGATTTGATAAATACAATCTGTGATTTGAAGAAAAACTATCCAGAAATTGAAAAGTCCGCAGATTCAATTAACAATTACATTCTTACTCTTTCTAAGAAAAAATCTACAGCTGAGACATTGGCTTTAACTTCTGAGATTTTGATACCGTCATTTTATAATTTTTTAAAAGATGGCTATCAAGATTGTAATGCTCATTTGCTTAATAAATATATTGATACGACTATCAATGAGAAAACAGGTCCTGTCGAAAGCAAAAATATAGAAAAGCAGAATAACAAATCTGATTTAGAAAGGTAATTCAAAAGTTTGATGTAATCTTTACTGTCATCATAAATATAAACTATTCTTAGTACAGAAAGATATTTTATAGGTGGACAAAATGAATAGCAAAAATAGTTCTGAATCTAGGAATATCAGTCCTGGTCAGGCTTTTTTTGAGAAAATGTGCAATCCTCAAATTTTGAGAAAAAATCTAAAAAAAGCAATTGAAGAAAGTTGGATGTTAGGCATTCCTGTTACTCAACAAGATGAGAATGGAATTTATGACTTATATCCAGATGGTACAAAAAAATACATAGATATTAAAGATATCGAAAACTCTTAATTTCAGAAATGTTGGAGATTGTCTTATCTGATATAACATGTTTCACCTTATTAAGGGACTTTGCAATTAGTGTTGCAACCATTGCGGTGAAAGCCCTCTTTTTTTTCATAGATTGAATCTATCTTTCAATATCAAGATCCTTCTTTTTATAGAAATTTACTTTTCCATCTTCTGGTTCAAATAACTTTATGTATAAATCTACTGTTTTCTTGAATAGTCTATCTTTTTTTATCAATTCTTGAATAGCTTTTATCTTTCTAGCTGGAATTCCTGCTCTGTTATACGCTAATTGTGAACTTCCATCTTCTCTAATCCAAAGTTTTGCAGTTTTAGAAGAGCCAACAAGGGCTTTTGGTGCAACATGAACGTGAAGAGGCTCGCCTTCATCTCTACTGCTAAAATAAACATATAGACCTAACAGAAATTCAATTTCAGGCATTTCTATCTACCACCTTCAGAATAATATCTTGCCATATCCCAAATGACATCTTTGCAATCAACTATGATATTTTTAATATTTGCAAATTCTTCATCTGTATATCCTTCGAGCAAGGTTACATTTTCTTTAGGTAAGAACATTTCTAATTTTTTAAACTTTCCTGTAGTGGTATCAGGTGATTCAGCATAAACTCTAACTTGTTCAATTCCATCGATCTTTTTTACTTCAGAGGTTAGAATATCCAGCCCCTCCTCACCTAAAAAAGGAAACATCATAATACACCTCCAAAAATAAAAAGCACCGCATACCCTTAGTATATAAATAAAGACTAGAAATTTCTATTTTATACTAATAATTATCATTTTTTAGGGGAAATAATTTTATTACAGTGTCATGCTGTTGTTCCTATCTTTGTGCCCCTATCTCTCAATATCTGTTTTGTTTTTTGTAAGATTCAGTTCTTTAGTAATAGCACTAGAAGGAAGTTTGTTAAAAATATTTTTTGAAGAGTCAAAAATCAAATCTCCAGATTCGCCAACAACTCCAAATTTATCTGCTAGTCCTGATTTATAAACAATATCTGCGTTTTTTGCTAGATTCTTTACTACAAGATCATGATGACTCTTAGCAGTGAATCTTTCTTTTCCTGACTTGTCATTTAGTCCTTCTTCATACCTAGACAAACATCTATTCCAGCTAACTTCTGCAGGACAGGTTTTTATACAAACGTAAGTTGTATATCCATTGTCTTTCAACTCTTTTAACGTTTTTAGTGGAGTCTCGGATGTTCTGAATGTCCCCTCAATGACAACGTTATACTTTTCTTTTATTGCTTTTTTGATTAAAGCTTCAGTTACCTTTCCTGCAAATTTTGCTGTTATTTTTGAGCTTTCTTTGCCATATGTATTCTGAATTTCAGAAAAATAAGGGTGCCAACTTCTGTATTCGTCACCATTAATGCTAATAATATTTTGGTTGTTTTTCTTGATAGTCTCAGTTAATACTGATTTTCCTGAACCTGGCTGTCCACCTAATACGTATCCTAAAGTTTTTTTTGAAGACGGAATTATCTTTCCTTGATGCGTTGAGTGTTCCCAAATTTGTTTTAAGATACTTTTGCTAGGAACAACGTTTTCAAGGTCTTCTTTGTTATGCATTCTCTGAATCATCTAAATAATATGATAATATAGGAAGTTTTAAGTATTTCTCTTTAAGAAATTTTAATCTGTTCAAAATATTTTGTTTATCAATATATTGTGGGGAAGTTATTAGCAAATTTTCTCTTATTTCAGAACATTCTATAAGATCTTCACTTTTTGTATTTAAAGGTGTTCTGTATGCGATAAAAGCAGCAGTTGCTGAAACTTCTTCAATCAGTACATCCTTTTCCATCAAAGTGCACATATTTGTAACTCCTTTAATATTTATCCATTACCATCATTATAATTCAAAAATATGAATACTTACTTAATCTTAGTAAGCAAATCCTGATTCGATTTATCATTAGTAACTTTCAGTTATTAAGCACTTCTTGAGCTATGTTTAAGTACTTTTGATTTGTTTCCCAGTCCTTCTTATTTAAGATATTTTTAGAAAAGTTAATATCTATATAAAGTTCAAATGAACCTAGATAGCGAGGATAACCCCCATTAGAATTAGATTCATGAAGTGAAATTTCTATGCTTTCATTTTCACCGAAGTTTTTGATCTTGAAATCTGATATTACGAAGGACAAAGAAGAAAATTCATCTTGCCTTGATATGAAACAAGCACCTTTAACTTTTTTACAATCAACTTTTTTCAGTTTAATTGTTTTTTCTAAGAAAGTTATAAAGGGAGAGTCTGCCTTGATAGGTGTTCTTGATAAATGTTGACAAGTATAAGAAAGTAGAAAAAGCCATGGTAAATTAAACTTATTTAAGACTTCAATCGTTTCATTGTGCATCGTAACAAAGTTTCTTAACATGTCTTTATAATCTTCAGCACTGAAGTAGATCTTAAACGTGCTTTTTACTAAATAGGCAATTCTGTCAAAGTTCTCTTTAAGAAATTTAATTAAGAGCTTATTTTCTGGATCTTCATATTTTCTTCTGCAGTTGTCGTTCTTAAAAGAATAAGAGTTAGATGCGTAAGGACATCTTTTGTAGCCTGCTTCGTTGTATTCAGCTAGTCCTGGCACACTATACGGATGATGTGCTGCATAAGGTGCTCGTGAATTTTTGAGCCTGTTTGCTTCTATGAGATTTACAAATTTAACTGGATTGCTGCAACCTCTAAAAGGACATACTGCAAAATAAATACTTTTATTTCCGTCAGATCTTACCCAAGGGAATTTTTTGCCTGTTAGTTTCAAAAAATCAGATTCGTTTGTAATGGTATGCGTGTTTGGATCATCTTTACTTAGCTTGAATATTCTCATGAATTAGCTCTTCTGTAAGATTTTGTAATGAAGGATAGGAGTTAAACAGTAAAATCCAAAAATTAGGATATGTATCAACTATAACATGTTCTTCTTTGCAAATAAAAAGGCAAAAAATAATCTGCTCTAAGGGAAGAATAAATTCATGTTTTAGATCTTTAAACAGAAAGCAGAAATCGCTATTTCCGCAATCAGGACAATAAAAATCTTCAGCTACATTTTGAAATTTAGCTATGTTTTTATCGGAATACTCAACATAATTATCATTTTTTAGAATGTAATTTTCCGCTTGCTTGATCCAATCGTCAGTTAAAGTTGGTATTTTCTTATTAGAATCAGCTATCAGAACACACTTAAGAACATCAAAATCGCTTATGTAAAATGAAGAAAAGTTATCTTGCATTTCAAAATATAAAGGTTCATTTGTGACTTCTTTTTCTTCTTTGATTGATTGAGTTTTCAATTTATGTCTCTTGTAAGTATTAAAAAACTTCCTCAGAAAAGAGGAAGTAAAATAGGCAAATTAGAAATTAAGATTAGAATTCATCAGGATATGCTTTTTTTGCTTCCGTCAGGTTGTACTCTTGAATGGCTTTGAATCCAAATCTGGTTTTAGCACTTAACATGACGTTAGCAGGGGCAGGAAGTTTCAGAAGTAAATTTTCTGATTCTTCAATTTTTCCTGCTTTTCGAAGATCAATAGCATCTCTAAAAATAGCTTCCTGCTGCTCCTTTGTCATTTCGATGTCGTATTTTTTACGACATTCAAAGTATTCATTCCAGTCAGCATCGGTCATTTTATAGTTGTCAACTAAAGGCATTTTTGGGGTAGTCATTTATCTCTCCAGATCTTTGTTTTGGTTATGGACTCCTGCAAGACGAGGATTCATCTGCATGCTCATTCCTGAATTGTGTTGTAGCTGAGTTTGTGGCTCAGCAGCTTTTACTAAATTCTGAGCTAGTGCTGCTTTATAAAGTGCGTTGATAAATTCTGCTTGGCGAGCATTGAAGTTGTAATAAACGCCAAGAGCCCTGTTTGTTATTGGGTAAACTTTTCCGTTTGGCGACATTAGATAGGCATATACAGGCTTGTCTTTGTACTGCATGCTGATATTAAAGCCTTTATTTCGATTTCTTAATGCCTCTCTCATGCTTCTGCCAAATTCCCATAGCCAGGTTTTTTGTGCTGCAATAAACCTTTCGTTGGCCATTCCAATTCCTCTCATGACAGCATGAGCTAAACCTTCTCCCTTTTGGCTAATGTTGAGTTTTACATTTTCTCCGTCTTTTTGGAGTTTCATCTTCATATCACCTGATTTGACTGTCATCTTGAAATTATCAGTCATCATTCCTGCAGGCATTACTTCAGTGAAAGGATTCATGAAGAGATTCTGTTCAAAAACAGGGTAGGTGAGAAGGGATTTGCCTGGTTGAACAATATTTGCTGCCATCTGCTGTGCCTGATTGTCCAGGCAGAGTCGAACCGCATCTTGAGGAAGACCATCCTGAAATTCAGTGTTTGGATCAAGAATTACAGGAAGATAAGGATTTTCAGTTTGAATATAAGGCAACTGAATAGGACTCTCATCGGTAATGACTTTAGTATCAGGTGTTTTTTGTAATGAACTTAAGTCTCTGATTGCATTTGTCTGCATCTCAATTCTGTCAGCACCATCAGAGAGATCCTGCTCATTATCCATTAGCTCGTGTTTATTTGTGAGCTCCCAATCAGCTTCAATTATTTCATTTACATTCTTTCGTTCATGTTCTGCAGGTAGAACTTCAGGAAGCAGTTCAATTTCATCAATTGCGGCTTTTTCTAAAACTGCATTTTTCTCCATAATTGGATAAAAAGCTTCAGGATCTTTTTCTGCATGATTGCATTCGTTAGTAAAGCCTATGAGTTTTATCTGCTCGTCAAGACTTGCAGGTGATTTATCCTCCAACGCTGCTTTAATGTCGTTTCCTGAAAGTCCCAAGTAATACTGCATACACTCAAGACTATCTAATGCTTTCTGTTTGTTTTCAAGCTGCTGTGGACTTAATTCAGTTTCATCTTTACTGATGATTTCAGGCTCTATTGGAACTTCTTTAGTAAACCATTGAGATTTAACAGCAATCACAATATCTTTGATCAGCTCTTTGCTGCTTGAAAGAGAGTCATGAATGCCAGCTCCTATGCCATGCAGATCATCTTTAAGATTCTCCTTGTGAGATACTCTTGAAGCAGTTCCATCAATCGTCGCCATTTTTTACTCCTTTATCTTTATCGTTCTATATCAGCTGATTTATGTGCAGTGAAAATTGATTGAGTGCCAGTAGTTTTTTCAGCTTCTGTTGCAGGTACAGGAGCAGAATATTTCTCAAAAACAGGAACAATATGCTCTTTGTAATCAGCAAAAAAAGCTTTTCTTTCTTTTAGTTCTTTTTGTTGAGAGTACTCAGAAGTGTACATATAGTCTTCCTCCCCCTTCAAAATGCTATCAATGTAATCCTTGATGTGAGTTGAAAGATCGGAATTTGCAGGTTCACTTCCTAAGTCATATCTAAAATGCTCATAGCTTTCATCTTTAAATCCGATGCCAGAGTCATCCTTTTTGAAGTAAAGAACTGAAAACTTTGATTTGTCATAACCACTATCAAGAGGATAGTTATTGTTCATTTCTTGAACTACTTCATTTGCTTTATTTAATGGAAGAAACCTGTTTTTACCAAAGGATTTGTTTAATTTTCCACTTTCAGACCAATGAAGATATGCCATAGGAGGCATTTCTCCCTTTAGAGTCTGGCTTAAAGTTTTTGGATCATTAGCAATAGCATCAACAAGACGTTCTACAGACCACTCTTCACGCTCTTCTCTAGTTTTTGAGTTTCCTTCTGGAACAATAATTTTGCTGTAGATTTTTTCAAAAGTATCAAAATCTAAATTTTTGAAATAGCCTTGTTCTTTTCCCTGACTGTAGATTTCCTTATAATCTTTAGCAACATCTTCTAAATCAGAACTTAACTGCTTAATCAGATCGGAATTTTCTCTTTGTTCAGTCAATGCCTTAGCATCAGTTATAGCTGTATCAAGGTTCTGTTGTGTGATAGGCTCTGAATCAGTTAAAAGTTTTTGTGCCTGACATGCTTCCTTAGCTTTAATGTATTCAGGATCAAAGCTCATGATAAAGTCAGAGATTTTTTCTGCATCACTTGCTGCTTTAAGAATTTCCTTTGGCTCTTTCTTTAAAACTTCGACCCAGCTTTTTATATATGCTTTATGGTTATCAGCAATTTTAGGCTCAATGCCTAACTGCATACAGAGCATGGCACTTGCAATTTCAGCTCTTAGTTCTTCTCTGGCATATCCAGGAGAGCCAAATTTTCCTGTCAATGGTCTGTCTAATCTAGATTTATGACCAGTCCAATGCCCAAGTTCATGCAGAGCTGTTGCATAATAATCAGTTGGATCTTTATATTGTGTTTTTAATGGTAGCTCAATTGAATCTGTTGCAGGTCTGTAGCATGGTGTTTGACAGGTTAATTCATTTTTGATGTCAGCTTTTGATGCTACAAGAATGTTTTCTGCTTTTTCATTTGGCGACCATTTATGATCTGGCTGTTCAACTTCTGGTAATTTAGGTAGATTTAAACCTTCAAACTGTTCGACATTAAAAACCATAAAAGGCTTAGGAAACATTTTTTCTTCGTATTGTTTCAGCCCATTTTCGTCAAGAATTGGATTACCTTCTTCATCCTTAACTACAACTTGAGTAGGCTTGAAATTGAAACCCCAGATGCAGTGCTCGCCTTTTTTGACTTTACCTCCGAGCTCATTAGCCTGAGCCATTGTCATAAAGCGAGGATCTGTATAGCCTCTCATGTAACTTTGAAGTGCAAAGTTAAATGAGTTCATGCCCCTATATACTGTTCCAGATGCAGGATTGAAAGGTTTAATGTAGCTGAACTTATCAAAGCCAGATCTCCAAGGAAGAGTTTCCTCTTCAAGTGCTTTGATAAAGACATCTGCTATTTCTTTTGCAGTGTCAGTGTAATGATCTTTCTTCTGAAAGTTTTTCTTATTGTAAGCCATGAGATTAAACCTCTTCAGCAGCTAAGAGTAATTCTGCCTCTGCATCTTCTTCTGCTATCTCCTGCTGAGACCTAACATCGTTATCAGAGTAGCCGACAGCTTCAGCTTCCTCTCTTGTTATGAATAATTCAGGAGCAGTTTCTGCAAGCTGCTGGATCCTTCTATTTAATCTGTCAGCTAGAACATTGTTGCTTATAGCAGCAGCTACGCTTCTGTTAATTTGTTCTGTCATATTTTTTTTGTCCTTTTTATGTCTTTTTTTAAGTTTGCTAAATTTGTTTTTAACTTTCTAAAATAAGGAGTTGGCAAATTTTTTAACTAAAAATTAAGTGTTTTTAAGTGTCTTTTTTTATGCTATATTTCTCTTTTAAAAAATAACCTGTTGAAAGATAAAGATTTAATATTCTCAATTAGAGAACAGCATAAGGCTAAAAAGCAGCACAGCAACTCTAAAAAGGACTCTTAAATTCTTTGTTTTTTCCTTAATTGGAGTTTCCCTAAGTGCATCTGCTGAAAGCTCCGCAGATAACTTTGATGTTTTAGCTTCAAAGTGTGCTCCAGATGTTGCTAAAGACACTCTTCACGCCCTTGTTCTGACAGAAAGTAGCATGAACCCTTATGCTGTCGCTGTTGTCGGTCAGAAAGTTTCTCAGCCTCAATCTATTTCTGAAGCCCTTTCTCTTGTAAAAAAACTAGATGCTACAGGTGCAAATTATTCCCTTGGTCTTGGCCAGATTAACGTTAAGAATTTCAAAACTCTTGGTGTTACCGCAGAAGAGATGTTTGATCCTTGTGAAAATTTAAAAGCTACTCAATACATCCTAAAAGACTGTTTCGTTAGAGCTAAGGGAAAAGATAAATCTCAAGGAAAGCAGTTAGGTGATGCTCTTTCTTGCTACTACTCTGGTAATGAAAAAACTGGATATAAAGGGTACGTTCAAAAAGTGATTGCCAATTCTGATAAATACACTTCTGTCAGAATTCCTTCAATAAAAGAAGCAAAAAAAGAATTGAATAACAGTCCTGCAACATCTGCAGGATCTGAATCAATCGTGATCAATTCTGATCATGTAACAGGTAGCCTGATCAGCTCAAATTCAGCTCCGTCAGGTCTCATTTTTTAACAGGAAAATAATATGAATATAAAGTTAGTTAAAAATCTTGGTTTGTGTTCTCTGATTGTAGGTCTATGTGTGCTTGATCAGGCTGTTGCTGCAGGTGCTACAGATGTTAAATCAAAACTTCAGTCTATTTTAGATGTGGTTCAGGCCTGCGGTGTTGTAGTTGCTACTGGTGCTATCTGTTGGGCAGGTTTCAAAATTGCCTTCCAGGGAGAATCATTACGTAACGTTGCAGGTCCTTTAATCGGCGGCATTATCGTTGGTTGTGCAGCTTACTTTGGTGCTCTGTTAGTTAACTAAAAGTAGGGGAGAGCATCGATGTCAGATCAAGAAAACAAGTACATGCTAAATAATGCTCCTATCTTCAAAGGTGCAACCAGACCTCCTTGTGTTTTAGGAATACCTCTTACACCATTTGTGTTCGTGGCTGGAGGCATTCTTATTGCAAGTCTTGTTATATGGCTCCCACTGGTGTTCTCCCTTATTCCGATCCTATGGATCATGCACAAAATTGCTAAAGATGATGATCAGAGATTTCTACAACTTTGGCTGTCGTACAGAATAAATTTTCTTGGCAGTAACAGGCTATTTACTGGTTATAACGCTTTATTTCCAGCAACTTATAAAAAAGACACTAAGAGAAAATAAATGCAACAACAAGAATTATTAGAAAACAGAGTACGCCTGATGCAGTCTGCTAAGAGCGTAGGAAAATTTATCAATTTGTCATCTGTAATTGCACCTTCTGTCGTCATCGGCAGAGATGGTGAATTAGTGACAACCTGGAAGATTCAGGGCATGGCATTTGAGACCAGTGAAGACATCACTTTAGATGGTGCTATCAATTCACTGAATATTCTTTATCGTTCACTTGCTTCAAGTAAGACTGCTCTTGCAGTACAGATTCACAGATTAAGAAGACCTATGACTGATGAACTGTCTGCTTGTGAAGAAGCAGGCTTTGCTCATAATCTATCAAAAGCTTATAACAAAAAGATAGGACATGAGTCCCTCATGTCAACTGAGTTGTATTTTACTGTTATTGAAAAGAGAAAATCATTAAAGAAAAGGAAGCGTACAGCAGAAGTTATCAAGCAGGAGCTTTTAGCAAGATTAGAAGTCTTTAACAAGATTGCTGAAAATGTAGAGCGTTCATTAAGCTCTTTTTCACCAAAAAGATTAGGCGAATACAAGAAGAATAATAAAGAGTATTCCTCTCAGTTAGCTTTTTATAATTTTCTTGTTACTGGTGTATGGCAGGAAGTTGTAATTCCAAAATGTCCTTTATATGAAGCATTGATGCCAGAAGCTATCTTTTCAGGCTCAGATTTCTTGGAAATTCAAAGTGCAAATGGCCATAAGTTTGTGCAGGCTTTAGAGTTTAAGGATTACGCTCAGAGCAGCTATTCAGGCATTTTAGACGGCCTTTTATATCCTGATGTTAATGCTGTAAAGAAGCCTTACATCTTTATTGAAACTCAGACTTTCTGCTTCTTATCAAAATATGATGGTCAGCATTTCCTAGAGTTACAGCAAAAACAGCTACTTTCATCTGAAGATGCAGGTGTTTCACAGATTCAGGCAATGTCAGCTGCTATTGATGGTGTTGTCAACGGTGATTTCTCCATCGGAGAGTATAGCTACTCTTTAACTTTATTTGCTGATTCTTATCAGGAAGTAAAACAGAATACAGCAGATGCTGCTAAGAAACTTCAGGATGAAGGTTTTTTAACCTTCCTAAGTACATTGGCTCTACCTGCAGCATTTTTCTCACAGTTACCTTGTAACTTAGCCTTACGACCTCGTTTAGCCAAAATTACTTCAGTTAACTTTGCTCAGTTAGCTCCACTACACAATTTCATCTCAGGTAAGAGAGAAGGTAATCCTTGGGGTGAAGCACTAGCACTGTTGCAGACTCCATCTAATCAGCCTTATTACTTTAACTTTCATACAAGTCCTATAGGCGAAGATTCTTTTGATAAAAAGACTCTAGCTCATACCACAATCATAGGTACATCAGGATCTGGTAAGACTGTTTTAATGAACTTCTTGCTGTCAATGGCACAGAAGTACAGAACGCCAACACAAAAGATGACTACAGTCTATTTTGATAAAGATCGTGGTGCCGAAATTGCAATTCGTGCACTGCATGGTGGGTATTTAACTGTAGAAAACGGCAGACCAACTGGCTTTAATCCTTTTCAGATGGAAGCAAATAAGTCAAATATTCAGTTTTTAATTTCATTTGTTAAGTTGTTGTTATCAATGGATGGGATGCCAATCACCGCTGCAGAAGAACAGCAGATCCAACACGCTGTAGAAACTGTTATGGGAATGCCTGTACAGCTAAGACGATTGGGATTAATTCCTCAGAACTTAACTGATGGTCTTACTCGTGAAGAAAGACAAAACTCTCTTTCAGTACGACTTAAAAAGTGGTGCGAAGGCGGCGATCTTGGTTGGGTTTTTGACAATGAAAAAGACTTACTTGACTTTGATGCTTATCCAAATTATGGAATAGATGGTACTGCATTCTTAGACAATAAAGCAGTTCGCACTCCTATAGCTTTTTATCTATTAAAGCGCATGGATCAAGTAATTGACGGCAGAAGATTCATCTTTGTGATGGATGAGTTCTGGAAGTGGTTGCTTGATGAAGCTTTTAGAACTTTTGCCTTTGATAAGTTGAAAACAATGCGTAAACAGAACGGCTTTGGCGTGTTTGCAACACAGTCACCATCTGACGTGCTTAATTCTGAAATTGCAAAGGCTGTTATTGAGCAGTCTGCAACTCAAATCTTTTTACCAAATCCAAAGGCAGATAAAAAGGAGTACATCGAGGGCTTTAAGGTCTCTGAAGCTGAATTTATGTGGATCCAGGGCTTAAAAGAAGACTCAAGAATGATGCTAATTAAGCAAGGCTCACGAAGTGCAATCTGTAAGCTTGATTTGGGGTGGGCTAAAGAGCCTTTAAG
The DNA here is from genome assembly GCF_019448115.1 of Succinivibrio faecicola. Lineage (GTDB taxonomy): Bacteria > Pseudomonadota > Gammaproteobacteria > Enterobacterales > Succinivibrionaceae > Succinivibrio > Succinivibrio faecicola. Next base: position 29,866 of record NZ_JAGFNY010000013.1, on the reverse strand, counting down.
GGTGCTATCAGGCTCTACGGATAACATCAATCTGATTGAGCAGCTAAGAGCTCTTGTTGGGGACAATCCAGATAAATGGCTCAATCTGTTCCAGCAGATAAAAAATGATTCAAAAACAGTAAAACAAATACAACAAAGATATGGCACAGAGCCTGAATTATGGCTCTCTCACTATTTAGAGGAGTGTGTTCATGAAGGTTAGTTTGCAGTTGTCAGCGTTAGCAGTTGCTGTATCGATGATTTCTACTTCAGCTTTTGCATCTGGTATTCCTACAGTCGATATTGCTAATTTGACTCAAAATTTAACTCAGTATATCGAAGAGTTTAATCAGGCATTAAAGCAGTATAAGACTTTAGAAAATCAGTACAAAGAAATGCAGAACACAGTGAATGAGCTGAAAAATGTTAATAATGCCATCGAAGGCATAAATAAGGTTGGCTCACTGATCTCAATTGTTGATTCTGTATGGGATAACGAATATCGCAAAATTATGGATATTTCCAACAGCGATTATTTTAAGACTGATGCATCTCTTGACTCTAATGGCATGAAGTTTAAAGAACACTATGCAAAGCAGTGCCCATCTCTTGCCACAGATGACATGAAGTCAAATTGCAACAAAATAGCCGTTTTAAAAGCCAATGTAGATAACATTCCTGTAAAGCTGTACACAAATATGCAGGATCTGATTCAGGAAGGTCGTCAAGCATACAACAAAGCTTCTAGTGCACAAACAGCAAAAGACATTGCTGATGCTACTGCTGCTCTTAATTATGTAAACCAGAAATTTCAGACTCGTTTTAATGAAGCTCGCATGGCAAGAGAGCATTTTGATAATTTAATTAGACAAGAGGAAGCAGAAAAGGAAGCCATAGAAAATGCATTTTTTGCTGGAGCCACTGAACAGCAGATTGAAGACGTTCACTTTGGATACTAAAAGGAGCGAGTCATGGCAGTAAGTGTAGGTTCTAGAGGTTTTTTTGAGTATGTTGGAGACGATATTATTAAGGCTCCAATACAAAATTTTACAGACCAATTTTCAAGTAATCTTATACCAACGATTACTCCTATTCTGATAGTAGGATTAACTCTTTATTTTGTTTTAAAAGGCTATTTAGCCATGACAGGAAGATCACAAGATCCGATCATGGAGATTCTGATCCATGGCTTTAAAGTTGCGTTGATTGCTTATATTTTTTTAAACACAGGTAACTTTATCAACTACAGTTGGGATTTTCTTGATGCTTCTGAACATCTGATTTTAAATGCTATGCCTGGTACTCCAGATTCCTCATGGAACGCAATCGATAAGCTGTGGGTTGAACTTTTTAAAATTGAAGAGAAATATTATGAATGCGTAAAACATTTCAGTCTAGGCAAGATGATCGTGATGGGCCTACTAGGTGTAATCTTTGTTCTTGCAAGTCTATTTTTGACTTGTTCTGCTTTCGGAGTTCTATTGATCACAACTATTAGTCTTGCAGTAGTGTGTGGTTTTGGCCCTTTATTCGCAGGTTTTCTATTTTTTCCTCTCACAAAGTCTTGGTTCGATGGTTGGTTAAAGGTATGTTTGGGCTTAGCTTTTACAAAAATCTTATTTAGTGCTTTTTTAATGCTTGTATGTTCTGTTGTAAACGGAATGCTACCAACTTGGTCATCTGTTAATCAGTCAGCAGGTGACTCATGGATGCCTTTATTAGAAAACTTTTTAACCTTGGTTATAGTTATTGTTTCTGCAGCATCTCTGATATCTAAAATTCCTCAAATTTCATCTTCAATGGTTGGCGGTGCGCAATTGGCATTTAGTGGATCTTCAAGTGCAATGGGAAGTTTTGCTGGAGCTATGAATAGGGCTGGTTCAACTATGGCTGCTGGAAAATTAATGGGCGGAATAGGAAAGGAAGCAATGGGGGCTGCAGGTTCGTCATTAACATCAGCTTCTGGAATAGCAAAATTAGCAACTGGAGTTGCTACAGGAGGAGCTTCTTTTGCTGCTCAGATTGGAATGGCTGCATTAAAAGGCGGAATGCAAAATAGAATTAATCGCTCTCTTCAACAAATTGGAAGTAAATAAAAAATGACAAATTTAAAGTGTATGTGTGGACTTATGTGTTCAGGTTTGATGTTAGTTGCTGGTTGTGCTACGCCACCAAAGCCAACTCAGCCAGAAGGCGAAAAGATTGTAATAAATCCTCATGCAGATTTGGATCTTCTTGTAAAACTCAGAAAGGAAGAACTAAAAGCTCAGAAGAATAACAATTATGAAATCAATTTAGAGGAGATAGAAGGTGAACTTTCTAAATAAAAGCAAAAACAATGCTTCATCAGCAATCAATACAGTAAAGACTCGTTCTGAAGAAATAAATTGGGAAGTTTCTAGAATTGAAATGATTGAAGCTAGCGAGCGTAAAGCCTGGACTATTGTCAAAATCGTCAGCTTTGCTGTTGTTGCTTTATCTATCGCTATTATCTGTCTGTTTCCTTTAAAAACAACCGAGCCTTATGTTATTCAGGTTGATAAGAGCACTGGTCTTACAGACATTTTGCACATTGCTGATGTTCAGGATATTCCAGTAAGTGAAGTGATGGATAAATACTGGATCAATACATTCGTGCTTTCACGTGAGTCTTACGACTGGAATATGCTAAATGATCTTATTGAAAAGGTTCGTCAGCTATCAATTCCTATTGTCTATGAAACTTACGCCCAGCAGTTCATGAAAACAGGCAAGCAGGATCCTTTAGATGACAAGTTAAAAGATAACTTCCGCATTGTTGTCAATGTAAAGAGTGTAGTAATAAATCGTGGCAGAGAAAATGTGGCTACAGTACGATTTTCTAAAACTACTTTCAACAACGCCAATGGCCATACTGTTGGAACCAATAATTGGACAGCAAATATAAGCTTTGATTACTACCCAGAGTTTGACACTTCCGAAGCTACAAGACTTGTAAATCCTTTCGGTTTTAAAGTTCTCTCTTATCAGGTTGATCCTGAGTTGAATTAAGGTGGTTAAGATGTTTTATAAATCACTTTTAACAGCGGTAATATCAGCTGCTTTATTCAGTTCACAAGCTTTTGCTTTAGCCACACCTTCAAAGAGCAAGTTAGACAGCAGAATCCAGTATGTGAATTATTCAGAGCACAATGTAACTAAGATTAAAGCAGTTAATGGCTACATAACAACCATTACTTTTTCATCAGGTGAAACTGTATCTAATTATGGTTCTGGCTATTCTACAGCATGGGAGTTTGCTGCAGCAGATAATCACTTCTTTTTAAAGCCAAAAGATAAAGAAGCAACAACAAATATTGTTATTGTCACCAATAAACACACTTATTCAATTGATGTTGAACTGGTTACAGACGAAAAAGCCGCAACATATCAGCTTGTCTATAAATATCCTGAAGACGAGGCGAAGCTAAAAGAGCGTAAAGCTCACATCAAAAAGTTAACTGATGAGCTTGAAAGAACTGATCCTAATGTTGCAGAAGAACGACCTGTAGGAAACTATCAGTACACCATGAATTTTGGCAAGGATGAAGGCTCACTAGATCTGGCACCAGCACTTGTCTATGACAACGGTCAATTTACCTACTTCAGATTTAATTCTCAAAAGGATTTTCCTGCAATCTACAGAGTATCAAGTGACGGTGAGTCATTAGTGAACTCTCACGTAGAAAAGGGTGTTCTAGTAGTTCATGGAGTTTACAAAGAGTATCGCTTAAGAGCAGGAAAATCAGTTGTAGGTGTCTATAACGAAAACTACCGAGGCGGGGATTTACAGCCAGCATCTGGCACTACTGTAAGCAGCGTTTCACGAGAGGTTATCAAATAATGTCAGATCAGCCAAAAAATCCAGAGCAAAATGAAAATCATGACTACACACAGCAAGGAATTCCTTCTGTAGCTCAAAATAACGTAGTAACACCTAATCAGAAAAACGCAAAGAAATTGCTTTTTCTTGCCTTTTTGATTGGTTTAGCTGCTCTAATCTGGGGCTTAACTCATTTTAAAGGTACTTCCTCAGATGATGCTGATAAGCAGGCAAACAGCAATATGCAGGCTTTGACTTCATCTAAGTCTGTAACTAAGCCTGTTTTGCCTCCTAAAGATCCAGAGCCAGATCCTGTTTTGCCACAGCCAACACAGCAGCCAATTGATGATCTTCCTCCATTAACAGCACAAGCTGATTCTTCAGGTCGTGTTCAGGTTACATCTGGTTCAACAATAAGTGTTGTTGGAGCAAATGGTGAAGTTGAAGTTACTACAGAGCAGCTAAAATACGCAGCTCCTATGATGGGAAACGTTATCAATAATTCTAACGAGAGTAATAGAGGTTATTCTCAGGAAGGTTATTCTGAAAACGATAGAAACAGCGTTCTTGAAACTTATAAGAACAGCATGAATAGTATCAATGGTGGTTCTGAGTCAAATCTTACATCAAGAATAAAGTCAATGGATACTCCTGATGGCACTGCAAGAGTAATCAGACAGCCAAGTTTAACTTTAGCAAAAGGCACCATGATTGAGTGCATCTTGGAGACTCGTGTAGATACTTCAGTGCCAGGTATGGCTTCATGTGTAATTCCTCAAAACATTTATTCGATGGATGGCAGAGTTCTCTTAATAGAGAAAGGTACAAAAGCTATTGGTGAGTACCAGGGAGCAGTTCAAAACGGTCTTGAGCGTATTTTTATGCTCTGGTCAGAACTTAGAACACCTGAAGGTTTAGCTGTATCACTTTCATCCCCTACTACAGATGCATTAGGTGGTGCAGGTATGGGGGGATATACCGATCATCACTGGTGGAAGCGTTTTGGTAATGCACTGATGTTCTCGATGGTAGCCGATGCTTTTCAGTATGCAGTTAATACCGCAAACTCCAATACTACAAATAATAACGTAACTTATGAAAATTCTTCTGATGGTATGGATGAAATTATCAAAGCTGCAATGCAGCAGTCTGGCAACATTCCTCCAACTCTGATTAAGAACGCTGGCGAACGTGTAGGCATCTTTGTTGCTCGTGATGTTAATTTCTCTAGTGTTTATCATCTACAGAAAAGGTAGCACACTATGGCACTGAAAAAAGATGCAACTGTAAGCTATTTACTAGAGGACTTTAAGCAGTTCTTTGATGATCCTGATGTTACTGAAATCTGTGTAAATGCACCAGGCGAGGTCTGGTGCGAAAACAAAGGAAAGTGGGTTTGCACAAAGGTTGAAAAACTTACTTATGATCGACTGCTACAACTTGGAATCGCCGTAGCAAAGTACGCTAATACTGAGTTTGGTGAAAACGCTCCAATCGTATCTGCTGTACTCCCTAACGGTGAACGTTCGCAGTTTGTAATGCCTCCTGCATGTAAAGATGGCACTATTTCAATAACAATCAGAAAACCTAGCTTTTATGTGCGTTCAATGGAAGATTACGAAAGTAATAACTTCTTTTCTAACGTAAAACCTGCAGCTCATTTAAGTGTTGAAGATCAAGAGCTGATGCAGATGCAGCAGAAAATACTTGTTGAGCAGGATGGTCAAAAGCAGGCATTGATGAGAGCTCAATTTTTACAAAGAGCGGTAGTGCTCGGTAAAAATATCATCATCGCAGGTGAAACTGGTTCAGGTAAGACTACTTTTATGAAAACACTCATGCAGTCTATACCTACAGATCAAAGACTAATCACAATTGAAGACGTGCCTGAATTACTGTGGGGACTTCCAAATCATCACAATGTGGTGAATCTTTTATATCCATCTGAAGCTAAAGACGATGCAGTAATCACTGCAGCATCACTGATGCGCTCATGCTTGCGTATGAAGCCAGACCGTATTTTGTTAGCTGAGTTGCGTGGTGGTGAGACATTTGACTTCTTGAATGTATGCCTTTCAGGACACGGAGGCACTATTACATCATGCCATGCAGGAAGCTCAAAAGGTGTTTTTGAATACCTGGCTTTAAAAGTGATGCAGTCCTCTGTAGGTAAAAGCCTTCCATATCCAGTTATTTTCAAGCTCTTACATCTGGTTTTAGATGTCATTGTCTGCATTCATAACGACAAACAGAACGGCTTAGGTCGTCATATCACTGAATTGTGGTATGACCCTGAATCAAAGTTTAAGGAGTATTAAATGGGACAGCAAAAAAAGAAATTTAAGCTTAACATGATGTATGTAGTCCCAGTATTGGTGATTATTGGCTTTATAGCACTATGTTATGTAGGCTCTCTTCTTTTAATGCACTTAAACGGATTGCCTTTAGAGAAGGCTGGCCCTTTTACAGCTTTTAGATACTTTCCTATCTATAAAAATTCGCCTGTAAAATCCGTAAGGCTTACAGTGATTTTCTGTGCTGCATTCCCTTTTTTAGTAAGTGCAGGCATTGCAGTTCTCTTTTACATCACTAAATACAAGCCTCGTGCGTTGCATGGAGATGCTCGTTTTGCAACTTACATGGAGATTAAAAAAGCAGGTCTTGTTGCTCGTGACAGCTATGACAAGACAATTTTGGTAGGTCAGTATAAAGAACACGGCCGAAACGAATATTTGTGTTATGGCGGTTATCAGTTTGTGATGTTAGCTGCTCCAACACGCTCAGGAAAAGGCGTAGGCGTAGTTATCCCAAATTGTCTTAATTACAGTGATTCTCTGGTTGTTCTTGATATTAAGCTTGAAAATTTCGATAAAACATCAGGTTTTAGAGCAAAAAGCGGTCAGGAAGTTTACCTCTTTGCTCCATATGATGAATGTGAGTCAGAAAGGCAGGAAGGTAAACCAGCACCTATGAGGACACATAGGTATAACCCTTTAGGCTATGTAAGCTCTGATCCTGTAGATAGAATTGGTGATATAGACTCAATTGCTCAGGCTTTTTACAACAATCCAAACTCTAAAGATAAGTTTTTCGATGAACAGGCTAAAGATCTGTTTCGTGGCATAACAATGCTTGTTTTAGAAACTCCAGGTATTCCTCATACTTTAGGAGAAGTCTTCAGACAGTCATCTGGCTATGGAAAAGCTCTTCCAGAGCATCTTAATGAGATGATTGAAAAGGCAAAATCAGAAGGCAGGCCATATTCTGATGAATGTGTTGCAGCAATTAGCCGTGTATGCACCTTATCTGATAACACTTTTGCAGGTGTCAAAGGATCAATGCAAGTTCCTTTAATGCCATGGGCTAATGCTCGTGTAGATGCATCAACCAGTGCCAATGATTTTGATTTAAGAGATGTTCGTAAAAAGAGAATGACCATCTATGTAGGCATTACTCCTAATAAGCTTGCTGAGGCTAAGAACATCATCAATCTTTTCTTTGATCAGCTCATTAATTTGAATACTAAGACACTGCCTCAACAAGACAAGTCACTTAAATACCAGTGCCTGATGATTTTAGATGAGTTTACAGCTGCAGGAAAAATCAATCAGATAGCTCAGTCTATATCTTATCAGGCAGGCTATAACATGAGAGTTCTGACAATTATTCAGAACAAATCTCAGTTAGAAGATGTTTATGGTAAGCCTGGTGCTTTAACTCTGATGTCTAACCATGCCTTGATGATTATGTATGCTCCTTCCCCTGTAGTGCAATCAGATGCTAATGAATATTCTGAAATGCTGGGATATCAGACTGTTAAAAATACTTCTCATTCTCGTTCTTTTGGCAAGCAGGGCTCACGCTCAGACTCAACCTCAGATCAAAAGAGAGCTTTAATGCTTCCTCAAGAATTAAAAGAAATGGATATGTGGGAAGAGATCGTGTCTCTTGAACACACTAAGCCTATTAGATGCGGAAAAATAAAATACTTTGAAGATCCAACTTTTACAGCTCGTGTTGATTGGCAGATCCCTGAAATTCCTCTAGTTGATCTTGAAGAGTTCATGCAGAGCACAAAAGCAGGTGCCAAGATCCTTTCAAATACAAGTGAATCAGAAAATGAGCCTGCAGATCTTGATCAAATAGGTAAAAACGATGTTCCAAGTCAAGATGAAATAATAAGTCGACTAGATCAGATCCCAGAAAATAAGCTGGTTGATGTTATATCACTTGTTAAGCAGAGTTCACTTCTTAACAAGCTCAGTATTCCTGAACTTAAGATGAATTATGGTGGAACGTCTGAGGATTCTAAAAAGAGAATGCTTTCTGACTTTTTTGAGTCATCCCCTGATGATGAAACTTTGGATGAGGTTTTAGAGCAGAGTGATCTTAGTGAAGATGAGCAAGAAACTCTGTCCCTCATGCAAGAATTTACAGTGGATGAAAATTCAAATTCACAAAAAGGACTTTTAGTTTCTGAAGAATACAAACAGGTTCAAGCAGCAGACGTTCTAGCTAAATTTGGTTTTAGCTCGATTAAAGAATCTGATGAAATACCAGAAGATCTTGACAGTATCAATGCACAACTTGAGTCACTGTTTGGCAATGCTTTAAGTGCTTAATCCTATATGACAGAAACAGAATTAGATCCTGAGTTAATCAATGAAGTTGCGATTTATATAACGCAACTTCAACTGAAGAGAACTCAAATGATTATTAAGGACAAGCAGGCGAAAGCAGATGCCCTTGAAGAGAAATTGAATTTATTAACTAAAGAAAAAGGAGAATTTAAAATGGCAGAAAACAATGAAAATGAAAAAAATCAGTCTGAGAAAGTTCAGAACTACAAAATTTACATTTATCAGAATCCTGAGATGACAACAATTGTTCCAAAAACAGGGAAAAATGCAGGAAAGACAATTGATGTTATGAGTGTAAAAGCTTTGCATAGAAATTATGAAATCAATGATACAACTGGCGAGTTTGTCAAAAAAGATCCAACTTTTATGACCTTAAAAAAGTACGGAGAGGAGCATGAGGATCTTAAACAACTATCTTCTCTCATTAAGCCAGGCATGCAACTTAGAGTTAATGGCTATTTAACATCTCACGAATATGAATTTACAGATCAGAAAACAGGTGAGCTTCGTAAACAGACTGCAATTGAACTCAATGCAAATAGTCTGATGCTTGATCTTAGTCAGCAAGGTCTTAAATCAATTACTTTTGAACAGCAGAAGCGTGAAAATGACAAAATTCAAGCACCTGAACTGTAAATAGAACTGGAGGAAATATTATGAATTTAAAGCGATTTATTGCTCTATCATTGATTGCATTATATTCATCTGCAACTTTAGCAATAAGCTCTGGTATCAGAAGTAATAAAGATAATGAGTGTGCTATCTGGTTGTGTCTTCCTACAGGATTCGCAACAGATGGTTGCTCTTCGGCTCATAGTGCATATATAAGTAGAATAACCGATGTTAATCATCATGGTACAAGAAAATATACTGATCTTCCTGATTTTAAATACTGTGAAGAAAAAGATCCTAATAATTTACAGAGTACAGTCAATATTCCTAAAAGTGAAATGTCTTATGTAACTTATTATGAAATCAAAATGCCAGCATACAATACTGCAACTCGATGGAAATGGATATACAAAGAAGAATCAAATCGTCAGTATGGTTGCGATAAAGTAGAAAATAACAGATGCTATAAACGCCTTTATCAGGTTGTTGCTGCGGTATCAACAACTCCTGCACGAACATTTCAGTCATCAACACCAACTCATAAATACAAAACCATAAATATAGGAGAACGATTCTATACTGAAAAAACAGCACCTTACAGCTCAGTATCAGAAGTCAGAGTTGATGGCAAAACAGTTGGTGAACGTTATTATAGGTAATGTGTAATGAACAGACTTTTTATAGCTGAAAAGCCATCTGTAGGTAAGGCTATAGCTGAGGCTTTAGGTAAATCAAAATCAGATAAAGGCTACTGTGAGACTAAGTCAGGTGATATTGTCACCTGGTGCTTCGGTCACTTAATGGAGTTAGCTACACCTGATGTGTATTTGCCTGACGATGTTCCTACAACCAAAAACGGATCAAAAGTTTGGAGAGAGCAGGATCTTCCGATTGTACCTGAAAGATGGAAGATTCAAGTAAAAGCAGACTGCAAAGCTCAGTTTAACGTTATCAAAAAGCTTGCTCAAAAATCTAACATCACTACTATTGTTAACTGTGGTGATCCTGATCGTGAAGGCCAGCTTTTAGTTGATGAAATTTTGTCTTTTATAGGCAATAAAAAGCCTGTTTTGCGTTACTGGGCTTCGGCTGTAGATAGTGTTTCAGTAAAAAGAGCTTTATCTTCACTTGAGTCTAATGAAAAATATATAGGCATGAGAAATGCTGCTTTAGGAAGAAGTCACTCTGACTGGCTTATTGGTATGAATGCAACAAGAGCATTTACTCTTGCTTCAAGAAGAAGTGGTAAAGGCTCTCTTCTCTCTGTCGGCCGAGTTCAGACACCAACGCTTAATCTTGTAGCTACACGAGATCATGAGATTAGTAACTTCAAGCCTCAAACTTATTATGTGTTTAAAGGTAACTTTAAAGCAGAAAATAAGACTTTTACCGCTACACTGCAGTATGGTGAAACTCAAAAAGGCCTGGATAGTGAAGGCAGGCTTATTGATCTTAATGTTGCAAGATTTTTACAGCAAAAATTAGCTAATGCCAAAAAGTCAAAAGTAATTGCGTTTGAGACAAAAAGAAAAGATAAGAATGCACCGTTAGTGTACTCATTAGCTTCAATTCAAGCAGAAGCAAATGCTAAATATGGCTACTCTGCAGAGCAAATACTCAATATATGCCAGGCACTTTATGAAAAGTACAAGCTCACTACTTATCCTCGTTCTGATTGTGAATACCTACCAACAGTTCAACATCAGGATGCTGCTAAGGTTTTAAAGTCCTTATACTCTTTTCATACAGAGCTGAAATCAATAATTTCGAAAGCAGATCCTTCAATAAAGTCCAAAGTATGGAACGATAGCAAAATAACAGCCCATCACGGAATCATCCCAACCCAGCAAGTAGGTAATTTATCTGAGTTGAAAGACGATGAAAGAAAGGTGTATATGCTTATTGTTAAGCGTTATTTAAGCCAGTTCTTTCCTTCTGCAAAACTTCTAGCTACAACAATCAAAATGGATGTGTCAGGCGAAGTATTCGCCTGTAAAGGCTCTGTAGTAGTTGAAAGTGGCTATTTAGCTGTTTATGGTGGTGAAGATGATGCTGTAGAGCAGGACAAAGACGATGAAAAAGAAGACTCTCAAAGTCTTCCAAAACTCTCTGTAGGTGAAATTGTTGATGTTCTGAAGATAAGTCCTGTAACAGCGCAGACAAAGCCTCCAGCATCTTTCACAGAAGGAACACTTATCAAAGCAATGCAAAATATTTATAACTTTGTACCAGATGGCCCTTTTAAGAAGGTTTTGAAAGATGGTGATGGTATTGGAACAAGTGCAACAAGAGCAGGCATTATTGCTGAATTGAAGAGAAAAGGCTTTTTAGAACTTGTTGGTAAAAAAATCAAAGCAACTCCTGTAGGAATAAGGTTATTAGAAGAGCTTCCTGATTTATGTAAAAATCCAGTACTTACGGCAATGTTTGAATCCCAGTTGAAACTTGTTGAAAGTGGTCAAATAACTTGTAAGCAGTTTGAAGAAAAGCAGAAGGCTTTCGCTCTTCAGCTTGTTGAAAAGGCTTCAAAATTGACTATTTCTCTGCCAGGCGGTTCAGTATCAACATCTAAAGGAGCAAAAATTCAAAACAATAGAGCTAGACCTTTAAAATCAAAAGTGAATCCCTTTAAAAGGAAATAGAAATGGAAAGTCCTCTTAATGCATATAGAGCATTTGTTCTTTCTGAAATATATAAGCTCGGAGATGATTTTGCTCATGTAATGGTGTCACTCAAAAATTCTCTGACTTCAAAGCAGGTTAATGCCTTATCCAAACGCTCTTTACAACTCATTGATAGAATTGAAAATCTGAACAGAATATTGTGGGCACTTGAAATCTATATCAAGAGTGATATCTTTAATAAGGAGAACTGTCAAGAAATTATCAGTATTTTTAACGAGTTAAGAGAAAATAACGAAATATCGGATATAAATTTAAGATTGAAATGTAGAAAAATAGTTGAATTGGTATTAGAATTAGTCGAAAGACAAAAACAAATATCACCTGATGAAATTGTTGGTTTAGTATAATCAAGATTTAATATAAGGAAATTAGTAAATGAAATTGTATTCTGCTATTGCTGTTACATTAGTTGCAACCGTCACTTTATCAGGTTGTGGCGAAAAGAAAATTGAGCCTAACAATTACCATTGCACTTATGACAGAGAAGAACTGGAATCTCTTTCAAGACAGGGAAAAATAGATGATGTAACCAAATATATTAAGGAGTGCAGGGTTAAAAAATTAGGTCAATATAATCCTGAAATGATAAAGTTGAAAGACAGAAACTGTGGTTTAGAATTGTTTGACAAAAAGATAACAGAAGCTGAATATAAAAAATGTGAACATGCTCCACAAGATCTTATTGAAAAGTGGAAAAAAGGAGCAGAGCAAATGTAATCTGCAATTCATAGACCTTGCATATGCAGGGCTTTTTAATAGGAGTTAATCAAATGAATCCGCAACTTGTTCAATTTTTGGTGGCTTGCAAAGCTCAGCTTGATTATTATGAATCCCTTGAAAAGTCATACTTCAATGCTAAACAGTCATGGATTGGTTGGTGCTTCTCTTCTCTTGTCTATATATTCTTGATTGCTCCTCCATGCGCTTGTCTGATTGGTTATTTGTCAAAACTTGTTTTCGTTGGTGACTATATTATTGGCGTGATTGGGCAGCAGAACTATGTGTATGTGTTAGTTGTTTTAAGTGCCGTGTTAATAGGTATCTATAGATATAAAAAAAGACAGTATGATAATAGTACGGTGAATAGTGTTAAAAAGATTTTCTCAAGTCCAGAATACTATTCATTTTATCAGCAGGTCTCTTCAGTTCTAGGTGAAAAGTATTGCACTGCCCATGCCTGCGGAAAGTTTCTTGAATACATTTCTAGTGGAAGATGTGCTGATCTTATGATGGCAAAGAACATCTATGAACAGGAACTAGCTCAAGAGAGACTCGAACAGACTATCAGAGAAAGAATTTCTGCAGATCTAGCAACTGAACAGCGTGAACAACGTGAACAGGCAGAACGAGAGGCTGAAGAACAGATGCGACAGAATGAATATCAAAGACAGCTAAATATGAATCGTTAGATTTATTCTATAATCTCAAAGAAGATGTGTAGATGTGTGACTCACAAACATTGAGGTGAATATGAGAATACCAGAGAAATTACCAAATCCTCCAAAGTATAGGGACTTCCCAGAAATGACAAAAGAAGAGTGGGAGGATTATTACGCTTGCAGAGAAAAGTATGATATTGAAATGACGGATGAAGAAATCGAAAGTATCTTTGAAGAATCAGATGCTTTATTCGAGAGAGGTCTCAACGAGGAGGCTTGCACAATATTAAATAGAATCCCTGCTGAGCCATTCACTGCAATTTCAGCCAAAATAGCAGGAGGTTTTAGGGCAATTAAATTCCTTAATCTCTCAAAAGCAAAGAAGGTTTACCCTGATGAGTTTTAATTCTTCAAATAATTTCTCTCATCAATGGTTTTCCTCAAAACAAAGCAGTTTCCCTTTTGATTTTGCTTCGTCTGATATTTTTTTGAAAGCAGTAAAATATTCAAATGAAACAGAATTATCTTTTAAACGATTTTGTGAGACTAGGGCAGGAAGTAGTTTAAAACCATTTGATCTTGGTTGTTCAAAATTATCAAATATACTTAAAAATGTTGCATTAGAAGGCAATATTAGCAAAATTGCTGAAATGGACTGTTTTATGGTAGGGTTATGCAGTTATCTTGAAATGTGTATGCATAATGGTGATAGAGCAAGGCAAGAAGGTGCATTAAACAATTTTTCAAAGCAGATAGACTGTTTAAAAGGGATTAAACGGTTTTGTGCAAACTACAAAACTTATGAAAGTTACATACCTCAAATTCAGGCTGCAGTACCAGGTGTAGATAGACAGTTTGCTCAGGGATTACCTTTAGATTCTGTTCATAGAAGTTTAAATAGCATCATTGCATCTTTGCGCAACATGAATTTTGCCAATTACCTTTCTCCTGAATATTCAGAACTTTTAAATACAAGAGAAACATCCTTAAAAAGAGCAAAAGCACTACATGCTCAACAGCAAATCGCATTTATGGATCGTTACTCTGCTGATTTCCCAATAGACAGCCAGTCTGAGATTTTCCTTAATAAAAGAGATGCATTAGTCAAGAGTATTGATTCTGTACTAGAAAAAACTGCATTGGCTCTTTCAGCGAAAGGAGACAAGTCTCAAGAGTTAAACTCTAGCAAGAAAACAAAATCTTCACCTGATATCGAGCGATAAAAGAGGACTTCTATGAATATGAAGCAAAACAGGAGTACCCTGATGAATTTTAAAATAAAATCAGGATACTGTAGGTATAATTACTTTCCCCAAAACTTGTCAGATATTAGAGATGTACAGTTATTTCCCCAATCTTCCATGATCCTTCGTCTTTCAGAAATGTGCTTTGTTCTATCGTAAGCTCCTTTCAAAGGATCTTTTCTTTCATGTAATAGACACAATTCAACGGCATCAACATTGTATCTTTTTGATGCGTTTTCATCAGCACTTGCCCAGCACTTGAAAGATGATCTTGCAGTGCCGTGTTGCGTAATTGGTACAGGCTTGTTTGTTTTCGGATCGAGTATTGATTTATCAACAAATAAAGGTGTTGTCTTAAACCTCTTATGTTCTTCATTTAACTGATAAATAACAGCTTTAAAGACTGAATCGCTATATGCCTTGCATAAATTCGACACAAAAACTGTTTCAGAGCGTTTTTCTATCCACTTTAATAATTGTAAAGCTGCTTTTGAGAGGTAAATAGTTCTGTTTGCATTTTCCTTTTTGTTTTTATCGTGAGCAAGAGGAATAGTCCAGGTTTTCTCACGATAGTCAATTTCAGTCCATTCCATGAGCCTTACGGCCTTAGATCTTGTTGCCGTTAGAATGGAAAAGATTAGCTCATAGGCAGGGACTGTATGTCGATTGAAACATGCTTTTATCAGTTTTGGTACATCTTTCCAATCTAGTGCTGCGTTATGAGATGGTTGTTTCTTCTTTGAATTTAAGGATTTGAGGATTATTCCCAGGCTTCCATCCATATCAACTGGATTCGAGTCCGTGCGATACTTTTTTAAAATTGCATAATCAAAAACTCCTTTTATATGACCTTTAAGTTTTGAGGCCATGAAAGGTTTGTTTACATATGGATCTTTTAAAATCTTCAGAATATCATCCGGTGTGATAGCACTGACATCCATATTCTGAATAACTGGATATGCGTAAGTTACCATCATAGATGAATAATCTCTTTTTCCTTTCATAGAATGTTTAAAAGCACCACTTTCTTCTCTGAAGTTTAAATACTCATCGCTTACTTTCCAGAAAGGATGTTTAATCGTTGTCTTTTTAGCTTCTTTTTCGTCTTTTTTTCGTTGAGCTCTTTTTACTTCGGCTGGATCTTCTCCGTTAAAAACCATCTGTCTGTATTTTAGGCAGAGTTTTTTTGCATCCTTGTAGGAAATAAGTTCACTATTTCCAATAGTGCAGAATTTCTGCTTTCCTTGAAAGTAATAGCGAATTTGATAGGTTGAAGAGAATTCTGTTTTTCGCAAAACAAGACCAAAAGAGCCTCCCAATGAAAAGATTCCTTTTTGTTTGCTCTTTATCAGTTTTTTTAATTCACTTGTCTTAATTTGAGGAAGAATTTTAGGCATAATACACGGTAATAATAAAAACTAATCGATAATCCCCTCTTAAATGCTCTTAAATGGTAAAATGACAATAGAGTAAGAAAGGGAAATTTTTGCTAGCAATCATCGTACTTAATTTAATAACGATGTATAAAAATAACGCTTTGAAAAATAAAGTAAAAATTACTTGTATTATAGCCATTCTCTAATTGAGAATGAGTCTTTTTTGTTTCTTTTAAGGCCTGCATGTTCATCAATAATTTTAATCTGAATATTGAGAGCATTCCAAATCTGTTCCATGTTTTCACTTTTAACAAAGTCCTTTATGCCATCCCTGATCTTTCCTGGAAGAGTTTGGTATTTAGCATCTACCAAGTCATCAATTGCCTTTAAAAAGCGGTTTGGTGATACAATTCTTTCAAGAATATCTTTATTGGTTAAGTTTTTCTTCATATATATAAAATAAATGTAACTTTGTTTGTTGATGTTGATAATAACACGTATTAAAAGTGAATTGGTAAAAATTATTGTCCTTATAATACAATGAAATAATAATTTTTTCTTTCTAAAATAAGGAATTAAATTTTTAATATTTTTTGATATACTTTGATGTTTAAGAAATTTTGATGTAGAATAAAAAATGAGCCTAAACAAAAAATGTTTAAGCTCATTTCCCAAAACCAAAAACTGGAGTAATTATATCATGGTTTGTTGTGAAAACCAAGGTGTAATGACTGAATCTCATGCTGTACTCGGTATCAGCACCAGTCGTCATTACAGTATTAAATCATTGAATTGTCAGAATATTTCTTCTGATTTCTACTGTTCAAATTTTTCAAATTATTTTTTCAAAATTTTAACTTTGGCTTAAATAAGCCATTGTTACATTCCTTATCTGCTGATAGAGCAAAAACTGACAAAAACAACACTAAAAAAATCGATATTTTGTGTGAAAAAAGAGTCTGTTATTCTGCCAAGTCCAAATCATAAGACACATAGAAAGATTAGTATAATTAGATCTGATATCTGTAACTTATGGGACATTCTTTTATGGCGACAACACACATAGATCGAGATCACAATGATGTTGTAGCCAGTTTTTTTACCAGTTTTAGGCAGATTTATCTGCCTTGTGTTGTGGCTTATTTTATTAAGCCATGACCAAAAGCCTCAGTTGTTACCAACAAAGGCGTTCTTTAACAATGTGATTCAGAAATCAAACTCTAACGGAGTTTTCTTTTGCTTTTAATCTTGCTACTTCGTCTTACCAGATTAGCAAGCATGAAGCTGTCATCTATCTGGTTCTCATGACCTGTAATTTCAAGGTTATCAGGTACATCATTACCTGTAGGTTCAGGCTCTTTGTAAAAGATCCCAATGAATCTTTCATCGTTCTCTATTTCTGTCATATCTTTAGTAAAGAATGCTTTTAGGAACATGAAGTTGGTTTGAGCTTTCCTTGCTAAAATCTGTAAGCTTTCAAAAGACCAAGGCTTACCATTGTAGTAAGGGACATGATCTCTAATGTAGCTTAATACATTGCAGGCAATCTTGGTGTAGACAGTTGAGTTCTCGATGTACTCTTTATTTCTTAAAGGTAATGCATCCTGACCAAAGACTACATCAATCACCCAGTGGCGACTTTCAATCTGCCATCTTGAGAGAATGATATCTTGCATAGTAGCAGCAAAAGAAGGGTCTAAACCATCAGGTGTAATAGAGCTAATAAAGAACTTGTCTTCTCTGTCTTCAGTCTGAACACCAGAACTTTTATAAATTCTGCTTGTTCTTACTCTGATTACAGAATGAACATGAGTCCATTTTCTTTTCAAGTCGGTGCTTAATATATCTTCAGCACTGAGAATAGATATTTCTTTAGTCTCTATTCTGCCATGGTCAGTACTGGTTCTGGATGAAGACAGAACTTCACCTTGAAATTTATCTACATCTAGCCAGCTGAATGCTTCTTCAATTACGTCAAAGAGCTCTCCCTGGTTAGCTTTAAGGCTGACTAAGAAGTCTGCAAATGCTTTTACTACAGCATCTAAGGTTACAGCTCTGGTATTGATAGCATCCCAGGTGAGAATACAGTTTCTAAGGTTTAAAGTTGCTATCATCTCAAGGATTGCTTCTGCTTCATGGTTCTTCTTATCTACAGCTCTCTGAGAGATGGTTAAACCATACTTGGTTGAATACAGACTGACCAAATCATAGCCGGTGCTCTTACGGGCATCATTACCTTTCTTGGTCTGTCTTGTAGCTCTGATATTCTGTCCATCAGCTGCTATAACATCTCTTTTAGATAATGGAACTTCATCTTCTGATGATTGTGAGTTCTTTTGGTATTCCGAAAAGTACTCTGTCAAGAACTTGATTGTTTCCTCTGTCTTTACGCCTGATATAACTCGTCTGATGGTTTGTTCACTTGGAACTTCATCATCTAAACCATAGAACATAGACTTTAAGGACTCTAAGTTCTCTAACCAGAATAACCTTTGTGTTCAGCTGTTATTGTTTCCTGCAATTCTAGCCATAATGACTACTGATGCTATTACTGAGAAACAATATTTAATGGCAGTCTGACATCTTGGATCATTGAAGTTTAGTTCAATAATTCTCTGTAAGAACTGTGCATCCTTTTTATCGAAGTTTTCTTCTGGTGTCATACTAATATTCTTATGTTATTTCATTAAGTTACAGAGCATAGAATATTAATACTTTAACCTAAAGTTTGATCTCTGAATCACATTTTTAAAGAGCGAAATCAGTGTTGTAACTAACTGATTAATTTACATTAATTTTTTTCTGAACTACTTTGCTACTTTGTGATGTAGTTCAAATGGTGTGGTCGCCATAACATTCTTTTATAAATCTATAGAAGATGGCTATTCAAGGTGTAATGTTAATTTGCTTATATATTGTTACTACTATCAATGAGAAAATAGGTCCTGTCGAAAGCAAAAATATAGAAAAGAAGAATAAAAATCTGATTTAGAATGGTA
Source organism: Succinivibrio faecicola (assembly GCF_019448115.1). Lineage (GTDB taxonomy): Bacteria > Pseudomonadota > Gammaproteobacteria > Enterobacterales > Succinivibrionaceae > Succinivibrio > Succinivibrio faecicola. Next base: position 11,112 of record NZ_JAGFNY010000013.1, on the reverse strand, counting down.
ATTCAAACGTTGATGTAATCTTTAATGTCATCATAAATATAAATATGAACTATAATCAGTGCTGAAAGATATTTTATAGGTTGGCAAAATGAATAGAAAAAATAGTTTTGAATCTAGGAATATAAGTCCAGGTCAGGCTTTTTTTGAGAAAATGTGCAATCCTCAAATTTTGAGAGAAAATCTAAAAAAAGCAATTGAAAAAAGCTGGGCTGCAGGCGTACCTATCATAAGACAGGATAAAAAAGGGATTTACGAATTATATGCTGACGGCACAAAAAAATATGTACGTTTATTTTCCTGAGAATAGGAAATAGGTATTATCTTTCTATGTCCTTCTTTTTATAGAAATTTACTTTTCCATTTTCTGGTTCAAAAAGATCTGCCTACTTAGTATGGCAGATCGTTAACCAACCAAACCCTTCTGCTAAAATTGCTTAAGGTCTTGGGTATGATTTTCTTAAAGACCTTATAAAGCCATTTCTTCGATATTAATCTTTAGATCGTTACAGATTTTTTCGACATCTGGATCTAATTCATCAGTATCAATGCATTCAAAATCATCTGTTTTTATATCACCATGAAACTGCAGTTCAAAATACTTAAACTGAGGAACCATATCTCCAAATAGATCATCAATTTTGAAAAAGTTATCAGCCGTTATTTTCTTATCTATTATTCCTTTTGCAATAATTTCAAGGTTTTTAAATGATCCTGCATTTTGAGGCGCCATTATTATGTTTAGCAATGGATGATTAGGAAAAGATACAATGCAACTTGCTTTAGGATTATCAAGATAACTAGGCACTAAAAAATTATAACTTCCAAAATCTAATGTTGATCCAACACTTATTGTTGTTCTATTAAAAAGTTTCTCTTTTTTTAATCTAATGACACTCATTCCATACTGAAATCCCATGTCAGCAGTGGCAAAAAAGTTCCTTCTTCTGTCTTTACATGAAAGATATCCAAATCTTGGGTAGTCTGAGTCTTTTAATTCTTCTGTGTTACAGTTAAACAGGTGCACTGTACTGTTTATACGGGACTTTCCTCCGCCAAAGCTTGCAGATCCTGATGCTTCTAAAGCATTCTTTAGTCTTCCTGATAATAAGATCTGTTTAAGCGTTTGTGTATGAACTCTTACGTAGAACTCGCCTTCTTCAATTATCTCTTTTAAAAAAGGCTCAATAATTGAAGCTAAAGTTTTGTAGTTAGGATGTGCCTGTAATGATGAGTAATAGTTCTTTTCATATTCATCAAAGTTCTTTAATGTTGCAATTGCCATTTTGTTCCTTGTATAGATAAGAGTGATTACATACTTATTATAATAATAAGATCTACAGAAAAATTTGAATAGTTCAAAAGTTAAAGGCAAGGTCAAAAAAAGAATTCTTCTTAATTTACAAAATAATTAAAAAACAGGCGTGAAAGAAACGTATTTTGATTTTAAAACTGTATTGTATTGCTATTTTTACAGTGATTTGCACTACATTGGTGCTAATAAACTAATTTAAAAAAAAGTATTGTCATATTTATCATAATTCCTTAAAGTTGACGCCGCAAAAAAAAACAACGCCGGTCACATTGTTTGGCCGGGATTTTTTATCGGAGACACAAAGGTCTCTAAGTCGAGGTGTACAATAAGACAATGAAACAGTCACTTTTAACTAATGCTGACTTAAAAAAAGCTGTTAAAAAATTCGGTTCTCCATTCTTAATTCAGGATCTCTCCAAAGTACAGAACCAGTATCTTCAACTAAAGCAAGCCTTGCCTAATTTCAGACTTCACTATGCTGTAAAACCACTACCTGACGCTAATGTTATAAGAGCATTAAAAGCAGTTGGTGCAAGTTTTGATCTTGCAGGAAATGGAGAAATAGATCTTGTAAAGAGTCAGGGGGTATCTCCTAACGATTGCATTCATACGCATCCTATCAAAAAAGACAGTGATATTCGTTATGCATTGGAATTTGGCTGTTCAGTATTCGTCTATGACAATCTTTGTGAACTTAAAAAATTCATTCCATACAAGAAGAATGTTCAGTTACTTTTAAGATTAAGTTTCCCAAATCCAGAAACTCCTGTAGATCTATCAAAGAAATTCGGTTGCACCCCAGATGAGGCAATGGATCTGCTAAAGGCTGCCTGTGAACTTGGAATTAACGTTGTTGGACTTTCTTTCCATGTTGGTTCACAAGCACCTAACCCTAAGCGTCACGTAGAAGCTATTGAAACATGTAACGGTATCATCCGTCAGGCTCAAGCAGATGGAATTGACCTTAAGATCCTTGATATTGGCGGTGGATTCCCTGTTGATTATTTAAATGCAGAAGATACTGATATTGATGCATTCTGTGCTCCAATTCGTGAAGCTTGCAACAAGCTTCCTGTGAATCTCGAGCTTAAAGCAGAGCCTGGTCGATTTATTGCAGCACCATGCATGATTTCTGTTTCATCAGTTGTTGGTGTTTCTCGTCGCCAGGATGTTCCTTGGTACTATGTAGATGATGGCGTTTATGGAAGCTATAGTGGTCAGATTTTTGATCATGTAGTTTATCCAAAATCAGTTATTTCTGACAGCCCACTAACTGAAAAGAGTGTACTAGCAGGTCCTACTTGCGACAGTATTGATATTCTTGCTGAGGGTATCAATTTACCACACCTAAAAGTTGGTGATCTTCTTGTAGGAAGAATGATGGGGGCTTATACATCTGCAACAGCAACCGAGTTCAACTTTATTCCAAAAGCAAAAATTATTTCTGTTGAATCTCTTGAAAAACTTCATGAAGAGCTAAATTCACAAGATGATTCTGTTACAACTCTTGAGATAGAGCAGAAAGCTCGTTTAGCTTAAATTCAAACTACAAGGCGGAGCTTACTCCGCCTTTAATGATTAGATTTTCCATTCAATTGTTTTATCTATAGCACCATCACCGAATGTAAACTGAGCTAGTGAATTCTCCTTGCACTGAATACACAAAAAACGTATACCGTTTTCTTCAGCTTTTATACATCGTTTAACGGATGGAGCCATTCTGAATACAGATCCTTTTTCAACTTTTATAGTTTCACCATCTGCGTATACAAAACCTGAACCTTCTAACACTACATACACTTCTTCATTCTCTTTGTGGTAATGGAAAAAAGGTGCTTGTGTATTTGGGGCCATATTATTAATAGAAACTTCACATCCAGTGAGATTTAAAAGATCATGCAGCTCTGTTCTATCTGAATTTAGATCTACTGATTTAAATGTGTATGATTCCTTGCTCATTTTTATCTCCTTTATATGTCGATATGTTTACTGTATAGTGTTGAATTATTATTTATTGTTTGCCTAAATGTAAGATACTAATAAATTTATTAGCCACTAATAAATTTCTTTGTAAGGATAAAATATGTATCAGAAGAAAAAGCAAGAAGACATTCGCTGTCCACTTGAGTATGCAATTTCTCTTATAAGTGGAAAATGGAATAGCCGTGTTCTTTGTGTTCTTCATACATATGGCACCGTTAGATATTCAAAGATTAGAGATGAGCTTGTATCAGTTTCCGACGCTGTATTAAGTGCAACTTTAAAAGAAATGCTAAATAAAAATCTGATTGTAAAACATGTTTTATCAACAGAACTGACGCCTCATGTTGAGTATAGTCTTTCAGATTATTGTAAAACTCTTCTACCTGCACTGCAGGAGTTGTGTAAATGGGGTGGCGTTCATTTTACAAGTCATGATGAGAGCATTCCTTTGTGTAAAAGATGTGGTTGCAATACAAATATGAAAAAAGAACCTTAAGTTACTCTGTAAGTAAGACTCATTATGTATGTCTTAAGCCGAATACAAAGCTGATACTGCTTTCTTCTTCAACTTCCTTTTGTTTACTCTGATCAACAAGCTCATAATCAAGGTTGTCGTATTCAAATTCATTTTCAATATTTTCAATATCCAAATCCTTTTTTCTGTATCTAAGTTTTCTAATAAGTTCTCGTTCTGATTGGCAGTTATCAACGATATCCATTCCTACAATAAGGGTAATAGCATCCATTATTTTTGTAGTTTTATGAGCAATCTTTATATAAATAGTCTCGTTTTTTTCTTTATCTAGAGGAATTATTCTTATCAGTTTGGAATTCTGAATTGCCTCTTCAATAACATTAAGTGATGAAACTTTATGAGTTATAGATAAATAATGATTTATGCAATAAAGAAAGCTCTGTTTTAAAATATGCTTAAAAATTGCAATATAGCTATCCTTATCTAAATTTGTTTTTGTTGCAGCACATAGGCTGTCATATTCTTTTGCAACAGTTTGATACCACGGAAATCTTACTCTATCCAATCTTTTAATATATTTTTCAAAACGAGTCCTTGTATTAAAGATGATTTCCTTACATTCTTCATCTGTGCTTCGTTCATGAATCAGATCTACCTTTTCATTAAAAAAAGCATTTGATCTTTTAAGGGTAAAGGCTTCAGGAATAAGATATTCAAGCATCATATGAAATACTTTTTCCTCGATATTAAATGCCAGATCCCGGTAGTATTTTCTCTGCAGATATTTGAAATAATAATGAAGGTTTAAATATGCATCCCAGAACCTTTTTAATGGTTCATTTGCATAATAGATAAACTGATATCCATTGTTTAGGTTGGCGGATAGCTCATTCTCTTGAGCCTTTATTGTAAGGTTTTCATATAACCGCTGTTCAGATTTTGCAATTTCGCCTTTATTTTTCAGTGTTGCTTTCAGATGTTCAATAAAAAGAGGATCCTTTTTTAGTAAATCATCTAATTTACCAAGTTTATCGATGGTTTTTCTTACAATTTTGCCATCACTCTTTCTTCGCCTGTTTTCGACTACATATACGTATTTACAGTTACGAACCATTCTTATCTGAACATACATAAATGCACCTATATTGTGTAAGGAGTTATTTTTAGTATAGAAAAGAATGATTTTTTTGAGAAATTCAAATATTGAATATGATACATACGGTATTAATTATTCTCTACATAAAGAAAACATGTTATATAATATGCAGTTTACAATTTTTTTAGGAGTTACCATGGCAAACATCAGACCAAGGGAACGTGCTGCAATTATCCAATCTTTAAGAGCGGGTGTTACTCCACGAACAGGACTTGAATATATTCAGGTTGGAAGAGTTAATGAAGTAAAAGCTCTAATCGAAGACATTGATAATATTATTCAAGGTGGCAGTGCCTTCAGAATGGTTATTGGTGATTTTGGTGCCGGTAAATCCTTCTTCCTTCAGCTTATTCGCTATATTGCGCTAGAAAAGGGACTGGTTGTAATCAATGCCGATTTATCACCAGACAGAAGAATATTTGCATCGTCCGGTCAGGCAAGATCTCTTTATAAGGAATTAACAAGAAATCTTGCAACAAGAGCTCATCCAGAAGGTAATGCTATGGTTCCTCTTGTAGAGAAATTCATAACAGAGCAAAGAAGAATTGCAGATGAGACTGGTCGTGACGTAGAGCAGGTGATTAAAGAAAAGCTTTCGTCTCTGTCAGAGCTTGTTGATGGATATGATTTTGCTCAGGTAATTGCAAAATACTGGCAGGCATACAACGAAGACAATGAAGAGTTAAAAGGCTGTGTAATCCGTTATCTTCGTGGTGAATATACAACTAAAGCAGATGCAAAAAGAGATCTTGGTGTAAGAGCAATAGTTGAAGATTCAAATGTTTATGATCACATCAAACTGTTATCAAGATTTATAACTCAGGCAGGATATAAAGGTCTTTTAGTAAATCTTGATGAAATGGTAAATCTGTACAAATTACCATCTCAAAGAGCAAGAACTTCTAACTACGAACAGCTTTTAAGAATATTAAATGACTGTCTTCAAGGATCAGCACAGAACATTGGTTTTATGTTCGGTGGTACACCTGAATTTTTGATGGATCAGAGAAAAGGTCTGTACTCATATGAAGCATTACACTCAAGACTTGCAGAAAATACCTTTGCAAAAGTAGCAAATGTTGTTGATTACAGAAGTCCTATTCTCATGCTGCAGAATCTTTCTCCTGAAGAAATTTTTGTTCTGCTTTGCAATATCAGAAATGTATTTGCATCTGGCAAGAGTGAAAACTACCTTTTACCTGATGAAGCGTTAAAAGCTTTTTTAGTACACTGTTCAAAGAATATCGGTGATGCATATTTTAGAACACCAAGAAATACAATTAAGGCATTTGTAGATCTTTTATCAGTTATCGAGCAGAATCCTGATCTTTCATGGCAGGCACTGATTGGCTCTATTAAGATTGAATCAGAAACAGATACCTCTTTGGTTACAATAGTAAAAGGTCAGACTCTGTCATCAGATGAAAATTCTTCATCTCAGGATGATGAGGATGACGATGATCTGACTTCATTTACATTATAGATATGAATGAACAAAGCCTCGAATTACTAGATCCGTCATTAATCAGATGGATGCATAAAAAAGGGTGGCAGTCTTTACTTCCTATTCAGGAGTTGGCGGTTAGGCCTATTCTCGAGGCAAAGACAGACGTTATTATTTCTGCATCGACTGCAAGTGGAAAAACAGAAGCAGCTTTTTTACCATCAATAACAGCAATTCACAAAAATCCTGAAAAAACAGGAATCAGGATTTTATATATCAGTCCTCTAAAGGCTCTGATTAACGATCAGTGCAGAAGGTTAGAGCAGATGTGTGAATTCAGTGCTGACAATGTAACTCCTTGGCATGGAGATGTCAGTGCAAGCAAGAAAAAGAATCTGAAAAACTCTCCATCTGGAATCATCCTTACAACACCTGAATCTTTAGAATCAATGCTTATTAACCATGTTCAATGGATTAAAGAAAGCATGAAGTATTTAAGTTATGTTGTAATAGATGAATTTCATGCATTTATGGGCACACAAAGAGGTTATCAGCTTCAGTCCCAGCTTCACAGATTAGAGAATCTTATTGGTAAGCTAGTCCCAAGAATAGCTCTATCAGCTACATTTTCAGATGCAACATCTGTTTCATCATATTTAAGACCAAATTCAAAAGTTAGGTGCAGAATTATTACAGCACCTAAAGGCAGTGAAGATACATTAAGTGTTCAGATAAAAGGTTATGACAAACCTTTTGAGCCGGATTCTTTTTTTAAGGATAATCAAAGCGATGATAATTCCCTTAAAGAGCAGTTACAGGATTCAGCTGAAAACCAGCCTTCTTTAGAGGAAAATGCTTATTCAAAGATATCAGATGATATTTTCAGACTTCTAAGAGGCAAAAATAATCTTGTGTTCTGTAATTCAAGATCTGCAACAGAAGAAATTGCAGCAAAACTTGAAATGAAGTGCTCTGAGAATTTTGTCCCAAACGAGTTTTTTCCTCATCATGGATCCTTATCAAAGGATTTAAGAGAATCACTTGAATACAGATTGCAGGAAGGAAGATGGCCTACAACAGCAATCTGCACAGCTACACTTGAACTTGGTATTGATATCTCAGATGTAAATTCAATTGGCCAGGTTGATCACCCTATTTCTGTTGCATCATTAAGACAGCGTCTAGGACGAGCTGGACGTCGTGATCACAAAGCTGTATTGCGTGTATTTCTTCCTGAAGGTGAGAATAATTCTAATCATGAGGAGCTTTATGAAGATACTGTTATGACAGTAGCGATGATAGAGCTTCTTCTAGAAAGATGGTATGAACCACCTTTATCACATGAGTATTCATTTTCAACGCTCCTTCAGCAGACACTGTCTGTTATAGCTTCATTTGGATCTGTAAGTGCAAAGGCTCTTTATGAGCTTTTATGTCAGACAGGACCATTCTGTCTTTGTACTCCTAAAGTATTTGCTGCTTTTTTAAGATCACTTGGTGAACATGATTTGATTGTACAGTTAAACGATGGTTCACTCACTTTAGGTTTGAATGGTGAAAGTCTAGTTTCAGAGTGGAGTTTTTATGCTGCCTTTGATACGCCACAAGAATATCTGATTGAACATGATGGTCATATAATTGGATCAGTTCCTTTAAATTATGAACTTGAAGTGGATTCTACATTCCTGTTCGCAGGCAGAGGATGGAGAGTGGTCTTCTTTTCATCAAAACGACATGTTATCAGCGTTAAACCTTATCAGTATGATACACAGCCTTTAACAGTAAATGGAGCATCAGGTAGAATATATGACATCATTCGAGAACGAATGAGAGATATCTATCTGCAAAAAAAGGTGCCTGCTTATTTAAATAAAAAGGCTAAAGAGCATCTTTTAAGAGGCATTGAGTTGTTTAATCTTTTCAAACTTGATAGATGCCACTACTACGAAGGTGCAAAGGGTATTTCTCTGTTCCCATGGAAAGGTGACAGAGTAATGCAGACTATTGTTCTTTTACTTAGAAAAGAGAATATAAAAGCAAGTCTGTACAAGTCCCATATTGAGCTTGAATTTGTTCCTATGGATTCTCTTAAGGTTGCAGTTTATAACATTATCAATAATTCAGAAATCAATCCTGTTGATCTGGTAAAGAAGATCCGCCATCTTGATAGAGATAAGCATGATGAATATATCTCTCTTGAATTAAAACAGATGGCTTATGCTCATAGTGAGCTAGATCTTCAAGGTGCTATGGAATTTTTACGTATTCTTAAAAAAGAACTTAGTTAAGAATATCTACTAAAGCTTTTGTAATTTTCATTAAATGGTCCTGAAAAAATCTTGCTAGATATTTGATTACAACATTTTTGGTTTCAGGTCCCTTTACACAGATGACAACCTTTTTGAGAATTTGGAAGTAATCATCAAAAAAGGTTGCATTGAAAAGATCCTGCGACAGCTGAAAATTAATTTTTACCGCTTTATCTCTTGCAAATCCGTTTATATTATCCAAGCACCTTTTTATAGTTGTGCATTCGTTTATAAGTAATCTTTTTACTTCCTCATTTGATGCTGCAAGATGAGCTAATTCCTCTATCTTTTGTATATATCCATCAAAATATTCATGAGCTTCCTCGATTGTATCTCCTACAATAAAGATCTTGTCTGCGTCATCATAGAAATCTTCATTACGCAAAAAGAAATCATGGTATTCTTTAGGTTCTGTACTAGGTTCAATATTAAAACCAGAAAGCGTGGTTTCGAAAGATTTGACTAATCTTTCTCTTTTTTCAAAATCCTTTTTATTTTCTGCATTTAATTCTGCCAGAGTATTTTCAAAACTCTGCGTCTTGTTTTCATTTTCAATTTTATCTAGATAATGTTTTTCTACTGTATCCTTGTAATCGTTCATAAATCGGTTAATTACGCTTTCATTTTTATTTACGTAGTAAGTTACAGCTTGTCGAATATTGGTATTCATTAGCAGTTCCTTGTCGTAAAAATAAGGCTTATTTTTTAACTCCTCGTTTGTATCCCAGTCTTTAGGCGTATGAGCTTTTCCTATAAAAACAGGTCTTATAGCTTCAAGATACTGATCATCACATTCAGCATTTTCAAGGCATACGCAGATCGATTTTTTCAGGATCTTAAAGAGAATATCGTCTTCTTTTATGCAAAAGAGGTTGTATATTATCTCTTTGTCATCAAGTTGCTCACGGGTGTCTTTAACTAAGGAATTTGCAATGAGCAGTCCTGTTTTTAGAATTTGTATATGATCCTTTTTACACTCTTTGTAGATCTGCTTAATATTGAGAGTATCGTTTTTTAAGATAAATTCTCTTAGTGTTTCATTGATTGGATTGTATTCAACCTCATTTTTGTTATCTTCGTCAGATTTAACTATAAATGAATGTAAAGCTCTTCCAAGGCAGTAGGTTGTTGCGGTGAGCATGATCATAAGAGCTGCATCTTTTACAGAGTTATCTTCAAAATAATAGGAATTGTTTTTTCCAATTTTCAGTGCATACAGTATGATCTTATAGCTTAACGCAAGTATCGAACCTTTTGATTCATTTGTATTGAGAGGTCCAAAGAAATCGTTTAGTCTGTCTGTATAAAGCAGAATATGATCATCTGATAAATAGGATGTTTCCTTTATTAGCGCAACTGTACTTATAAACTGATCCTGATAATTGAATCCTGGGTTAACTTCAAATGTGTCATAGGTTTCTTTTGTATCATGATTTGTCTTAAGATTTGTTTTATCCTTTAGTACAAGGTATTCTAGTTCATTAAAGATTTTTGTATGACCAATATCTTTAATGAGCCTTTCACTTACTCTTTTTTCAATATTGAGATTTACTCTTTTATCAATTAAGTAACACAAATCCTTAACATCAAGAAAGAGTCCTTTGTTTTTATATTTTTTTCTAAAAAGCATATTTATATCTCCTAACATTATCATGATGATACGACAGAGATTTTTTTTGCTATGTTTAAAGTGGCGCAAAACGCCAATTGAAATAAAATTATTTTTATAAATCAAAAAGATATGATATTTGAACTTTTTTTGAAAAAAAATGCCACATACAAAGATGTGGCTTAAAGTATGTGTATTCTTTATGTAAGGAGACTTTTATACACAAGGCTAAAGGAGTAATTGAGGAAGGTATCTATACTTTCCTGACTGGATAATTCAATATAATTTCTCTTGTTTGCAGTAATTGAAATTATTCCTGAAATCATTGCCCACAATGCAAATACAGTTGAGAAATCTTTTAGATCCTGCTTGAAGATCTTTTTTTCTTTACCTTCTTTTAGGTATTCATAAATAACGGCATTTATTTTTTTGCCAACTTCATAGCATTCTTTTTCTTCGCCGGTAAAGTCACAAAGATCACCGACAACTCTTATTTCCTTTTGAGTTAAGGCAAAATAGAAAGGATACTGCTGCTGATAATTGTATAGTGCAATACACAAGGAAAAAAATCTTTCCTCAATACTTTTATCTTTATTCTGCATCTGCGCACTAATGATCTCATACAGTGTATTCATACTTCTGAGAACCAGATAAGATACAAGCTGCTCTTTATCTGCAAAGTAGACATACAAAGTAGCCTTACTGTAGCCTGCAAGCTTTGCTATTTCATTCATTGATGTATTTTCAATTATGGCGAAATTATGGATCAGCACTAAGTTCACACTTTTGAACAAAGTATAAACATTGGATGCATAATTCGTGTT